>NZ_CP029553.1:2052500-2172500 GCF_003173755.1 Methylobacterium terrae
GCTGAGGCCCGCGACGGTGTCCCGGATGATGCGGATGGTCGAGAACGAGCGACGACCGAGCGCGGAATCGGGGAACTCGATCTCGAAGCGCTCCTCGAGGGCCAGCATCAGCTGCACCGAGCCGAAGGAATCGAGACCCTTCTCGAACAGGTCGTCGTCGTCCGACAGACCGTCGACCACACCCTTGAGCGATTCGAGCGACTTCAGCACGTCCCGGATGTCGGAAATTTCGACCATGAGGTTCCACCTTCCTGTATGAGACAACGCTCTCATTTTGGAGATGAGAGTGCAATGTCAGGTCTAAACCTTGGTAAATTTTCGGATTTCTATTTTAGAGAAACACCTGCTCCACTGCGGCGCAGGACGCTCGATCCGAGCTGATGTCGACCACTCAACTCGATGCGGCTTAACGGCTGGCAAATCGCAGCGCGGAGTCGGGCGAGAGGATTCCGTCAAGCTTACGGATTTCCCCAAAGGAGGCCGAAGCCCGAGGAGTCCGGAGCCCGAGGAGACCGGAGCCCGGGTCTGTCCGCAGGGCCGAGCCTGAGCCGCTCCGCAGCCGGAGCCTGTGACCTGTGACGGTACCGACCGCGCGGCCGCGGGATTCTTCTGGTCTCCCCTGTTCGGTGGAGCGGGGTGGCGCCGATCCGGACCCTAGCGCCGGGGGCGCGCGCGATGAAGCGGCCGGCGCAACCCTATTTCGAGGTAGCCGCATGCCCTTCCGGAGATCCCGCCCCCGCGTCCAGTGGCGTGGTCGGCGCCCCTCCCCCGTCGTCGGCGCGCCCCGTTGGCGCGCCCCGTTGGCGCGCCGGGCTTGCGCGAGGCTTGCGCCGCCCCCGCGGTGCCGATTGCGAATCGGGGCGCGAACGGGCCAATTGCAGTTTGAGCGCCGAACCGGCGAATTTTCTGCAAACAGGGCTCGCGAGGATGAATCAGCACACGCCGCCGCAACCCCCTCCCCCGGTCGCACCCGCCGCGATGATCGGCGCCCACGCGGCGACGCTCCGGGCGCAGCTGCAGGCGATCTCCTCCGGGCTGTTCCCGCCCACGGCCGCCAAGGGCCTGCGCCGCTTCACCTCGACGGAGGCCGCCCGCATCATCGGCGTGACGGTGTCGCGGCTGCAGCAGCTCGCCGCCGACGGGCTCGGGCCGCAGCCGGAGGTCTCGTCGAACGGCCGGCGCTCCTACAGCCTCGCCGACATCCACGGCCTGCGCGCCTACCTCGACGAGAACACGCGAGGCGGCCGGCGCTACCAGCCGCGGCGGTCTGCGTCCGAGCACCTGCAGGTCGTCGCGGTGGCGAACTTCAAGGGCGGGTCGGGCAAGACCACCACCACCGCCCACCTCGCCCAGTCGCTGGTCCTGCGCGGCTACCGGGTGCTCGCCATCGACCTCGATCCACAGGCCAGCCTCTCGGCCCTGATGGGCGTGCAGCCCGAGCTCGACGTCGGCGCCGACGAGACGCTCTACGGCGCGATCCGGTACGACGGCGCCAAGCCCCTGCGGGACGTCGTGCGCCCGACCTACTTCACCGGCCTCGACCTCGTGCCGGCCAACCTCGAGCTGATGGAGTTCGAGCACGAGACCCCGCGGGCGCTGAGCCGGCGCCGGGCCGGCGAGCCGCTGTTCTTCGACCGGGTCGCGCACGCGATCGAGACCGTGGGCGACGCCTACGACGTCGTCGTCATCGATTGCCCGCCGCAGCTCGGCTACCTGACGCTGTCGGCGCTCTGCGCCGCGACCTCGCTCCTCATCACTGTGCATCCGCAGATGCTCGACGTCGCCTCGATGAGCCAGTTCCTGGCGATGACCGAGGATCTGCTCGGCGTGGTGGCGGAATCCGGGGGTAAGCTGCAATACGACTGGCTGCGCTACCTCGTGACCCGCTACGAGCAGCAGGACGCGCCGCAGACCCGCATCGTCGGCATGCTGCGCACCCTGTTCGAGGACGCGGTGCTGACCGCGCCGATGCTCAAGTCCTCGGCGGTGTCCGATGCCGGCCTGTCGAAGCAGACCCTCTACGAGATCGGCCGCGAGGGCGTGACCCGCTCGACCTACGACCGGGCGCTCGAATCCCTCGAGGCCGTCAACGGCGAGATCGAGGGCCTGATCCGCCGTGCCTGGGGCCGGCCATGAGCCGCAAGTCGAACCTCGACGCGCTGTTCGGCGCCCGGCCCGCGCCGAAGCCCGTCGCGGCCCCGCCGACGCCGGATCCCGAGGCGTTTGCAGCTGCAAACCCCGACACCGCCGAGCCCGAGTTTGCAGCTGCAAACCCGCCCGCCCCGGAGCGCAGCCGCAGCGGCCCGGTCAGGGCGATGAGCAGCACCCTGCGGGGGCTCGCCGCCCGGGCCGATGCCGCGGCCGAGATCGAGGCCGGCACGGTGGTGGTCGAGATCGAGCCGGAGCGGATCGACGACTCGTTCATCGCCGACCGGGTGGCCGATGCCCACGATCCCGGCCTGCCCGCCCTGGTCGAGAGCATCCGCGAGAGCGGCCAGCAGGTGCCGATCCTGGTGCGGCCGCACCCGGACAGCCCGGAGCGCTACCAGGTCGCCTATGGCCGCCGGCGCATCCAGGCGGCGCGACGCCTTGCCCGGCCGGTCCGCGCCGTGGTGCGCCCGCTCTCGGATGCCGAGCTGGTGGTGGCCCAGGGCAAGGAGAACCTGGAGCGGCAGGACCTCAGCTACATCGAGCGGGCCTTCTTCGCGCTCCGGCTCGAGGAGCACGGATTCGCCCGCGCCACGATCACCGCCGCGATGGGCGTCGGCAAGGGCGACCTCTCGACCCTGATCTCGGTGGCCCGCACGGTGCCGGCGGAGATCGTCCGGGCGGTCGGCCCGGCCCCGGCCGCCGGCCGGCCGCGCTGGATGCTGCTCGCCGAGCGGATCAGGGCAGCGCGCCCGGACCGGATCGCCGGCCTCATCGCCGAGCCGGGCTTCCGCGAAAAGCCGACCAACGAGCGCTTCGCCGCGTTGCTGGGCGCGCTGGCCCCGCCCGGGGCACCGCGGCCGGCGCCGCAGGTGTGGAGCGACGAGGCCGGCCGCGGCATCGCCCGGATCGAGCGCACGCCCGACCGGGTCGCCCTGTCCTTCGACGATCGCGCGGAGCCGGGGCTCGCCGACTACGTCCTCGACCGGCTGCCGGAGATCCTGGCCGCCTACCGGGCGGGACGCTCGCGGCCCTGAGCGGCCGCGATCGGGGAACCGGAGCGGCGGGCGGGGCATGTCCGGGATGTCCCGCCCGCACCCGAGGCCCGCCATGCGCCGCGCTCTCCTGTTCCTCGCCCTCCTGTCGCCCGCGACGGTTCTCGCCCAGGGCGCCCCCGAATCCGCCCCGCCCGACGATCGTCAGGTCTGCGAGACCAAGGCCGACCGGTCCGGCATCACCGGCGACAACCGGGCGACCTACCTGCGCGAGTGCGAGGCCGGCGAGCGCCTGGTGCGCGGCGACGCTCCCCGCTGAGGCGAACGGCGGCCGGTCCGGCGCGTTGGTTCTCCGAAGGCATTCGCCGCTGAGCACCCGATGACGGAGCACCCGATGACCGACTGGAGGTCCATCGATCGCGCCCCCCAGGACGGGCGCTGGATCATCGCCATCCACCGGGACGTGCCGGACCGGCGCGCCGTGATCCGGTGGGATCCCGGGCGGGCCGGGGACGGCCGCCCCTGGCACGTCGCCACCACCGAGTACGGCTACGCGCCGGACGCGTTCACCCACTGGACGCCGTTTCCGGAGCTGCCGGAGCCGGGGCAGGGAGGCGAGAAGGGAGGCGAGAAGGGAGGCGAGAAGGGAGGCGAGAAGGGAGGATTGACGGGGTGACGCTGCCCGACGCGACGGCCTTCACCCTCGCGGAGATCGTCGGGCGCCTCGGGGCCGCGACCCTGTGCGGCCTCGCCCTCGGCCTCGAGCGGGAGTGGCGCGGTAAGGATGCAGGCCTGCGCACCCACGCCCTCGTGGCCCTCAGTTCGGCCGTCATCACGACGTCGGCGCTCAGCCTCTACGCCGTGGTGCGCCGGGAAGGGGGCGACGCCGACCCGCTGCGGGTGATCCAGGGCCTGGCGCAAGCGATCGGGTTCATCTCGGCCGGGACGATCTTCGTCGCCCGGCGCAACGTGAAGAACCTGACCACCGCGGCGAGCCTGTGGTTCGCGGCCTCGTCCGGCATCGTCGCCGGGGCGGCGCAGTTCACGCTGCTCGCCGTCGCGATGGGGTTCGGCCTGGCGATCCTGATCGTGCTGACGCTGCTCCACCGCTTCGGCCTGGCGCGCGAGGAGGATCGGGACGGGGCTTGAGATCCTCGGCCGTTCGGTCGGGTGGCCCGACGGTCCGCGCCGTCGGGCACGAGGGGAGGGGCAAAACAGGAGCACCGCCGCGATGGCGTCGCGGCGGTGCTCGCCCTCGGCGAGGGCTTTCCTCCCCAGACTTCGGGCCGCTCTCGAGGGCAGCCTGTTTCGTGTCTGTGATCACAGACGTACCCGGCGACGCGCCCGCGCACAAGCACAATTGTGCGTCATCCGCGGGCACCTGGCATTTTCGTGCTCAGATCGCCGGGAGCGGCACGGAGCGCCGCACCGGCCGGCGGGGGAGGGGGCCTGTTCCCCTCAGATCGGGTGCGCCGAGTGCCCGGTCGGCTCGCGGCGATCCCGCTTCGGTCCTCCCGCCTCCGGCCGGATCCGCACCGGCACCGATTTCGCCGCCGGCGTCTTCGACTGCACGTCGTGGTGGGAGAGCGCCATCAGGGGGTTCATCTCGGGATAATAGGCGCCCAGGCACCCGTCCGGCAGCGAGAACGGCGTCACCGTGAGGCCGGTCACGATCCGCTCGATCCCGTCGCCGGCGTCGCCGACGAGGGAGACGACCTGCCCCTCGCTGAGGCCCGCCCGCCGGATCTCGCCGGGGTTCATCAGGAGCACGTCGCGGGTGCCCTCGATCCCGCGAAGCCGGTCGCTGTAGCCGTAGATCGTGGTGTTGAACTGGTCGTTCGACCGCATGGTGATGAGCCGGTAGCGGCCGGGCTCGTCGGGAAATCCGGTGGCCGACATCATCGCGGGTGCGGTGAACTCGGCCTTTCCGCTCTCCGTCTTCCAGATCCGCTCGCGGGCCGAGTTGCCGCGGTAGAAGCCGCCCGGGATCCAGAGCCGGTCGTTGAAGTCGTGGAACTCCTCCGGGTAGGTCTTGGCGATCTCGTCGCGGATCAGGCCGTAATCGCCGACCCACTCGTCCCACCGGACCTTCGGGTTCGGCGCCAGCGTCGCCTTGGCGAAGCCGGCGACGATCGCGACCTCGGACCGGAGGAAGTCGCTCGCCGGGGTGCGGCGGCCGAGCGAGCCGTAGATGCAGCTGAACGTGTCCTCCATGGTGACCGCCTGCGGTCCCGACGCCTGGCGGTCCTCCTCGGTGCGGCCGCGGCAGGGCAGCAGGTAGGCGATCTCGCCGTTGACGAGGTGCGAGCGGTTGAGCTTGGTCGCGACCTGGACGGTGAGGCGCATGCCCGTCCAGGCCTTCTCCATCCGGTCGTGGTCGGGAATCGCCCGGACGAAGTTGCCGCCGAGGCCGAAGAAGCTGCGGACCGTGCCCGAGAGGATGCCCTCGCTCGCCTCGACGGTGTTCATGCCCTTGTCGCGCGGCGGCTCGAAGCCGAACTGCGCGGCGATGCGGTCGAGCGGCACCAGCTCCGGCTTCTCCGAGATGCCGACGGTGCGCTGGCCCTGCACGTTGGAGTGGCCCCGCACCGGCGACACGCCGGTGCCGTCGCGCCCGATATTGCCCTTGAGCAGCAGGAGGTTCACGACCATCGCGACGTTCTCGAAGCCGTGGACGTGCTGCGTCAGGCCCATGCCGTAGAAGGCGCAGACCCGCTCGGCCTCGACGTAGACCTGGCCCGCCGCCTCGATGTCGGCGCGGCCGATCCCGGATTCGCGCTCGATCTCCTCCCAGGACGTCGCCCGGACCTTCGCCTCGAAGGCGTCGAGCCCGGTCGTGTGCTGGGCGATGAAGTCGACGTCGAGGACGCGCGTGCCCCTGGCCTTGGCGGCGTCGTCCGCCGCGAAGACGTGCTTGCACAGGCCGAGCATCACCGCGATGTCGCCCCCGGGCCGGACCTGGTGGTACTGCGCGCTGATCGGCGTCGCCTTGCGGGTCAGCATCTCGACCGGGCTCTGCGGGTTGGTGAAGCTCTCGAGCCCCCGCTCGCGGACGGGATTGAAGGTGATGATCTTCACGCCGCGCTTCGAGGCTTCCTGCAGCGGATGCAGGAAGCGCGGCGAGTTCGAGCCGGTGTTCTGGCCGAAGAAGAACATCGCGTCGCAGTTCTGCAGGTCGTCGAACACCACCGTGCCGACGCTGGCGCCGATCACCTTCTTGAGCGCGACCGAGGTCGTCTCGTGGCACATGTTGGAGGAATCGGGCAGGTTGTTGTTGCCGTAGAGCCGGGCGAACAGGGCGTAGAGGTAGGAGGTCTCGAGGCTGGCGCGGCCCGAGGAGTAGAACACCACCGATTTCGGGTCGAGCAGGCGCAGTTCCGATCCGATCTCGCGGAAGGCCTCGTCCCAGCCGCAGGGCACGTACTTGTCGCTGGCGCGGTCGTAGCGCATCGGGTGGGTGAGGCGGCCCTGCTGCTCGAGGTCGTAGTCGCTCCAGCCGCGCAGCTCGGTCAGGGTGTGCTTGGAAAAGAAGTCGGGCGTGCAGCGCCGGGTGGTCAGCTCCCACAGCGTCGCCTTGGCGCCGTTCTCGCAGAACTCGAAGGGATGGTAGTTCGCGGGCTTGGCCCAGGAGCACGAGACGCACATGAAGCCTTTCGGCTTGTTCTGGCGAAACAGGGTCTCGGTGGCGAGCGGGGTCGCCCATTCCTTGCCGAACACCTCGGCGATGCCGCGCACCGAGCCCCAGCCGCCGGCCGGGCTGTCGTAGTGGACCGTGTTCTCCTCGACCGACATGCTGGCTCTCCCGGCGGCGAAGGACGTCCGCCGGGAAGAAACCCACAGGGAGTAGGGAAGTTCGCCCGACGCTGCGTCAGCCGCCCTGGGCGTTGCGCCGCAGCCGGACCAGGATCCGGTCGAGGGCGCCGAGAAAGGCGGAGCGGTCCTTCGGGGAGAACGGCTTCGGGCCGCCGGTGACCGCGCCGGCCTCGCGCAGGGACTGCATCAGGTCGCGGGTGGCGAGCGCCATGCCGACGGAGGAATCGGTGAAGGCCTTGCCGGTGGGGCCGAGCACGCTGGCGCCGGCCTTCACGCAGCGGCTCGCCAGCGGCACGTCCGCCGTGACGACGACCGTCCGCGGGCCGGCCCGCTCGGCGATCCAGTCGTCGGCGGCGTCGAGCTTGTCCGACACGATCACCCGCTCGATCCACGGCTCGCGCGGGACGGTGAGGAAGCTGTTTGACACCACCACGACCTTCACCTCGGCGTGGGCGCCGTGACGCCCGGCGACGCGGTAGACCTCGTCCTTGACCGGGCAGGCATCGGCGTCGACGTAGATGGTGATCAAGGCCATGGTGATTCCGGATCCGGCCTCAGCGGCCGGGATTGAGGAACAGGCTGTCGAATTCCGGCGGCGCGTAGTCCCGGCCGGTGATGTCGGTGATGACGACGTGGTCGTGGCCGTCGGCCTCGAGTTCCTGCGCCTTCTCCAGGGCGCCCTCGGGCGAGGTGCGCTGGTGCGAGAGCGGGCCGTCGGCGGTGTGGGCGGTCACGACGAGATGCATTGCGATCCTCGGTCGGGGATCCACGCCCTCGCCGCACGATCCGGTGCGGCGGGGCTGAGGACCCGGGGCGATGGCCCTCGAAGAAGGGGAGGGGAGGGCGGCGGCCCGGCGCTCGATTGGGGGCTGATGCCGGGCCGCCGCTCCCGCCGCCCCGGGGCTGGACCGGCGCGGCCCGGCCAGGGTCGCGGATGAGGGTTAACGGTGTGTTGACGGGGTGCGCCGGTCCCTCACGCCGCCCTGGCGGCGATCCCGTGCCCGGCCTCCGCCAGGGCCGCCTCGTAGACCGCGACGTAGCGCGCCGCGACGCCCGACCAGCGGTACTCCGACAGGTCCTCCGCGCCGCGCAGGATCGCGCTGCTCGCCAGGCGGTCGTAGGCCCGGCGGATCGCTGCGGCGGCCGCGTCGGGATCGGCGAAATCGGCGAGCGTGATCGAGGGGTGGCGCCCCTGGAGCCAGGCGAAGGCGTCGTTCGGGTGGGCGACCGGGACGAGGCCGGCGCTCAGCGCCTCGATCAGGGCGATGCCGAACCCCTCGTATTCCGAGGCCGAGACGAACAGGCTCGAGCGGCCGATGAGGTCGCGGACCGCCGGGGCGTCGAGCCCGGTATGCAGCGTGACCGCGCCGGTGAGGCCCATCCGGTCGATCTCGTGGCTCAGCGCCTCGGCGGAGACGTCGGAGGGCACCCCGACGATCCGCAGCCGCCACGCGGGCCCTTGCGCGTTGAGCGCCCGCATCGTCGCGAGCAGGCGGTCGAGGCGCTTGTTGTGGGCGAAGCGGCCGATCGTCAGGAGGGCGGGCTGCGGCTCCGGCGAGGCGGCGCCGGCGAACTTGTCGAGGTCGACGCCGTTCTGGATGACCGACACGCTGCCCGGCGCGATGCCCTGGAACAGCCGCGCGTCGCTCTCGCTGCAGGCGACGACCGCCTCGTAGGCCCGCACGCTCATCCGGGTCGGGCCCTCGAACCAGAGCTTCTTCAGCCGCGAATGCGCGCTGGTGTGGAAGAAGCCCCCGTGGGTCGTCGCCACCATCGGCCGGCGGTGCAGGGGCTTGGTCAGCGCGAAGGCGTCGAAGAAGAAATCGATGGCGTGGACGTGGACGAGGTCGGCGTCGCCGAGGTGCCGGAACGCCGCGGGCGCGACCGGGTAGCGGGGCGAGCCGTAGAACGGGATCCGCTCGATCGCGATCCCCTCCAGGGTCTCCCGCGCCGGCAGCCGCATCTCGGGCGCCGAGAACAGCCGGTCGAGGGTCAGCACCCGGACGCGGTGGCCGAGGCGGGCCTGCTCGCGGGCGAGGTTGGCGACGAAATCCTCGAGCCCGCCGCGATTGGGCAGGAACTGGCGGACCACGTGCAGGATCGACAGGGGGGCGGCCGGCATCGTCCTCACTCGGATTCTAGCGTTCGCAGGACGGTTGGCCCTGGGCCGCGGCCTGCACCGCGGCCACGACCGGGGCGTTGGCCCCGGAGGGATCGAGCTTCAGGGGGTAGTCCGGCGCCCACAATTCGCCCGCGGCCCAGGCGGTCCAGCCGACCCATTGCCCCGGATTGCGGTTGAGGTGGTCGAGCACCGCCCGCAGCCGCTCCGGGCATCCCCGGCGACCCGAGGCGCCGATCTCGCCCAGGAAGGCGCGGCGCCCGTTCTGGGCGAGCCAGCCGGTCATCCGCTCGACCGCCTGCAGGGCGTCGGCGCCGCGGCTGCACTCGGCATGCGTGCCGGAGAAGTCGGCGTCGAGGTACTGGTGCACCTCGTAGGCGACGTTCTGTCCCGGATCGACGAGCCCGAGCATGATCGCGGCGTTGTTGCCGGTCGGCAGGTCGGCGGTCCAGCTATGCGCCCCGGTCCAGCCGGAGCCCGGCACCAGCACCATCTGCCGGGCTCCCGCCTCGCGGATCGCCGCGAGGGCGGCGTTGGCGGCGACGAGCCAGCGGTCGACCGGGATGTCGTGCGGCTCGTTCATCAGCCCGAACACCACCGAGGCGTCGCCGCGGAAGTGCCGCGCCAGGCGCCGCCAGACATCCGCGAAGGCCTCCGGCGTCACCATCTCGGAATCGACCCGCGCCTTGCCGTGATAGGCGTAGTTGTGCAGGTCGATCACCGTGCGCATCCCGGCCTGCGTCGCGGCCGAGACCGCGGCCTCGAGGCGGGCGAGCTCCTCCGGGTCGAGGGGCTGGCGCAGGTTCGGCTGCAGCCGCTCCCAGCGGATCGGCAGCCGCATCGCCGTGAGGCCGAGGGCCGCGAAGCGGCCGATCGTCTGGGCCGAGGGGTAGAGGTAGTCGAAGCCGTAGCGCCCCGGCACGGTGCCGAACTCGGCCCCGCTGATGTTGACCCCGCGCAGGCATGCGGGCGCGGCCGTGGCGGGGGCGGGCGGGAGAGCCAGGACCAGGCAGGCGAGGGCGAGGAGGCGGCGCATCGTCACTCGGCCGGCTGTGCGGTGACGGGCCCGGCCGGCGCGAGGCCCCAGGCCCGGCGGGTGAAGAAGGCGGTCGCCCGGCTGTCGACGTTCCAGTGCCGGCGCACCCAGCGGGCGAGCACCAGGTTGATGACGATCGTCCAGGCCACGTTCGCCACCGCGACGCCGAGGATGCCGAACGGCACCGCCACGAGGCAGAGCAGCACCGCGTAACCCGAGAACAGCACCGCGTTGCTGACGAGGATGTAGCGTTCCCCGCCGCCGATCGTCAGGAGGGAGGCGCCCGGCCCGAAGAACGCGATCACGACCGAGGACAGGCTGAGCACCATGAGCACCTCGGTGTGGGCGGCGAAGTCGGGCTTGAACAGCGCGAGCGCGAAGGGCGCGCCGATCGCCATCACGAGCGCTCCCGCCGACGAGATCGCGAAGCTCGCCAGCGACAGCCGGGCGACCAGGCGCTGGGCGCCCTCGCGGTCGCCGGCCTGGAAGTGGCCCGCGATCATCGGCATGCTGACGGTGTCGATCGCCGCGCAGGGCAGGTTGACCAGCATGGCGTAGCGCAGCGCCACGAAGTAGAACGCCGCCTGCTCCATGCCGAGCATCGCGCCGACGATCACGGTCTCGAGGAAGGCCGTCACCGCCACCATCACGTTGTTGGCGGTGAACAGCAGGCTCTCGCCGCGCCAGCCCGGCCCCTTGTGCGGGTGGCGAAAGCCGCCGCGCCAGGCGTCCCAGCCGTGATGCGCGGCGAGGTGGCGGAGCTGGTAGAGCGTCATCGCCAGGAGCAGCCCGAGCACGATCGACAGGGCCGCCGTGGCGCCGGTGAGCAGGCCCGCGAGCGAGGCGCCCCAGAGCAGCGCCGTGCTGGCGCCGCGCCACACCACCTCCCGGGGCAGCAGCGCGAGCCAGATCCGGCCGTGGATGCGGAAGTAGCTCTGCAGGTACTCCGAGAGCGCGAACACTGCCGCGAAGGCGCAGGCGAGGTGGAGCCGGTGATAGGGATCGGGCAGGGATTCCTCGGCGACGAAGACGACCGCGCTCACCCCCAGCATCACGGCGACCGCCGCCGCGAGCCAGCCGAGATTGTAGCGCACCAGCGCGTCGTTCTCCGGCTTAACGCCGTCCCGCACCCGGTAGTGCTTGAGCACCAGGTTGTGCTGGCCGAGCGCCGCGATCAGGCCGAGCCCGCTGCCGAGCGAGAACAGGAAGACGTAGACGCCGTACTCGTAGGTGGTGAGGAGGCGGCTCGCGACGAGGAGCAGCACGAAGCCCAGCACCGCGCTGGCGATCCGCGCCACGAAGGCCGAGGCGAATTGCTGCGAGCGGGCCGATCGGCGCAGCCGCGCGACGAGTGTCAGCATCGTGTCCGTCGCCTCTCGATGAGCCCGGGGGCCGGCGCGCCGCGCCCACCTCCGTCTACGGGGTAGCAGCGATCCCCTATCGGGACTTTAACGCGCCGCCCCGCCCCATGGGGGTCCCCGCACAATGATCGCCGGTGCAGGCTTAAGTCGATAAGCTTATCCAATCGCTACGACGTTGCCGCGTGTCTGTCGGAATCGTCCAACGCACCGTTAACCCTGGGTGGAATTAGGGCTGCATCTCGGCCGGGGGCGGGTGCATTCACCGCTCATGGGGCAGGATTCGCCGGCACTTCTTTACCGGTCCCGGCGATGGTCTTGCCTCGACACGGATTATCCAACCGATGGGGAAGCGTCCCATGCCTGACCGCGCCCTCGACATGGCGCCCGGAGCTGCGAGCATCGACCGGCTCGATCTCGAGGGCGTCAGCATCAGCGATCTCACCCGCGACGAGCTCTTCGCGCGCCTGCACGAGGCGCTGGAGCGGCGCACGCAGGTCTGCCTCGGCTTCTGCAACGCCAACATGCTGCTCAAGGCCCTGTGCGCGCCGGCCTACGCGACGGCCCTGCGCAGCCTCGTGCTCGTCAGCGACGGGCTCGGCATCGACCTGTGCTCGCTCCTGTTTCGCGGCCGCTTCTTCCGCCAGAACCTCAACGGCACCGACCTGATCCCGGCCTTCCTGGCCGCCGAGACCGCGCCGCGCACGCTGTTCCTGCTCGGGGCCAAGCCCGGCATCGCCGCGACGGCGGCGCGCAACCTGGCGCTGGTCTATTCCCAGCACCGGGTCGTCGGCGTCCGGCACGGCTACTTCTCGCCTGAGGAAACCGGCGCCGTGCTGGCCGAGATCAACGCCGCCTCGCCGGACATCCTCCTCGTCGCCCTCGGCAACCCGGCCCAGGAGCAGTTCATCGCCGAGCACGCGCACCGGATCGACGCGCGGCTGCTGATGGGGGTCGGCGCCCTGCTGGATTACGGCGCCGGAGCGGCGGTCCGGGCGCCCGCGGCGTTCCGCCTGGTCCGGCTCGAATGGCTGTTCCGCCTCCTGCGCGAGCCGCGCCGCCTCGGGCGCCGCTACACCGTCGACATCGTGGTCTTCGCGGCGATGATCCTGCGCCTGCGGCTGGCGAGCCTGGTGCGCGGCCGCCCGGTCCGCGTCGCCCGCTCGTGAACCCGGCCGATCCGCGGCGGGACGCGGCGGCGATGCGCCCGCATCTTAGACGATGCAGCAAACTTGAAGACCTAGAACAGTCCAGGGCCGCGACGCGGCCGGGCGCGGCCCGCATCGGGCAAGTGGCTCGCCGGGCAAGTCACGGGGAAGAGGGAAGAGTGCCGATGCTGACCGACGGCGCGGGCGTCATGCCCATCGCGGACGCCCCGCCCATCGCGGGCGCTTCATCCGTCGCGGACGTCCCTGCCGCCGCGGCGGAGCCGGTTCCGGTCGCGCTCGGCGACGCGTTCGGCTGGTACAGCCCGGGCGATCGCCGGCGCGGCGTGCTCCTGTGCGGGACCTTCGGCTTCGAGCAATGGTGCGCCTACCGCTCCTGGCGCGAGCTCGCCGCGATGACCGCCGCCTCCGGCTGCCCGACCCTGCGCTTCGACTATCCGGGCCAGGGCGATTCCCGCGACCCGGCGGGCCCCGAGATCCCGGCGGCGCTCGCGGCCATCCGCGCCGGCATCGCCTTCCTGCGCGAGCAGGGGGGCGCCGAGGAGATCGTCGTCGTCGGCCTGCGCCTCGGCGCGACCCTGGCGGCGCTGGCGGGGGAGGAGGTCGACCGCCTGGTGATGCTCGCCCCGTTCCCCACCGGCAAGGCCTATCGCCGCGAGATGGCGATGCAGTCGCGGCTCATCGACGTGATGCCCGACCGCACGCCGATGCCGCAGGAGCCCGACGCGCTGATGGTCGGCAGCTTCCTCCTCGGATCCGAGACCCTCGCCGACCTCGCCCGGCTCGACCTCGCTGCGGCCGGGCGCGCGCCGGCGCCCGAGATCCTGCTGCTCGGCCCCAAGGTCGACGCCCTCGCCGAGCGCTACCGGGCGCTCGGGAGCGCGGTCGAGACCGGGCCGTTCCCCGACCTGACCCAGCTCGTCTCCGACCCGCTGTTCTCCCGCACCCCCGACCAGACCTTCGCGCGGGTCCGCGACTTCGCCCTCGCCGGGGCGCCCGCGCCGGGGGGATTGCCGTCCGCTCCCCCCGCGCCCTGCCGGCTCGAGGACGGGGCGTGGAGCGAGGAGCCGTCGCGCTTCGGCGCCGGCCTCGTCGGCATCCTGTGCCGGCCGCGCGGGACCTGGAGCGGCGACACCGTGCTGGTGGTCAATTCCGGGCGCAACCCGCGGGCCGGGCACGGGCGCCAGACGACGCGCCTCGCGCGGCGGCTCGCCGAGGCCGGCATCGCCTCGTTCCGCTTCGACCTGCGCGGCATCGGCGACAGCGCCCCGCGCCCGGACGGCTCGCTGCCGCTCTACGCGGCGGATTCGGTCGCCGACGTCACGGCGGCGATCGACCACCTCGCGGCCCTGCGGCACCCGCCCGGCGTGGTGCTCGGCAATTGCAGCGGCGCCTACCAGGCCTTCCAGGCCCTGAGCGGAGATCCCCGCCTGCGCGCCGCGGTGCTGGTCAACCTGTACTGCTTCGAGCTGAAGCCCGGGACCGACGTCGAGACCATGGTGCGCGACACCTTCCGCCACAGCCAGGGCTACATGGCCCGCGCCCGCCAGGGCCGGTTCTGGCGCCGGATCCTCACCGGCGAGCTCGGCCTGGCGCGGATCGCCCGCGCGCTCCTGCGCGACGGCGCCGCCCGCCTCGACCGCGCGACCGCCCGGATGCCGTGGCGGACCTTGATCCGCACCAGCGTCGCCGGCCGGGTGGCGTCGTTGCGCCGGCGCGGCGCCCGGATCTGCATGGTCTACAGCGCCGACGACCTCGGCATCCCGACCGTGCGCGCGCATTTCGGCACCTCGGACGCGGGAATCGCCCGCCGCCTCGGCTACCCGGTCCAGATCCTCGACGGCAGCGACCACAACCTCAGCCGCCCCGCCGACCAGGACCGCGTCTTCGCGACCCTCGAGCGGGTGGTGCGCGAGACGCGGCCGGGCGACCGGGCGCAGGCCGCCCCCGAGCCGGCGGCGGCCAACGACCTCTCCCCGCGCCTGTCGCGCAGCGCCTGACGACCCGACGATGAGCCCCGAGCCCGCCATGACCTCCGCCCCCCCGCCGCTCGTCTCCCTCCTCGTCTGCACCAAGGGCCGCTCGGCGCAGCTCGAACGGCTGTTCGACTCGCTCCTCGTCCAGGGCGACGACCCGGCCTGCCCGGATTTCGAGGTCGTGCTCGTCGACCAGAACGAGCCCGGCACCCTGGAGCCGGTCGTGGCGCGCTACCGCGACCGGCTCGCGATCGACCACGTCCGCTCGGCGCCGGGCCTGTCGCGGGCGCGCAACGTCGGGCTCGCCCGCTGCCGCGGCGACCTGATCGCCTTTCCGGACGACGATTGCTGGTACCCGGCGGGCCTCGTCGCCGAGGTGGCGCGGCTGTTTGCGGCCCACCGCCAAGCCGACGCCGTGACCGGGCGCACCCTCGACGCGACGGGCCGCGAATCGCTCGGCGCCTTCCTGGCGGCCGACGGGCCGGTCGACCGGCGCAACGTGTGGTTTGCCGGCAATTCCAACGGCCTGTTCGTGCGCGCCGCCGCCGCCCGCGCCGTCGGCGGCTTCGACGAGAGCCTGGGCGTCGGCGCCGCCACACCGTTCCGCTCCGGCGAGGAAACCGATTTCCTGCTGCGCCTCCTCGGGCAGGGGAGGGGGGTCGTGTTCCGCCACGGCCTCGTCGTCCACCACGACCAGGTCGCGCAGGCCGGCCGCCACACCCGCGCCGCCGACTACGCCCGCGGCTTCGGCCGGGTGCTGCGGCTGCACCGCTACGGCCTGCCCTACCTCGCCTTCCGCCTCGCCCGCTTCACCGCGAGCGGCACCCGCGCCCTCCTGCGCCGGGACACCGGCACCGCCCTCGACAAGGCCCTGTGGGCGATCGGGACGGTGTCGGGCTACTGCGCCGGGCGGGCGGGCCCGGGAGAGGTCGTGGCAGGAGAGTGATCCGGGGCGCGCCGCCGCGGGGCCTCCAGGGCCGGTCGATCGCAGCCCGCCGACGCGGCGCGCGGTATTCAGGAACTCGCGGTGCCGACGCCGCGCAGAAACGACAGCGACGGCGCGAAGAAGTATTCACCGCCTTTCATGTGAACGAACTGCTCGAACCGGTGCATCGACGGCTGCGCCCCCGGCGTGTGGCCGTCGAGGTAGGTATGCTCACGCGTCGGGGCTGCCGGATCCGCCTGTCCGATCACCGGATCGATCCCGGTCGAGCCGTGCTTGTTCTCTCCGATGTTGCCGGCAAAATCAGGGTTGTTGGCCCATGATTGCTGCGTGAACTCGAATTGCTGCTCCAGGTCGGCCATGTAGGCCATGAACAGGAGCCCCGAGCCGTGGACCGGCTCGTTGCCGCCGTCGGCGAACTCGCTGCCATCCTGGCTCATCGGGCGCGCCGGGCCGTAGGTGATGCCGCGCCGCGCCATGATCGGCGAGCGGTCGCCCTGATCGTCCGGGAGATTCAGCTGCCGCCGCACGTCGCCGCGCGGATTCGTCTTGCGGATATGGGCGTGGAACGGGCACCGCGCGCCGTCGGCGTCGTTCTCGTACGTGAAGCCGTTCGGCACGGCTGCGGCCGTTCCCTGGGGGAAGTCCGTCAGCGGCGTTCCGTCCTCGAAGCGTCCGACCACCATGGCTCCGGCCCGGTCCAGTTCCTCCTGCGTCGCCGCCTTCCCGAACAGGGCCTCGCCCAGCGCGTCCTCGGCGGCGTTGAAGCCGCGCACGTCCTGCTCGAGCTTGCGGAACACGAAGTAGCTGCCGGCGGAGAGGGGCAGCCGGCCGTTCGGGTCGGCGACGATGAACTGGGACGGCGGAAACGCGGGAGACCAGGGGATCCTGCCCGTGCTGAAGCCACCGGGCGCGGGCGGCTCCTCGGGAAGACCCGCGAGCTCGGTTCGGAGATCCTCGTCGAGGAAGAGGGGGTGGCTCCGGCCGTCGACGTAGCCGAAATGCTCGACGCCTTCGGCTGCGGCGTCCGGCCGGAACTTGCGCGTCTGCTGCAGGCCGGTCTCGGTCGCCAGGATCCGGCAGCCGGACGCCTCGAGCCACTGCGCGAAGGCCTTCGCCTCGCCGGTCACGATCCTCGGATCGGCATTGGCGATCAGCAGCATGGCGTCGGGGGCGCGCGCGTTCCAGGTGCCGGCTTCCCAAGTCGCGCGACCCGGATCGGACAGGATCGCCTGCCGCGCCGCCATGCCGGCTGCGAAGGCCGCCCCGGGCGGCACCTCGGCGTGGGCCCCGAGGGCTTCGAAGCCGCCGGCGCTGAGGAAGACGCACCGGACCGTGCCGCCATCGAGGTAGGGGGCATAGCGCTTGTTGCTGCGCAGCTGCTCCGCCGCGCTGGTGCAACGGCGGCCCAGCGCCCGGACGACATGTGCCACTGCATCGTGGGAAAGATCATCGAAGCCGATGAAGACATGCGCAGCATGATGCCGGCCATGACCCTTGAGGATATTGGCCTGGAGATCTTCGAGGAAAAGCTTGATATCGGGATCGCTGGAGGCCGAATGCCACTTGATGGGATTGCGAAGGATCTCGATCAGGTCGGACATGGTCGGTACCCCTGTGGGAGAGGAACTGAAATTCACGCCTTGTCTGAAAAACCAATGAGAGCGGCAGCATCAGACGCTCTCCAGCTGAAGAGCGGTCGAGCCATATTCGAATAATATTATTGAAGAAGAATGCCGTCCATACTGAAATCAGATGATGTACGATCGTGCCGCCGCCGATGCCCATGCCTGGCGGAGCGCCCGCGTCCCGCATCCGGGCGCGGCGGGACCGCGCTCCTTCGCGCCGCTGCGAGGCCGGCGCCCGGCATGCCCGAGGAGGCCGGGCCGGATGCGGGCTTCTCTATCAGGCGCCGGAGAGGGCCGGCGCCCCGGGGGCCGCCCGGTGCAGGAAGTCCGGGATCGCCTCGCCGAACACCGCGTCCGCCGCCGCCCGATCGTCCGACGCCAGCGCCGCGGCGAGGCGGTCGAGCCAGGCGGCGAGCTGGGCGCGGTCGGCGAAGATCGGCTTGGCCGCCATCACCCCGTCGATGCCCGCGAGGTTCACCATCGGCTCGTCGCGGGCGAACAGGATCTCGTTCAGGCGCTCGCCCGGGCGGGCGCCGGTGACGAGGACGTCGATGTCCTCGCCGGGCTCGAAGCCGGCGAGCCGGATCATCCGCTCGGCGAGGTCGCGGATGCGCACCGGCTGGCCCATCTTGAGCACGTAGACCGCCGCGCGCTGGTCGCCGGCCGCCGGGTCGCGGGCCTCGCGGTCGGCGTGGGAGGCGGCGGTCAGCACGAGGTCGGCGGCCTCGCGCACGGTCATGAAGTAGCGCACCATGTCGGGATGGGTGAGCGTGACCGGACCGCCGCGGGCGATCTGCGCCTTGAACACCGGCACCACCGACCCGACGGAACCCAGCACGTTGCCGAAGCGCACCGCCACGAGGCGGGTCTCGTCGGCTTGCCGTCCGGCATCTTGGCGGCCCGCATCGAGGGCCTGGGCGTACATCTCGGCGAAGCGCTTGGTGACGCCGAGCTGAGAGACCGGCTCGATCGCCTTGTCGGTCGAGATCATCACCAGCGCCTTCGCGCCCGCCGCCAGCGTCGCGTCGGCGACGTTGACCGAGCCGAAGACGTTGGTCTTGATGCCCTCGCTCCAGTCCCGCTCCAGGTAGGGCACCTGCTTCAGCGCGGCGGCGTGGAAGACGTAGTCGGGCCGGAACTCCGCGAGCACCCGGAACAGCCGCTCGCGGTCGCGGATGTCGGCGATGACGCCGCTCACCCCCTCGTTGCCGGAGAACCCGGGGCGGCTCAGCACCCCGTGCAGGGCGGGCTCGGAACTCTCCAGCACCAGGACCGCGCTCGCCCCGAAGGCGACGGCGCGCGCGCAGATCTCCGAGCCGATCGAGCCCCCCCCGCCCGTGACGACGACCCGCCGCCCGGTGAGGAAGTGCTCGAGCCGCGGCCGGTCGATGGCGACGGTCGGGCGCAGGAGCAGGTCCTCGATCTCGATCGGGGCGAGCTCCGCCCCGCGGCCCGCGTCGCCGAGGCTCGTCACCCGGGCGAGCGGCAGGCCGAGGCGGCGCGCCCGGGCGATCAGCGCCTCGGGCTCGGCCTCGGGCGCGAGCGCGCTCGGGGTCGCGACGAGGCGGCGGATCGGGACGCCGCGGGCGGCCATCCCGGCCACCACCTCGTCGAGGTCGGAGACGGCGCCCAGCACCGGCACGCCGCGCATGGTCTGGCCCTGCTCCTCGGCCCGGGGCGAGAGGATGCCCTTCGGGTCGAGCTTGCGCACCGCGCCCGATTCGATCGCGCGGAGCACCACCTCGATGTCGTGGCCGCGCCCGATCAGCAGGGTCGGCGTGCTGGCGGCCCGCGCCGCGCTCTGGCGCGAGCGGCTGTACTTCAGGTAGCGGAACGCCAGCCGCGGCCCGCCGAGCAGGAAGATCTGCAGGACGAAGTAGAGCCCGATGGCGATCTTGCCGAAGAAGTAGATGCCGAACAGGGCCGGCGAGACCAGCACGTAATCGAGCACGAGCAGCAGCAGCGTGAGGAGAGCCACCGCCCGGACGATGTTGGCGAGATCCGGCAGCGAGGCGAAGCGCCACTTGGTCCGGTAGAGCCCGAAGGCCCGGTAGACCAGACCGGCACAGGCCACGAAGGGCGGCAGCAGCACCGGCAGGTGGGCGAGCCGCTCGGCGAGGAGCGGGCCGTCGAAGCGGATCGCGAAGGTGAGGAGCACGGCGAGGGCCGTCGCCACGAGGTCGTGGACGATGATCGTCGCGGTCTTGAGGATCTGTCTGCGCATCGGGAGCCGGGCGCGGTATCGGCCGGGGCTTCCGCGGTGTCAACGCGGGCGGGCGCCCCGGTTTCCTGGGGCGGCGGGATTTGCCAAACGCCGCCGCTCCGCCATCTGGGCATACAGTCAGGGAGCATCGCGGGGTGCGCGGTGCGATAAGAGGGGGATCCCCGCACCGCATGCCCAGCCTCGCCTTCTACGGATCCAGCCTGCTCTCCGCCTACTGGAACGGCGCCGCCACCTATTACCGCGGTCTGATCCGCGACCTCGCCGGCCGGGGCTGGCGCACGACCTTCTACGAGCCCGACGCCTTCGAGCGCCAGCAGCACCGGGACATCGAGCCGCCGGACTGGGCCGAGGTCGTCGTCTATCCCGCCACCGAGGCGG
Organism: Methylobacterium terrae; assembly: GCF_003173755.1. Lineage (NCBI taxonomy): Bacteria > Pseudomonadati > Pseudomonadota > Alphaproteobacteria > Hyphomicrobiales > Methylobacteriaceae > Methylobacterium > Methylobacterium terrae. The sequence goes on from NZ_CP029553.1 coordinate 2,072,285, forward strand.
CGGCGCGGGCCGTGATCGCCGAGGCGGCGAGGGCCGACGTGGTGGTCAAGGCCTCGGGCGTGGGCGTCTTCGACGACCTCCTCCTCGAGGAGCTGGCGCGCACCGCCCGGCCCGACGCGGTGCGGCTGTTCTGGGACGTCGACGCCCCGGCGACGCTCGCCGAGATCGGCGCCTCCCCCGACCACCCGATGCGGCGGATCCTGCCGGACCTCGACCTCGTCCTGACCTATGGCGGCGGGCCGCCGGTGGTGGACGCGTACCGGGGCTTCGGCGCGCGGGACTGCGTGCCGATCTACAACGCGCTCGATCCCGACACCCACCACCCGGTACCGGCGCAAGCGCGGTTCGAAGCCGACCTCGCCTTCCTGGGCAACCGGCTGCCGGACCGCGAGGCGCGGGTGGAGGAGTTCTTCCTGAACCCCGCCGCCGGCTTGCCGGAGCGGCGCTTCCTCATCGGCGGCAACGGCTGGGAGTGGCGGGCACTGCCTGAGAACGTGCGCCGCATCGGCCACGTGCCGACGGCGGACCACAACGCCTTCAACACCTCGCCCCGCGCCGTGCTCAACATCGCCCGCGACTCGATGGCGGCCACCGGCTGGTCGCCGGCGACACGGGTGTTCGAGGCCGCCGGCGCCGGCGCCTGCCTCATCACCGATGCCTGGACCGGCCTCGAGATGTTTCTCACCGAGGGCGAGGAGGTGCTGGTCGCCCGCGACGGGCGCGACGTCGCCGCCCATGTCGAGGCGCTGACGGACGAGCGGGCCCGGGCGATCGGGGACGCCGCGCGCCGGCGCATCCTCGGCCAGCACACCTACGCGCGGCGCGGCGCCGAGGTCGACGCCCTCCTGCGCCGGGCCCTCGCGGCCCGTCGCGCGGGGGCGCCCGCGTGAGCCGGCCCCTCGACCTCGTGGTGCTGGGCCTGAGCCTGTCCTCGTCCTGGGGCAACGGCCACGCCACCACCTACCGGGCGCTGCTGCGGGCCTTCGCGGAGCGGGGCCACCGGGTGACGTTCCTCGAGCGCGACGTGCCCTGGTACGCCGCGCACCGCGACCTCGCCGATCCGGACTACTGCGATCTCGTGCTCTACCGCGACCTCGCCGGACTCGTGGAACTGACGCCGCGGCTCCGCGCGGCCGACGCCGTGATGGTCGGCTCCTACGTGCCGGAGGGCGTCGCGGTCGGCGAGATGGCGATCCGGACCGCGCACGGGGCGGGGCGGATCGCGGCCTTCTACGACATCGACACGCCGGTGACGCTCGCCAAGCTCGCCCGCGGCGACCACGAATACCTGACGCCGGACCTGATCCGATCTTATGACCTCTACCTGTCCTTCACCGGCGGCCCGACCCTGGACCGGCTCGAGCGCGAGCACGGCGCCCCGATGGCCCGGGCGCTCTACTGCTCGGTCGACCCGGCGCACTACGCCCCGCGGGGAGGATTGCCGCGCTACGACCTGAGCTATCTCGGCACCTACAGCCCCGACCGGCAGCCGACCCTGGAGCGGCTCTTGATCGAGCCCGCCCGCCGGGCGCCGCATCGGCGCTTCGCCGTCGCCGGGCCGCAATACCCGGACGGGATCGACTGGCCGGCGAACGTCGAGCGCCTCGACCATGTGGCGCCTGCCGACCACCCGGCCTTCTACGCCGCCAGCCGCTACACCCTGAACGTCACGAGGGCCGACATGATCGCCGCCGGCTACAGCCCGAGCGTGCGACTGTTCGAGGCCGCCGCCTGCGGCACGCCGCTGATCTCGGATTCCTGGGACGGGCTCGACACCGTGCTCGGCATCGGCCGCGAGATCCTGGTGGCCGACGGGCCCGACGCGGTGCTGGCGATCCTGGACCGGCAGGACGAGGCCGCCCGGACGGCCCTGGCGGCGGCGGCGCGCGCCCGGGTTCTGGCCCGCCACACCGCCGCCTGCCGGGCGGCGGAGCTCGAGGCGGCCCTCCAGGAAGCGATCTCGGCGATCTCGCGCGACGCGGGGGGTGGCGGCATCCGCGCCGCACCCTAAAATACTCACACCCTGTATCGCAACGAGCCGTGGAGCGACGCGTTGTGTGCGGGTGCGGGTCCAGGAACAAAGATCCCGGATCCGTGATCGCCGGATAAGGCGCCTCGGGCGGGCCCGTCGCGTCCCGCCCGGCCGGGATGGAAGAGGATCGCCGCATGAGACACCGCGAGAAGACGCTCGTCCTGGTCGCCGGCGGGGCGGGGTTCCTGGGGTCTCACCTGTGCGATCGACTGCTCGCCGAGGGTCACGAGGTCGTCTGCCTCGACCATTTCGGCACCGGCCGGCGGCGCAACCTGCGCCACCTCGAGCGCGAGCCGCGCTTCGACGTCGTCACCCACGACGTGGTCCAGCCCCTGCCGGCCCGCTTGAGGCGCCAGCGCTTCTCGCGGATCTACAACCTCGCCTGCCCGGCCTCGCCGCCGCACTACCAGGCCGATCCGGAGCACACGCTGCTCACCAGCGTGCTCGGCACCCGCCACCTGCTGCTGGCCGCCGAGGAGAGCGGCGCGCGCCTGCTCCAGGCCTCGACCTCCGAGATCTACGGCGACCCGGAGATGCACCCGCAGGCGGAAGGCTACTGGGGCCACGTGAACCCGACCGGGCCGCGCGCCTGCTACGACGAGGGCAAGCGGGCCGCCGAGACGCTGTGCGCCGACTACGCCCGGGCCGGCCGCGCCGCCGTGCGGGTGGCGCGCATCTTCAACACCTACGGGCCGCGGATGCGCGCCGATGACGGGCGGGTGGTCTCGAACGTGATCTGCCAGGCGCTCGCCGGCGACGACATCACGGTCTACGGCGACGGCAGCCAGACCCGCTCGTTCTGCTACGTCGACGACCTGATCGACGGGCTCTACCGGCTGATGGAGCACGAGGCGCAGGCGCGCGACATCGGCCCGGTCAATCTCGGCAACCCGGTCGAGCTGACGGTGTCGGACCTGGTGCGCCGGGTCCTCGCCCTGACCGGCTCGCCCTCGGCGGTCGTCAACCATCCGCTGCCCATCGACGATCCGCGCCGGCGCCGGCCCGACATCACCCGCGCGGGCGAAATCCTGGGCTGGTCCCCGCTCGTGCCGCTGGAGCAGGGCCTGCGCGCCACCGTGATGTGGTTCTCCGACGAGGCCGAGGACGGCCCGCGGGCCGCCGCGCGGCCGGGGCTCGACGCGCCTGCGGCGGTGGTGGCCTGAGGCACCCGTCCTCCCCCGCGTTGCAGGGCCGCCCGGCCCTGGCTAAAGCCGGCTCCGACCTCGCGCGGGAGCCCCAGCCATGCAGACCTTCGACTCGGACGGCGTCTCGATCGCCTATCTCGACGTTGCCCCGAAGGAGGGCAGGGCGGAGCCGATCCTGTTGATCCACGGCTTCGCGTCGAACCACGCGGTCAACTGGGTCAACACCTCCTGGGTGCGCAGCCTGACCGGGGCCGGGCGGCGGGTGATCGCCCTCGACAACCGCGGCCACGGCAGGAGCGGCAAGCTCTACGACCCGGAGGCCTACGGCTCCGACCTGATGGCCGAGGATGCCCGCCGGCTCCTCGACCACCTGGAGATCCCCCGCGCCGACGTGATGGGCTACTCGATGGGCGCGCGGATCACCGCCTTCCTGGCGCTCGGTCATCCCGACCGCGTCCGCTCGGCCGTGCTCGGGGGACTGGGCATCCACCTCGTCGAGGGGAGGGGATTGCCGGCCGGCATCTCGGAGGCGATGGAGGCGCCCTCGCGCGACACCGTCGCCGACCCGACGGCGCGGATGTTCCGGGCCTTCGCCGAGCAGACCGGCAGCGACCTCAGGGCGCTCGCCGCCTGCATGCGCGGCTCGCGCCAGACCCTGTCGCGGGCGGAGGTCGCGCAGATCGAGGTGCCGGTGCTCGTCGCGGTCGGCACCACCGACACCGTGGCGGGTTCGGGGCCTGCGCTCGCCGCCCTGGTCCCGGAGGCGAAGGCCCTCGACATCCCCAACCGCGACCACAACCTCGCGGTCGGCGACAAGGTGCACAAGGCCGGCGTGCTGGAGTTCCTCGACGCGCGGCCCTGAAGCCGCGTCGACCGGGGCGCGGGGCTGCGCCATACTGCCCTTCGGGCATGGGAGACCGGACGCCGAGACGTCCGGCCCCCCGCCGGGGAGGGGACGATGGCGGCAGATCCGCGACACAACAGCCGGCGCCTCTACGAGGGGCCGGACCGGGCGGTGGCCCGCTCGATGATGAAGGCGATCGGCGAGACCGACGAGAGCCTGGCGCGGCCGCAGATCGGCATCGCGCATTGCTGGATCGGCACGATGCCGTGCAACTGGAACCACCGCGAGCTCGCCGCCCTGGTGGCGCAGGGCGTGCGCGAGGCCGGCGGCACGCCGCTCGAGGTCAACACGGTCTCGATCAACGACGCCATCACCACCGGCACAGAGGGCATGAAGACCTCGCTCGTCAGCCGCGAGGTCATCGCCGACTCGGTCGAGCTCGTCGCCCGCGGGCACATGTTCGACGGGATCGTCACCATCTCGGGCTGCGACAAGACCATTCCCGCCATGGCGATGGTGCTGGGGCGGCTGAACATCCCCGGCACGATGCTGTACGGCGGCTCGATCGCGTCGGGCCGCTGCACGCGGGAAGGCGGGATGTTCTCGGGCCGCAACCTCACGGTCCAGGACGTCTACGAGGCGGTCGGCGCCTACAATGCCGGGCGGATCACGGAAGCGGAGTTCCGCGACGTCGAGGACCACGCCTGCCCGGGCGCCGGCGCCTGCGGCGGCCAGTTCACCGCCAACACCATGGCGACCGCCTACCAGATGCTCGGCATCTCGCCGATGGGCGCCAACGACATCCCGGCCGGCCATGCCGACAAGGCCGAGGCCGCGATCGCCTGCGGGCGCCTCGCGGTCGAGCTGGTGCGCTCCGGCCTGACCCCGCGGGCGCTCGTGACCCGCGAGAGCTTCGAGAACGCCATCACCGGCGTCATGGCGACCGGCGGCTCGAGCAACGCGGTGCTGCATCTCCTGGCCACCGCCTGGGATTTCGGCATCCCCCTCGACCTCGACGACTTCGACCGCATCTCGCGCCGCACGCCGGTGCTCGCCGACCTGCGCCCCTGGGGCCGCTACACCGCGCCGGAGATGCATGCGGCGGGCGGGATGGCGGTGGTCGGCAAGCGCCTCGTCGCCGCCGGGCTCCTCCACCCGGAGGCCCGGACGGTGACCGGCCGCAGCCTCGGCGACGAGATCGCCCGGGCGCCCGAGCCCGAGGGCCAGACGGTGATCCGCTCCGCCGACGATCCCTTCAAGAGCGAGGGCGGCCTCGTCATCCTGCGCGGCAACCTCGCGCCCGGCGGCGCGGTGATGAAGGTGTCGGGCCAGACCAAGCGCCTGCATCGCGGCCCGGCCCGCGTCTTCGAGCGCGAGGAGGACGCCTTCGCGGCGATCAAGGACGGGCGGATCGTGCCCAACGACGTGATGGTCCTGCGCAACGAGGGACCCCGCGGCGGCCCCGGGATGCGCGAGATGCAGGCGGTCACCGGCGCGCTCCAGGGCTCGGGCCTCGGCGAGCACGTGGCGCTGATGACCGACGGGCGCTTCTCCGGCGCGACCCGCGGCTTCGTCATCGGCCACGTCGTGCCCGAGGCGTTCGAGGGCGGCCCGATCGCGGCGATCCGGGACGGCGACGAGGTGACGGTCGACGTGGAGAACCGCCGGCTCGACGTGGCGCTCTCCGACGACGAGATCGCGCGGCGCCTCGCCGGGCGGCCGGCGCCGCGGCCCGCCTATACGCGTGGGGTGCTGGCGAAATACGCCCGGCTCGTCTCGGACGCGTCGCGGGGCGCGGTGACCGACTGGGCGGGGTCGGAGGAGGGGTGAGGGGGGTGACGCCCGTCGCCGCCAGGAACGGATTGCCAGTCGATCGATTGTGCGCAAAACAATATGGCGGCCGCGCACCCCGGAGAGGGCGCGCGCATCCAGGGAGGACGCCATGTCGATCGACGCCAACAAGGTTCTCGCCCGCGCCTACTTCACCGCCTTCCTCGATCGCGACGCGGCGTGGTGGCAGCGGCACGTCGCGCCCGGCTTCGTGCGCCACGATCCCGGCCTGAACTTCGACGTGCGCGGGCCCGAGGGCGTGGCCCGGCTCGGCGAGGTGCTGCATGGCGGCGTCAGCGAGATGAGGCTGCCGATCGAGGAGGTGGTCGCCGAGGGCGACCGGGTGCTGGTGCGCCTGCGCTTCCAGGGCCGCCACACCGGCGACCTGATGGGGCTCCCCGCCAGCGGCCGGGGCATCGACATCGCGGTCATGGACCTGTTCCGCATCGTCGACGGGCGCCTCGTCGAGCATTGGGCGCTCCTCGACAATCTCGGCATGCTGAAGCAGGTCGGCGCCCTCCCGGCCTGATCTCACGACGCCATCCTTCCACCGGGAGACCCCGCATGTCCGCCCCCCAGATCATCCTGCACCACTACGCCTTCTCTCCCTACGCCGAGAAGGTCCGCCTCGCCCTCGGCCTCAAGGGGCTGGCGTGGCACTCGGTCGACGTCGCGATGATGCCGCCGCGCCCGCTGCTCGATCCGCTCTCCGGCGGCTATCGCCGCATCCCGGTGCTGCAGGTCGGTGCCGACATCTACTGCGACACCCACGCGATCCTGCCCGCCCTGGAGCGCCTGGCGCCGGAGCCGAGCCTGTATCCGGGCCTCGTGGCCCCGCTCGCCGAGGGCCTGACCTACGGCCTCGAACGCGACCTGTGGCTCGCCGTCATCGGCGTCACGGTCCACTTCGCCGGCGACCTGCCCGAGGCGTTCCTGCGCGACCGCAAGGACGATTACCTCTACGTCGACATCAGCCACGGGGCGATGGAGCCGGACTTCGCCCGCAACGCCCAGAGGGTCGCGGCCTGGACCGCGTGGCTCACGCAAGCCCTCGCGGACGGCCGGCCGTTCCTCGCCGGCGACCGGGCCGGGGTGGTCGATCTGGCGCATTACCACCTGCTCTGGCTGATGCGCGGCGGCGGGCGGGCCGGATCGGTCGACAGGCTGCTCGGGCTCGCGCCCCTCCACGGCTGGATCGAGCGCGTCGCCGCCCTCGGTCACGGCCGGCCGCAGGAGATGGCCGCCGAGGCGGCCCTGGAGGCGGCGAGGACCGCAGAGCCGGCACCGGTCGAGGCCGCGAATGCGGTGCCGGACCTGGTCGCGGCGGCGCCCGGCGACGCCGTCACGGTGACGCCGGACGACTTCGCCCGGGTGCCGGTGGACGGCCGTCTCGTCGCGGTGGAGGCCGGCCGCATCGTCATCCGCCGCGACGATCCGCAGGTCGGGGCGCTGCACCTGCACTTCCCGCGGGCGGGATTCACGGTGGCGCGGGGCTGAGGGTCGCTCATCCCGCAGCTTGAACCGACATCCTCGACGTCATCCCGGGCTCTCGCCTGCGGCGAGCCCCGGCATGACGCAGGGCAGCGGGACCCGGGTCGTCCGCTCGCCACTCCCCGTCGTCCTCGCGAGCATCTTGCCGCCCCACCCGCCCCGCCCGAGACCCCATGACGCGGCGGCCGCAAATGGAGTGGTCGCAACGGAAGCGGCGCCTATCTGCGTCGGCGCACCGTAGGGTCGGTCCGGGTTCGGGATGAAGAGTCGTGTCGTCAGGTCGATGTCGTGGGTCCATCCGCCCATCGTCCGACGTCGCGGCCCCCTCTCGATACTCGGCAATAGTATTCCGCACCCGACGGGATCATCGCACGATGTCCGGGCGGCCCGCCCCGCGCGGTCGAGGCCGCCTGCTCGCCTCTCACGTTCGCCACGGAAGGATCGACGGCGTGGAAACCTATAAAGACGTCCTGTCCGGCAAATGCCCCTTCGGCGGCGACCGCGTCGGCGGCGCCCTCGCCACGCCCCCGACCCTGGAGGAATGGTATCCCGACCGGCTGCGCGTCGAGACGCTGCACCAGAACGGGCCGCTGGCGAACCCCCTCGGCGCGGACTTCGACTACCGGGCGGCCTTCGCGGCGCTCGACTACGAAGAGCTGAAGCGCGACATCAAGGGGTTCCTGACCAGCTCGGTCGCGTGGTGGCCGTCGGATTACGGCAATTACGGCCCGCAGATGATCCGCATGGCCTGGCACTCGGCCGGCACCTACCGCATCGCCGACGGGCGCGGCGGCGCCGGCCAGGGCCTGCAGCGCTTCGCGCCGATCAGCAGCTGGTGGGACAACGGCAACACCGACAAGTCGCGCCGCCTGCTCTGGCCGATCAAGCAGAAGTACGGCAGCGCCCTGTCCTGGGCCGACCTGATGGTGCTGACCGGCACCTGCGCCCTCGAGATCATGAACTTCCCGACCTACGGCTTCGCCGGCGGCCGCGAGGATGCCTGGGAGGCCGACAATTCGACCTACTGGGGCCCGGAGCTGTGGGACCCGACCAGCGTCAAGTCGTTCGACGACATGGTCAACCGCGACAAGCGCTGGCGGGGCAAGAACGGCGAGGCCGATTACGACCTCGAGCAGCCGCTCGCCGCCTCGCACCAGGCGCTGATCTACGTCAACCCGGAGGGGCCCTACGCCAACGGCGACCCGATGGGCTCGGCCCGCGACATCCGGGTCACCTTCACCCGCATGGCGATGAACGACGAGGAGACCGTGGCGCTGATTGCCGGCGGCCACGCCTTCGGCAAGAGCCACGGCATGGTCAAGGCCGACCGGATCGGCCCGCCGCCGGAGATCGCCCCGATCGAGGCGATGGGCCTCGGCTGGCACAACCCGGTCGGGACGGGGGCGGCCGAGAACACGATGACCAACGGCATCGAGGGCTCGTGGTCGCCCGATCCGACGACCTGGGACAACAGCTACCTGGAGAACCTGTTCAAGTTCGAGGGACGCAAGTACGCAGCCCCGCCGGCGCCCTGCAATGGACGCCGACCGATCCGGACGCGCCGCGGACGCCCGACGCCCACATCCCGGGCAAGAGCCACCCGCTGATGATGATGACGAGCGACATCGCGCTCAAGACCGACCCGGCCTACCGCGCGATCTGCGAGAGGTTCCTGTCCGACTTCGACGACTTCACGCTGCAATTCTCCAAGGCGTGGTACAAGCTGACCCACCGCGACATGGGCCCGAAGGAGCGCTACGTCGGGCCGGAGGCGAAGATCGAGGACGATCTCCTGTGGCAGGACCCGATCCCGCCGGTCGACCATCCGCTCGTCGACGAGGCCGACATCGCCGCCCTGAAGGCGGAGATCCTGAGTGCCGGCCTGTCGGTCTCCGACCTCGCCTTCACGGCGTTCTCGTCGGTCTCGACCTACCGCAACAGCGACAAGCGCGGCGGCGCCAACGGCGCCCGCCTGGCGCTCGCGCCGCAATCGGGCTGGACCGTCAACCGGCGCACCCTGCCGGTGATCGAGAAGCTTCGCGCGATCATGGCGGGCTTCAACGCCAAGGTGGCCGGGGGCAAGAAGGTGTCGCTCGCCGACCTCATCGTGCTCGGCGGCTGCGCCGCGGTCGAGGAGGCGGCGAAGGCGGCCGGCGCCGCGACCCGGGTGCCGTTCGTCCCGGGCCGGATGGACACCACCGACGCGCTGACCGACGCCGAGAGCTTCGAGTGGTTGAAGCCCCTGGTCGACGGCTTCCGCAACTACGTCGATCCGTCCTTCGCCGAGATCACGCGAGGCCGCGTCGCCCCCGAGCAGGTCTTCCTCGACAAGGCCAACCTGCTCGCCCTCACCGCCCCCGAATGGGTGGTGCTGACCGGGGGACTGCGGGCGCTCGACCTCAACCACGACGGCGCGCGGCACGGGATCTTCACCGACCGCGTCGGCGCCTTGACCAACGACTTCTTCACCGTGCTCGCCAGCATGGACTACGAGTGGAAGAAGGCGGACGAGGCGGGCACGACCTTCACCCTCGCCGACCGGCAGAGCGGCGAGACGAGGTTCACGGCGACGCGCTGCGACCTGGTGTTCGGCGCGAACGCGCAGCTCCGGGCGATCGTCGAGATCTATGCCGGGCGCGACGGCCAGGAGCGGTTCGTGCGCGACTTCGTCAAGGTCTGGCACAAGCTGATGATGCTCGACCGCTACGACGTGAAGCGCACCGAGCTGGCGACGGCGGCCTGAGCGCGACACCCCGGGATCGCCCTCCCCATCCGGGAGGGGGAGCGATCCCGGGCACCCGCCTCGCGCCGTCCCGCGCCCGATCCCTGCCGGAGGGTGAACCCTGCGGCAAAAATGGTGCAGGACCACGAACCCACGCAGACCCGCGTCGGTCCCGGCCGCGCGGGGCGACCGTCCACCCTGGCTCTCACGGACGCGATCGGCTATCAGCCCCGCCTCCCCGGCAAAGCCTGAGCCCGCCGGGCGTTCGCAAGGTCATCGCCTCGGCATCCGGCCGGGGCATGCGCGGTCGAGAGTGATGCGGTACGAGGTCGAACGGAAGTTCCTGGTCGCCCATGCGGGGTGGCGCGAGCGCGCGGTGAGCCGGCGCCGGCTCACGGACGGCCTCGTCGGCGCGTTCGCCGGCGGCAAGGTCCGGGTGCGGCTCGACGACGAGCGCGCCTGGCTCACCGTCAAGGGCGCGCGCGACGGCCTCGCGCGGCCGGAATTCGAGTACGAGATCCCGCGCGCCGATGCCGAGGCGATGCTGCGCCTCGTCTGCGAGACCTGCCTGATCGAGAAGACGCGCCATTGCGTGCCGCATGACGGCGTCGAGTGGGTGGTGGACGAGTATCGCGGCGCGCTGTCGGGCATGGTCCTGGCCGAGGTCGAGCTGGAGCACGAGGCCCAGGTCGTCACCCTGCCGGACTGGATCGGCCGCGAGGTCACGGCGGATGCGCGCTTCCGCCAGTCGACCCTGCTGCGCCTCGCCCGCGAGGCGGGCCGGCCGGTCACCCTGACCGAGGTGATCGCGGCGCGGCTGTGAGCGGGCGCGAGCCCGTCGCGCCGCGTGCGGAGGGACGCCGCACGGGGAGACGGCCGGATTCCGGGCCGGTGCCGTTGAGGAGGTGTTGACGATCTCCAGCAAGACCCGGCCGGGCGGTGATTGTCCTGCGGGTCCGCATCGTCTATGAGCCGGCTGCAACAGCATCGAGCCTAACCGGCCAGCGTCTTCGCCGCCCCCGAGGCCGGTCCGCGGTCCATCCGCGCCGTGCCGCCTCGCGATTCGGGCAGGCGGATGCTCCCCCGTCGACCGCGAGGACGAGCGAGGGACCGACCGATCCCGGTCGAGGTGTCGCGACCCTCCGAGGAAACCACCCGAATGGCCTTCGCGATCGAGCGGTCCCGCTCGCTCGCGATCGGACGCCTGTCACGGCCGGGGACGCTTGCGCGCCCGCCGGCCCGCACGAGAACGGGATTGGGCCATGCGCGCCGACGACGAGACCACCTGCCCGACCGGGCTGAACCGGCGCCAGATCCTGGGGGGTGCGGCGGCCGGCCTCGCGGCCTCGGCGCTGCCCGGTTCGCCCGCCCTCGCGCAGGACTCGGGAAAGACCGGCGCCGACAAGGTCGACGTTCTGCTGATCGGCGGCGGCGTGATGAGCGCGACGCTCGGCGTGTGGCTGAACGAGCTCGAGCCCGGCTGGTCGATCCGCATGCTCGAGCGCCTCGACACGGTGGCGATGGAGAGCTCGAACGGCTGGAACAACGCCGGGACCGGCCACTCGGCGCTCGCCGAGCTGAACTACACGCCCGAGAAGAAGGGCAAGGTCGAGATCGCCAAGGCGGTCGAGATCAACGAGGCCTTCCAGGTCACGCGCCAGTTCCTGGCCTGGCAGGTCAAGAACGGCGTGCTGAAGGACCCAAAGACCTTCATCAACTACACGCCCCACATGAGCTTCGTCTGGGGTGACGACAACGTCGCGTACCTCAGGAAGCGCTACGAGGCGCTGAAGGCGAGCCCGCTCTTTGCCGGGATGGAGTTCTCGACCGATCCCGAGCGGCTCAAGACGTGGGTGCCCCTGATGATGGAGGGGCGCGATCCGAATCAAAAGGTCGCCGCCACCTGGTCGCCGCTCGGCACCGACGTCGAGTGGGGCGAGGTCACCCGCCAGTACGTCGCCCACCTGCAGCGCCAGACGCGCTTCCGCCTCGACGTCTCGACCGAGGTCCAGGACATCGTCAAGAACCCGGACGGCTCCTGGCGGGTGACCGCGCGCAACCTCAAGGACGGGTCGCGCCGGGCGGTCGACGCCAAGTTCGTGTTCATCGGCGCCGGCGGCGGCGCGCTGCACCTGCTGCAAGCCTCCGGCATCCCGGAGGGCCAGGACTATGCCGGCTTCCCCGTCGGCGGTTCGTTCCTGATCAACGAGAACCCGGACGTCGCGACGCTCCACCTCGCCAAGGCCTACGGCAAGGCGTCGGTCGGCTCGCCGCCGATGTCGGTGCCCCACCTCGACACCCGCGTGCTCGGGGGCAAGCGCGTCCTCCTGTTCGGGCCGTTCGCGACCTTCTCGACCAAGTTCCTGAAGGAGGGCTCGTATCTCGACCTGCTCACCTCGACCACGTCCAGCAACGTCTGGCCGATGATGCGGGTCGGCATCGACGAGTTCCCGCTGGTCGAGTACCTCGCCGGCCAGCTGATGCTCTCCGACGACGACCGGCTCGCGGCCCTGCGCGAGTACTTCCCCAAGGCCAGGAAGGGCGAGTGGCGCCTGTGGCAGGCCGGCCAGCGCGTGCAGATCATCAAGCGCGACAAGGACAAGGGCGGCGTGCTGAAGCTCGGCACCGAGATCGTTGCTGCAAAGGACGGCAGCATCGCGGCGCTCCTCGGCGCCTCCCCGGGCGCCTCGACGGCGGCGCCGATCATGCTGGAGGTGCTCGAGAAGGTCTTTTCGAAGAACGTCGCCACGCCCGAGTGGCAGGCGAAGATCCGCCGGATCGTCCCGAGCTACGGGCAAAAGCTCAACGACGATCCGGAGAAGGTCGCTGAGGAATGGGCCTATACCAGCGAGCAGCTGCAGCTGCCGGCCCCGCCGGCGATCGACCGCGGACCGTTGAAGCCGACGCCGGTGAGCGACACGGTGCTCAACAGCCGCGACACCCCGGTCAAGGGCCCGGTCGGCGACCTGGCGCCCTGACGGACGGGGCTCCGATGCGCCGCCGGACCGTCGCGTCCGCGCGCGCATCGGACCATCGTCGTCAGGTCCCGGTGCGGGGGCTCTCGCCCCTCACGCCGCCGGAGGATGAGCCGCCGCGTCCCGCCGCTCCAGGACCCCGACCGTCCGGAACGCCAGGGCGAGCCCGATCACCCCGAACAGGGCCGAGCCGAGGCCGGTGCCGGCCATCGCCCCTTCCGGCCCGGCGAGGTGGGCGCCGAGCCACGCCGTCGGCATGGTGCCGAGCGTCGCCCGGCCCCAGTTGAGCGCGCTCGCCGCGAGCGGGAAGCCGAGGTTGTTGAACGAGGCGTTGCCGAGGAAGAGCAGCCCGTTGAAGAACCAGATCGCCCCGCCGGCGAGGCAGAAGAAGCCGAGGAGGTCGGCGGCCGCGCCCTCGAGCCCGAACAGGGCGGTGAGCGGCCCGCGGGCCAGCAGCAGGGCGATCCAGATCGCGGCGACGTAGAGGCCGGTGACGAGGGCCGCGTCGCGCAAGGCGGCGCGCATCCGGTCGAAGCGGCCCGCGCCCCAGTTCTGGCCGAGGATCGGCCCGACCGCGCCCGAGAGCGCGAACAGGCCGCCGAAGGCGACCGGCACCACCCGCTCGACCACGGCGTTGCCCGCGAGGGTCGCGGTGCCGAAGCCCGCCATGACGTGGGCGAGGAACGCGCTCGCCACCGGCGGCGCCAGGTTGGTGAGCACGGTGGGCAGCGCGACCCGCAGGATCGGCCCGGCATCCGCCCGGACCGCCGCGAGGCTCGGGCGGGCCACCATCCGGTGGACGCGCACCGCGCCCGAATACCCCACCCACGCGAAGGCGAGCCGGGCGATCACGACGGTGATCGCCGCCCCCTCGACGCCGAGATCGAGCCCGAAGATCAGCAGCGGGTCGAGGAGCGCCGTCACGGCGGCGCCGGCGAGCGTCACGTTCATGGCCCGCCGCGCGTCGCCGACCGCCCGCAGCACGCCGGAGAAGCCCATGCCGAGCGCCATCATGAGGCTCGAGGGCAGGGCGATCCACAGGAAGGTCCGGGCCGCCGGCACGGTCTCGGGGGTCGCCCCGATCAGCGCCAGGAAGGGCGCGAGCAGCGGCAGCAGGAGAGCCGTCACCAGGCCCGAGGCGACCAGCGCCAGCACCAGGGACGAGGCGGCCAGCCGCCGCGCCTCCCCGACGTCGCCGCGGCCGAGCGCCCGCGAGACCAGGGCGCCGACCGCGATCATCATGCCGATGTTGATCGAGACCGCGAAGATCTGGACGATGGTGGCAAAGCCCACCGCCGCCGTCAGGACGGGATCGCCGAGGCGGGCGATGTAGAGCAGCGACAGGAGGTCGACGACGAAGATCGCCATCAGGCCGACCGAGCCCGTCGCCCCCATCACGACGACGTGGCGCAGGGTCGAGCCGGTGACGAAGCGGGCGGTCGGGACGGCGGCCGGGTCCGGCGGGCGGATCTCACCCATCGGCACCGGCCCGCTCGCGGGCGATGATGTCCTCCGTCTCGGGGTTGAGGCCGTGCGAGGCGTGGAGCGGCGCGGTCAGGGGCTCGGGCTTCATCCGCACCAGGCTGCGCAGGGGATCGGCGCGGTCGAGAGGCTCGCCGGCCTGCTGCAGCACCAGCCGGGCGAGGTCGCGCTTGCGCACGTCGTCGACCGTGCGGGCCGCCTCCTCGGGGGAGAGGCCGAGCGCCTCCAGGGTGGCGCGGCCGAAGGCGAGGGCCGATTCGAAGGTCTCGCGGATCTGGTAGTCGACGTCGCGGCCCATCGCCTCGATCGCCTGCACCCGGTCGAACACCCGCACGTAGGTGCGGGCCGAGGGGAACTCGGCGTGGACGAGGTCGACGATCTTGAGCGTCGCCTCCGGGTCGTCGATGCAGATGCACACCACCTCGGCCTTGCCGGCGCCCGACGAGCGCAGCACGTCGAGGCGGGTGCCGTCGCCGTAATAGACCCGGAAGCCGAAGCGGGCGGCGCTACGGATCTGCTCGACGTCCTTGTCGATCACCGTGACGCTCAGGCCTTGGGCCAGCAGCACCTGGTTGAGGATGTGGCCGAAGCGCCCGAAGCCGATCACCAGCACCCGCGCCTCGGCGCCCTCGATCGCCTCGGGCTCGGGCTCGAGCGGGGCGGTGGTGCGCCGCGCCAGCACCCCGTCGAGGGCCTTGGCGCCGATCGGCCCGATCAGCATCGTGATGGCGGCGAGCGCGATGGCGAGCCGTCCCGAGGGGCCGTCGACGAGGCCGAGCTCCTGGCCGACCGGCAGCAGCACGAAGGCGAACTCGCCCGCCGGCGCCAGCACGGCGGCGCCGCGCAGGCCGTCGAGCCAGGACGAGCCGAACAGCCGGAACAGCCCGGCCACCAGCGCGACCTTGATCAGGATCGCCGCCACCGTCGCGGCGGTCAGGCCGAGCCAGTGCTGGCCGACGAGGCCGAGGTCGATCGACATGCCGACGCTCATGAAGAACAGGCCGAGCAGCATGCCGCGGAACGGCTCGATATCGGCCTCGAGCTGGTGGCGGAAGTTCGATTCGGCGAGCATCAGCCCGGCGAGGAACGCCCCCATCGCCATCGACAGCCCGACCTCCTCCATGATGAGCGCGGTGCCGAGCACGACGAGGAGGGCGGCCGCCGTCATCACCTCGCGCGCGCCGCTGGCGGCCAGCAGGCGGAAGAACGGGTTGAGGCCGTAGCGCCCGACCAGCACCACGCCGATCACCGCCGCGACCGCGATGCCGGCCGATTGGAGCGCCGTGCCGAGCCAGGCCTCGCCGCCCTGGCCGGTGCCGGTCTGGGCGATCAGCGGCAGCAGGGCCAGGATGCCGACGATCGAGAGATCCTGGAACAGCAGCACCGCGAAGGCCCGCTGGCCGTAAGGGGCGGCGAGGTCGCGGCGCTCCTCGAGGAGCTGCAGCGCCACCGCGGTGGCCGAGAGGGCGAGCGCGATGCCGATCACCGTCGCGGCGCCGGCCGAGAGGCCGGTGAGGAAGCCCAGGCCCCCGAGCGCCAGGGCGCAGAGCCCGAATTGCAGCGTGCCGAGCCCCAGGATGTCGCGCCTGAGCGAGATCAGCCGCGAGATCTCCAGCTCCAGGCCGACGATGAACAGGAGCAGCACCACCCCGAGCTCCGAGACGCTGCGGGCGGTCTCCGGCTCGGTGATCAGCGACAGGCCCGACGGGCCGATGACGACGCCGGCCACGAGGTAGCCCAGCACCGCGCTCTGCCCGAGCAGGCGGAAGATCGGCACGCCGATCACCGCGGCGGACAGGAAGGTCAGGACCGGCGGCAGGAAGCTGGCGTGGTCGGCGGCGGTCGCCATCGCGCGGGGATCTCCCGGGTTCGAGGTCGGCTCAAGCCCTCCCTTACCCCGATCGAGGCCATCGGGCTAACCCGGTCTTCACCCCGCTCGCCTATCCCCGGGTCGCGGGTCCTGTGCAACTCCCGCGCGCGTGCCGCAGGGGACCTCTTCGCGGGAGGCCTTAGCCGCGCGCGAGACCTATTGATCGCCACGATTGCGTGGCACAAGAGGTTGACAGAGACAGCCCCGCCTCGCCACATCCCGGATCATGAGCGCCTCCGTGAACCAGACCGACGCCGGTGCCGCCGCGCCCGCGAAGCCGCCCCTCGAGATCCTCCTCTGCGCCCCGCGCGGCTTCTGCGCCGGCGTGGTGCGGGCCATCGACGTGGTCGAGCGCGCGCTCGCCCTCTACGGGCCGCCCGTCTACGTGCGGCACGAGATCGTGCACAACAAGTACGTGGTCGAGAGCCTGAAGCGCAAAGGCGCCGTCTTCGTCGCCGAGCTCGACGAGGTGCCGGACGGCAAGGCCCCGGTGATCTTCTCCGCCCACGGCGTGGCGAAGACCGTGCCGCAGAACGCGGTCGCCCGCGGCCTGACCACCATCGACGCGACCTGCCCGCTGGTGACCAAGGTCCACCGCGAGGCCGAGATCCACCACAAGCGCGGCCGCCACGTGCTGCTCGTCGGCCATTCCGGCCACCCGGAGGTCGTCGGCACCATGGGCCAGCTGCCCAAGGGCTCGATCACCCTGGTGGAGGATATCGAGCAGATCGAGGCCCTGGAGCCCGCGAACCGCGACAACCTCGCCTGGGTGACCCAGACCACCCTCTCGGTCGACGACACCCACCACATCGTCGAGGCCCTGAAGCACAAGTTCCCGAAGATCGTCGGCCCGCACAAGGACGACATCTGCTACGCCACCACCAACCGCCAGGAGGCGGTGAAGCAGGTCGCTCCCCTCGTCGACGCGCTGATCGTCGTCGGCTCCTCGAACTCCTCGAACTCGCAGCGCCTGCGCGAGGTCGCCGAGCGGGTCGGCTGCCCGATCACCCGGCTCGTCAACCGCGCCGAGGACCTGGACTGGGAGGCCTTCTCGGACATCCGCCGGCTCGGGCTGACCGCCGGCGCCTCGGCCCCCGAGGTGCTGGTGGAAGAGATCATCGACGCCTTCGCGACCCGCTACGAGGTCACGGTCGACACCGTCTCGACCACGACCGAGGACATGGTCTTCCCGCTGCCGCGCGAGCTGCGCAGCGAGGCGGCGGAGTAGGGTAAGCCCTTCCTCACTGTCTCGGCGTTTGCAGAATGAGGCGCGCTCCCCTCTCCCGTGTGGGAGAGGGGCTGGGGGTGAGGGTGCTACGCTTCAGCGTAAGGCGCTCAACGTCGTGCTCGCCGCGGCGTGGTCTGAGTTCGAATCAGAACCGTAGCACCCTCACCCCTACCCCTCTCCCACACGGGAGTGGGGATCCCGCGTCTTTACTGAAACGCCGGCGTCCCGCTCCTCGTCCCATTTCTTCCAGCAAAGCAGAACGGCCGTGGCGGTCTACACCGAGGTTCCGGACGAGGCGCTGGCCGCCTTTCTCGCCGCCTACGAGATCGGCGATCTCCTGTCCTACAAGGGCATCGCCGAGGGGGTGGAGAACACCAACTTCATCCTGCACACCACGTCCGGCTCCTACATCCTGACCCTCTACGAGAAGCGGGTGAAGCTGGACGACCTGCCGTTCTTCCTCGGCCTGATGGAGCACCTGGCCGCGAACGGCCTCGCCTGCCCGCAGCCGATCCGCACCCGCGACGGCACCACCCTGGGCACCCTCTGCGGCCGGCCCGCGGTGATCGTGTCGTTCCTCGAGGGCGTCTCGGTGCGCCGGCCGGGAGTCAAGCACTGCCGGGCGCTGGGGACGGCGCTCGCCGGCCTGCATGCCGCCGGAGCCGACTTTTCGATGACACGGCCGAACGCCCTCTCGGTCGCCGGCTGGCGCCCGCTCTTCGAGGCGGCGGAACCGCAAGCCGACCGCGTCGCCCCCGGCCTCGCCGCCCGAACCCGCCAGGACCTGTCGCTCCTCGAGGAATCCTGGCCGCAGGACCTGCCCGGCGGGGTCATCCACGCCGACCTCTTCACCGACAACGTGTTCTTCCTCGGCGACGAGCTGTCGGGCCTGATCGACTTCTACTTCGCCTGCACCGACGCCTTCGCGTACGACCTGGCGATCTGCCTCAACGCCTGGTGCTTCGAGGCCGATCACTCGTTCAACCGCACCAAGGGCCAGGCGATGATCGCCGCCTACCAGGCTGTGCGCCCGCTCGAACCCCGCGAGGTCGCGGCGCTGCCGCTGCTCGCCCGCGGCGCGGCCCTGCGCTTCATGCTGACCCGCCTCGTCGACTGGCTCAACGTGCCGCCCGGTGCCCTGGTGAAGCCCAAGGACCCGCTCGAATACGACCGCAAGCTCGCCTTCCACCGCAAGGTCGCGGCCGCGGAGGAGTATGGGTGGAGCCCGGTGGCGGGGTGAGCGGCACCGCTCGTTCTCGGACTGCGTCGGTGTGAGGTGATCGATCCGGCCGTGCCGGCCGCCCGGGGAGGCCGCAATCACGCCCGCGACGACGACGCGGACCATCAGCCTTCCCGACGATGGGGCACTCCACCTCGATAGCCTCGTTGAATCAGGAGCTTAAGCGACGGACAGCGAGGCTGCGCGCGCCGGTCTCGAGGCGCTACGGGAGCGCGATGCCACGCTTTGAGTCCCGGCTGGGAACCGACGTCGTCGAGGCCTGCGACGCGATGGACCGTGATGACCCGCGTCCGGGTCTGCGCATCACACGCTTCGAGCGCCGAGGCACGATCGCCTCCCACGTGACGCCCGACGGCGTCGCCATCGACAGGCTTCTCGACGCCGGCCGAGCTGTCGACGTCACCTTGCGCGTCGTGAGCTGGCGTTGGTCGAGCGCGGCGATGATTCCGGCTGCCAGTCGGCCCTTGGCGTGACGCATGTCGGCGTCGGCATAGCCGAAATCCTCCCAGACGTTGCCGCTGCCGTGGACGAATTCACCGCTGCTCGTCGCTCAGATGCTCCAGGAGCTGTTCGATGCGTTGCGCACGAGTTCGAGTTCCGGCTGCGGGGTCTTGATGCCCGATGTCGACTTCTTCCGAAAGGCGTGCACCACCCACACCGCGTCACCGGGCTGGCACGGCATAGACCACGCGGGAGGCGCCGGTCCGAAACTTGAGCGCGACCTCGAAGACACCGGATCCGCGTGGCCGACCGCGCTCCCTCACAACCGCGCCAGCAGCTCCGCCTTCTTCGCCGAGAACTCGGCCTCGGTGAGCACGCCCTTGCGGTGCAGCTCCGACAGGCGTTCGATCATCCCGAGCACGTCCCCGGACGGCGCATCCGCCGGCCGGACCGGGGAGACGGGAGCGACGGGCTCGGGAGCCGTCCGCGGGGCCGTCTCCCGTCCGGGTTCCCCGACGACCGGCAACTCGTCCAGGCGCACCGGCCCGTGCTGGCCGGTGAAGCTCAGGGACCGGCTCGATCCCTGCTGCTGCGAGACCCCGCCGATCCGGTGGTCGCCGGTGTCGTAGAGCGTCACCTGCCCGCCGGTCTCGATGGCGAGGCGCCGCGCCTCGGGGAAGAAGGCGTAGCGGGACTCGTTCTGCGAGCCGGAGGTCGCCGGATGGCCGAGGCCCTCGGGCCACCAGGACCCGCCGGAGCCCTGACCCGAGAAGCCTTGAGCCTGGAAACTCCCGCTCTCCGCCGGCATCGCGGCGGCGAGCGGCGCCAGTTCCTCGCACAGGGCCACGACCCGGGCCTTGAGGCCGGCATTGAACATGTCGCCGATCATCGTCATCCCGCCGGCGCTCCATTGGCCCATGCCGCCGAGGTCGGGATGATTGAACTGCGCCATCCGGCCGTGGCCGCGGGCGAGCGCGTCGAGGAGGTGGCGGGCGGCGTCGAGGCCGACGCCGTGGCGGGCGGCGATCGCGTCGAGATCGGGCATCGTGGCACCTCGCTCCGGAACAGGAAGAGGGCTTACCGCACTCCCTGCCGGAGGGAAACGGCCGGCCTCAGCCGGGTCCCGGCCGCCCGCCGCGCAGGCGCTCCAGCACGCCCGGCCACCGGCCTTGCCGGGGCGGCAGGGGCGGGATCGCCGGGGAGAGGTGCCAGGCGCCCGGGTCGGCGCGCAGGTCGTGCTCGCGCAAGATCTCGATGCGGGCGATCTTGGCGAGCAGCTCGGCGGCGACGGCCTCCGGATCCTGAAAGGAGAAGTTGACGGTGAAGCCGTCGCCGACGTGGCTCGTGGTGCCGACCGGGTAGTAGTAATGCGCCCGCGTGCCGGTGATGAGGTCGATCAGCCGGTAGGTCGCGCTCAGCTTGAGCCGGTCGGCGAGCGCGATCACCCGCCGGCCGGGCGGCGCGAACAGCAGGGTGTGGAAGGCCGAGCCGTTGGCCCCGAGGATCACCCGGTGACGGGCGAAGAGGCGCACCTGCTCGGGGAAGCTCAGGAGCTCGGGGTGGACGATCCGCACTCCCTCGCGCGCGAGGACTTCCGTCACCGCCGCCTCGTTGGCGAAGCGCCGCACGCCGTGCGTCAGGCGGGTCTTCGACAGGTAGACCGGCTGCGGGTCGGCGTCGACCTCCTCGGGGGCGTAGTAGCCGCGCCCGATCTCCCGGCACAGGTCGGCCATGACCGGGAACGCGTAGTCGTCCTGCTGCAGGGCGGCCTGGGGCACGAGCAGCGTACGGATCCGCATCGGCCGGCCGAAGGTGGCGAGGTCCATCACGCTCAAGCCCAGCCGGCCCAGGATCTCCGGGATGAACGGGGTGGCCTGCCAGTTCGCGCCGAGCCCCGGCCCGTGGCAGAGCAGGGTCGGGCGCAGGGCCCCCTCGTCGAAATCGAGGAGCGGCCAGAACCGCGCCAGGGTGTTGATGACGAAGTGGCCGTAATGCGGGTGGATCGCCCCGAGATAGAGGTAGGTCCCCTCCGGCGCCTCCTCGGTCACCGGGCCCTGGCCCTCCGGCCAGGCGGTCGTCTGCCAGGTCGGGGTGCGGTCGCCGCTGTGGTGGTCGAGGGATTCGGGCACCATCCGGCGCGCGGCGTCGAAGATCACCGGCACCTTGTCGAGGTGGGGCAGGTGCGTGAGGTAGTGGGCGTCCTCGACCAGGCGCAGGGCCGGCCGGCCCGCCCGCACCTCGGCACGGCCGTAGAACGCTTCGCTCCGCTGCAGGATCATGCCCGGCTTTGCTTCCCGTCGCCCCGGCGCCGCCTCACGCCTGCGCCGCCGGGCTCGCGTCTCCCGGCACCTCGATCACTGCCCTTAAGCCGCCGAGTGCGGCCGCGTCGAGGCGCAGGCGCCCGCGATACAGGGCGGCGAGGTCGGAGACGATGGAGAGGCCGAGCCCTGAGCCGGGCTTGGTCTCGTCGAGGCGCCGGCCGCGCTCGAGCACAGCGACCCGGGCTTCGGGCGGCAGGCCCGGCCCGTCATCCTCCACCGTGACGATGAGGTGCGGGTACTCGCCCTGCCCGATCACCTCGGCGCGGATCGAGACGCGGGAATGAGCCCACTTGGCGGCGTTGTCGACGAGGTTGCCGATCATCTCCTCGAAGTCCTGGCGCTCGCCGCGGAAGCGCAGGCCCGGGGTGACGCTGGTCTCGAAGGTCAGGTCCTTGTCGTAGAAGATCTTGCCGAAGGTGCGGACCAGCGCCGCCACCACCGGCTCGACGTCCGTGAAGGTGCCGAGCGCACCCGCGAGCGCGGCGGCCCGGGCGCGGTCGAGGTGGTAGTTCACCTGGTCTCGCATCACCGCGGCCTGCTCGCGCACCTTGACGGCGAGTTCGCTGTTGGCGTCCCCCGCCGAGGCCTCGTTGACGATGATGCTCAAGGGGGTCTTCAGCGCGTGGGCGAGGTTGCCGACCTGGGTGCGGGCCCGCTCCAGGATCTCGCGGTTGGTCTCGAGGAGCAGGTTCACCTCGCCGGCGAGCGGCGCGATGTCCCGGGGGTACTCGCCCGAGATGCGGTCGGCCTCGCCGCGGCGGATCGCGCCGAGCGCCGCCCTGAGCTTGATCAGCGGCGCGAGGCCGAAGCGGATCTGCAGGAGCGTGGTGAGGCCGAGCGACAGGCCGAGCAGCGCGAAGGTGGTGGTGAGCGCGAGGGTGAACCGCCGCATGTCGGCGTCGATCTCGTCGGAGGGGCCGGCGACCCGCACGACGTAGCGGCCCTCCTCGCCGAGATCGACGGTGCGTTCGATGATGCGCAGCGGCCGGTCGTCCTGCGCCTTGCCGTAGCCCTTGCGCAACTGCCCGGCCCCGGCCTCGCCGACCGCGTCGTCGGGGGGCTGGAGCGGCACGCCGACGAGGGAGCGCGAGGTGCGCAGGTCCCGCGGCCGGGCGTTCGGACGGCCGACCTGCCAGTACCAGCCCGACAGGGGCAGGTCGAAGCGCGGGTCGCCGAGCGCCCCGAAGCCCCGCGCCTCGGAATCGGAGGGCGAGACGAGGTTGGTGGCGAGATCGTTGGCGTAGACGAGGAGCCGGCTGTCGAAGGCCCGCTCGGTGGTCTCGCGGTAGAGGGTGGACAGGATCAGCCCGGCGATCAGCAGGATCAGGGCGCTGGCGATCAGCGCCGAGACCGCGAGGCGCACCGCGATCGAGCGCTTGCGCCACGGCCGCCAGCCGAGCGGCCAGGCGCGCGCCGGAGCCGCGGGGGTGCCGGTGCCGACGAGGCCCGTATCGGCCGGTCCGGTCGGCCTCGGCGTCTCGGCCGCGGCCCGGCCGGGGCCGGTCACGGCTGCGATCCGCCGGCGCCCGCGTCGATCAGGTAGCCGAGGCCGCGCACGGTCTGGATCAGGTCGACCGCGAGCTTCTTGCGCAGGCGCCCGACGAAGACCTCGATGGTGTTCGAGTCACGGTCGAAATCCTGGTCGTAGAGGTGCTCGGTCAGTTCCGCGCGGGAGACCACCCGGCCGGTATGGTGCATCAGGTAGGAGAGCAGCCGGTACTCGTGCGAGGTGAGCTTGACCGGGCTGCCGTCGACGAAGACGCGGCCGGAGCGGGTGTCGAGGACGACGGGGCCGACGCTGATCTGGCTGGTGGCGTGGCCGGCGGCGCGGCGCAGGAGCGCCCGCACCCGGGCCAGGAGCTCCTCCATGTGGAAGGGCTTCGTCACGTAGTCGTCCGCGCCGGCGTCGAAGCCGTTGACCTTGTCGCTCCAGCGGTCGCGGGCGGTGAGGATGATGACCGGCGTCTTTACCTGCGCCCGGCGCCAGCCCGACAGCACCGACACGCCGTCGGCCTTCGGCAGGCCCATGTCGAGGATGATGCAGTCGTAGGGCTCGGTCTCGCCCAGGAAGGCGCCCTCCTCGCCGTCGAACGCCTTATCGACGGCGTAGCCCGCCTCCTCCAGGGCGCTCACGACCTGGCGGTTGAGATCCCGGTCATCCTCGACCACGAGCAGACGCACGACCCGAACCCCTTCACTGTCAGCCGCGGACCCGTTCCCCGGATCCTCGTATCACCATTGACCGGCGACCTGTCCCGACCGGGCATCCACCATCACGTGCACGAACTGGCCGTCCTTGCGCAAGGCCGTCAGCATGTAGACCAGCGCCTCGTCCCGGCGGCACAGGTTGGCCCGCACGATGTCGGCCCGCGGCACGGCGGCGCGCGCCGCACGGATCGCCGCCACCGGCTCGACCACCCGCTTCTCCGCCACCGCCTCGCGCAGGTCGCCGGAGGAGAGGCAGGTCTGGGTCGTCTCGGCGGCCTTGATCGGCCGGGCCGTCACCGCCCCGGTGGCGGTCTCGTCCCGCTCCTCCGCGGCCGCGAGCCAGCCCGTCGCGCCGGCGAGGCCGACGAGGGCGGGAAGCAGGAGGAGAACGAGCTGGCGCATGCCGGGGACCATCGTCGCCGGGCACTGAATGCACCCTGAATGCGAAAAGTGCCGGGATTTCAGGCGGGGGCCCGGTCACATCCTCGTGTGCCGCACGGGACCGGCTCGCGGGCCGGCTGTGGCGCGGCCGGCGCGGGCGAACCGATCCGGCGGCTTGGCCGTTATGGTTAAGGCCGCGCTAACCGTGCCGGCCGACCTTGTCGGGCGCCAGCCAGGGAGAGGCACGTGAGGGAGAGACTGTTGCGCCCCGGCGCGTTCCCGTTCCTCGCCGCCGCATGGTGCGTCGCCGGCGCGGCCTTCGCCCAGGATGCCGCCCCCGCGGCGACGCAGGCGGCCGCCCTCGCCGAGATGGGGAGCGCCCCCCTGCTGCTGCGCATCCGCCCGCGGGACGAGGCGCCGGAGGACGGTTCGGGCGGCGATGCCGGCGAGGCCGCCCGGGAGGCGGAGGCGAGCCGCCTCGCCGCCGTCGCCCGCGCCGCTGCGGCCCGGGAGGCGTTCGAGGCGCGGATCACCGCGCGGGCGAACCGGGCGATCGCCTCGGTCTGCACCGGGTGCCTCGGGCCGGTGCCGCCCTCGGCGGCGCTGGCGCCGCCGGATGTCGGGATAGCGCCGCCGCGGCCGGTTCCGGCTTCGGTCGCCATGAGGGAGCCGTGATCGGCGAGGTTGGCCGGCGGTTCGAACCTGTCCTCGATTGTCGCCGACGTCCGGGCGGACCTGCCCCGTTCCGGTCGGCTCGGAGCAGGGGGCATCGGCGCGCATGGCCGCTGACATCGAACTCGTGTTGTTCGACCTCGACAACGTCCTGTACCACTACGACCGCCGCCGGCGCGTCGCATATCTGTCGGGGATCTCCGGCATCCCGGCCGACGCCATCCACGCCGCGATCTGGAACAGCGGCCTGGAGTTTCAGGGGGATAGCGGGGCCCTCTCGCCGCAGGCCTATCTCCAGGCGTTCGGCGAGCGGATCGGCTATCCGGTCAGCCTGACGGAATGGCTGGAAGCGCGCCGCGCCGCGATGGCGCCCGACACGGAGGTCCTCGCCCTGGTCGAGCGGTTGCGGGCCACGACGGCCGTTGCCATCCTGACGAACAACTCGGAATTGCTGACCGGGCATATCGATGTGTTATGCCCGGAGCTTCGGCCACTGTTCGGGGATCGGATCTACGCATCCGCCTCGTTCCACACGGCGAACCCCGATGCCGCCTGCTACCAGCACTGCCTCGCAGGTCTCGGGGTAAGGCCGTCGGCGGTGCTGTTCACCGACGATCTGCCCGAGAACGTCTCAGGCGCGCGGGAGGCGGGGCTCCACGCCCACCACTTCACGTCGGTCGACGCCTTGCGTCGGGATCTCGCGGGGCGGGGCCTGGACGTGTAGGGTGCGGGTGGCATCGCAGCTCTCAACCCTGGACCTCGCACGTCCGATCGGGCAGTGCAGGGCCATTCAGCCCCGCTGCCTCGAGAGCGACGTGATCCGCCCGACCATCCCGTTCCTCGCCGCTCTCCTGACCCTCGCCACCCCCGCCCGGGCCGTCGTCGGCGGGAGCGAGGCACCCGACGCCGCGCTCGCCCGCTCCAGCGTGATGGTTCTGTCCTCCCGCGGCGGGGTCTGCACCGGCATCGTGCTCGCCCGCGACGTGGTGCTCACCGCGGCGCACTGCGCCGCCCCCGGGGCCGAGCACCGGGTGCATTACCGCGACGAGTCCGGCGCGCCTGTGATGCTCGGGCTCGCCGCCCGGGCGGTGCATCCGGGCTACGATGCGGGAGCCATCAAGGGGCGCCGCCGCTCGATCGACCTCGCGCTCCTGCGCACCGAGACGGCGCTCCCGGCCCGCTTCGTCCCGGCCGCCCTGACCGAGGCCCCGGTCGCCGCCGGGACGCCCCTGACGCTCGGCGGCTACGGCGTGGCGCGGCCCGGCGACCATCGCAGCACCGGCACCTTCCGTACCGCGAGCCTGCCGCTGGTCGAGCCCTACGGCCCGAGCCGCATCCTGGTCTGGCTCAAGGGAGCGGCGGGCTCCGGCGCCTGCGAGGGCGATTCGGGCGGGCCGGTCGCCGGGGCGGGCGGGAGCGTCCTGGCGGTGACCACCTGGGCGAGCGGATCGGGCAAGGCGGCCTGCGGGGGAATCTCGCAGGGCGTGCTCGTCGGGCCGCAGCGGGCCTGGATCGCCCGCACGACCGCGGAATGGGGCGCCCCGGCCCGCTGGGAGTGAGACCCCTCCGGTCCCTGGGCTCACGGCTTCGTTCCCGGCGCGACCCTGTGCCGGTGCGGAACCACACCCGCGGCGCGAGACTTCACTTGTCGAGCGTGGCCGCACGCTTCTAGGGTGGTCTCATGCGCGTCTCTCCGTCCCGCCTCCGTTCCGCCCTGGCCGCCCTCGCGGTGGCCGCGCCTCTCGGCCTGTGGAGCGAGGCCGCCGGCGCCGTGGTGCGCGGCGAGGTCACCCGCGATCCCGACGGCCTGCGCAGCTCGGTGGTGCGGATCGAGAGCACCACCGGCGAGATGTGCTCCGGCTCGCTCATCGCCCCCGACCTGGTGCTGACCGCGGCCCATTGCGTGATGCGCAAGGCCGGCTACTGGGTCGTGGTCGTCGATCGCAGCTTCCGCCAGCGCCGCCTGCGGGCGATCGCGGCGTCGATGCACCCGGATTTCGTGCCCGGCACCACGCCCGAGACCCAGCCCGGCACCGACCTCGCGATCCTGAAGCTCGACGCGCGCCTCGGGCCCGATTTCCGCCCCCTCGATCTCCGCTACGGCGGCGAGATCCCGCAGGGCGACAACGTCGCCATCGCCGGCTACGGCGTGGTGGCGGAGAACCGGCGCGGCACCGCCCGGGTGCTGCGCCAGGCCCGCCTCGTCTCGCTCGGCGAGCTCCAGGTCGCCAACACCGTCACGGTGGTGGCCGACCGCAACACGCTGGCCGAGACGGCCGGTGCCGGTGCGTGCCTCGGGGATTCCGGCGGACCGATCCTGCGCGGCGGTCCCGGCGGCTACCAGCTCGTCGGCGTGGTGAGCTGGTCGAGCGGCGCCGCCCAGCAGGGCCGGGTCCGCACCGCCTGCGGCGGCTTCACCGCCGTGACGCCGATCGGCCTGCACAGCAGCTGGATCAACGCCCGCGCCGCCGAGCTCGCCCGCTTCGAGCCCGGCGAGGCGATGCCGGCGGGCGCCCGTCCCCATCCGGCGGACTGGACCGGGGGACGGTGACGGCCGGGGCCGCCGGCAGAGCTTGACTGTTTCGCGGCCAGGCCGTCCAACCGGGCTCCGTCCAACCCGGAGACCCCGATGAGCCAAGCCGTCTTCAGCCTCGCCCGCATCCTCGTCGTGGTGCTGTTCTGCGTCTCCGGCGCCCAGAAGCTGATGAACCCGGCCGGCGTCGTCGGCGCGATCTCGGCCAAGGGGCTGCCCTACCCGCAGGTGCTGGCCTACCTCACCATCGCGGCGGAGCTCGGCCTCGGCCTCCTCATCGCGTTCGGCTTCTACGCCCGGGCGGCCTCCGTGCTGCTCGCCGCCTTCACCCTCGCGACGATCGTGGTCTTCCACAATTTCTGGTCGATGACCGGCGACGCCGTCCGGACGAACCAGATCCAGGCCATGAAGAACCTCTCGATCATCGGCGGCCTGCTGATGATCGCCGCTGCCGGCCCCGGCCGCTTCGCCCTCAACCGGCGCTGAACGCGGGACTTTTTCGTCCGGCGGCCGCCGGAACGGCGCCCCTCCCGGCACGTTGACCGGCTCCTGAGGGAGCGCCATCGGCGACGGGCGGGAGCGGGTGAGGGTCATGGCCGCGGACACAGCATCGCCGGACGCGGCCTTCCGCAGCTTCGCCGAGGGCGCCGGGCTGATGATCTGGCGCGCCGACCGCCAGGCCCGCCTCGTCTACGTCAATCCGGCCTGGACGGCGTTCCGCGGCCGCGCGGCGAACGACGAGCTGGGTCACGGCTGGAAGGACGGGCTGCACCCGGAGGACCGGCCCGGGCACGAGGCCGCCCTGGCGGCGGCCTATGCCCGGCGGGCGCCGCACAGCGCCGAGTACCGCCTGCGGCGCCACGACGGCGTGTTCCGGTGGGTTCACGGCCACGCCTACCCGCTGCACGAGGGCGAGGATTTCGCGGGCTTTGCCGGCTCCTGCTTCGACATCACCGAGCGCAAGGAGGCCGAGGACCGGGCCGCCCGGGCGCTGGCCGAGCAGGAGGCCCTGCTCGCCGAGGTCTACCACCGGGTGCGCAACAACCTGCAGGTCACGGTCAGCCTGATCGGCCTCTACGGGCGGGCCGCGGCGGCGCCCTGCCGCCCGGCCTTCGACGCGCTCGGCCAGCGGGTGCGGGCGATCGCCCTGGTGCAGCAGCACCTGCACGAGGCGCCGCAGATCGCCAGCGTCGACCTCGCCGACTATCTGACGCGCCTCGCCGAGGGCCTGAGCCAGCTGCGCCGCGCCGGGCGGATCGCCGTCGCGGTCGAGGCCGGGCGCACGGTGCTGCTCGAGCCGCGCATCGTCAACGCGCTCGGCATGATCCTGGCCGAGATCGTCGCCGAGTGCCTCGACAGCACCGGGGAGGGCACCTCCTGCGTCACCCGGGTCGAGGTGCCGGCGGGCGGGCCCGACGAGCCGGTGCGGGTGCGGATCACCTCCGGCGGCGTCGCCGGCGAGCCGGCGGCCGGGGTGCCCCGGCTCGGACCCCGCCTGATCGCCGCCTATGCGGGCCAGGCCGAGATCGCGGTGTCGGGCACCGGCACCCCCGACGCGCCGCTCGACCTGACGCTGCCGGCGAGGGGCTGAGGGCGAGGGGCTGAGAACGAGGGCGAGCCCCGCGCGGTGGCGGGCGGCGCCCGGCCCGCCTATATGCCGGGTCCCACCTCCCTTCAGTCCTCCTCGGGTCCCATGCTGCCGCCCATCGACGAGATCGTCTCCAACTTCGAGTTCCTGGACGATTGGGACGATCGCCACCAGTACCTGATGGAGCTCGGCCGCAAGCTGCCGCCCCTGCCCGCGGAGGCCCACAGCGAGGCCAACCGGGTGCGCGGCTGCGTCAGCCAGGTCTGGCTCGAGACAAAGGTCGACCGCTCCGGGCCCGAGCCGCGGCTGCATTTCCTCGGCGACAGCGACGCCCACATCACCAAGGGCGTGGTGGCGGTGCTGATCGCGTTCTTCGACGGCCGCACCGCCTCGGACGCCGCCCGGGCCGACGCCCTCGGGCTGTTCCAGGCGCTCGGCCTCTCCGAGCACCTGACGGCGCAGCGCTCGAACGGCGCCCGCGCGATGATGGACCGCATCCGGGCCGATGCCGAGGGGGTCGCGAAGGCGGCGTAACATCGTCCTCACCCTCGCGCCCGCCCTTGCGGCGGCCGCCCCGGGACGGCACATCCCCTGCCTGACGCCACATCCCGGGGAGCCGCATGACCCTTCGCCTGAGCCCGCCCGCCGCCGCGCCGACGGCGCAGAGCCGGCCCGTCACCGTCACGGTCCACGGCCGCGCGGTGACCGACCCCTATGCCTGGCTCAAGGCGGAGAACTGGAAGGACGTGCTGAAGGACCCCTCCGCCCTGCCGGCGGAGATCCGCACCCTTCTGGACGCCGAGAACGCCTACGCGGACGCCGCGCTCGCCGGCACCACGGCCCTGCGCGAGACGCTGGTGGCCGAGATGCGCGGGCGCATCCGCGAGGATGACGGCAGCGTGCCGGACCTCGACGGGCCCTTCGCCTACTACACCCGCTACCGCGAGGGCGGGCAGCACCCGCTGGTCTGCCGCCGCCCGGCCGACAGGATCGCCCCCGGCCTCGTCGGGGACCTCGCCGGGGATGGCGAGCAGATCCTCGTCGACGGCGACCGGGAAGGGGAGGGGCATGCCTTCTTCAGCCTGGAGGACGCCTCCCACTCCGACGACCACGCGCTGATCGCCTGGAGCGCCGACACCAAGGGCTCCGAGCTCTACACCATCCGGGTCCGCGACCTCGCCACGGGCCGGGATCTCGAGGACCAGGTGCTCGCCACCACCGGCGACGTCGTGTGGAGCGCCGACGGCCGTGCGTTCTGGTACGTCGCGGTCGACGAGAACCACCGCCCCGCGACCGTGATGCTGCACCGCCTCGGCACGCCGCAGAGCGACGACGTGACGGTCTACGAGGAGAGCGACGCGGGCTTCTTCGTCGGCATCGGCGAGACCCAGTCCGGCGCCTACCTGGTGGTGACGGCGAACGACCACGAGACCTCCGAGGTCCATCTCGCCGACCGCGCCAAGCCCAACGGGCCCCTGCGCGTCGTGGCGCCGCGCGAGCCGAAGCTGATCTACTCGGTCGAGCATCGCGGCGACGAATTGTTCGTGCTCACCAACGCCGACGGCGCCGAGGACTTCAAGATCGCGGTGGCGCCGGTCTCGGACCCGGCCCGGGCGAACTGGCGCGACCTGATCCCGCACCGCTCAGGGGTGATGATCCGCTTCCAGCACGTGCTCGCCCGCCACCTCGTGCGGCTGGAACTCGAGAATGCCCGCCCGCGCCTGATCGTGCGCGACGCCGAGAGCGGCGCCGAGCACAGCGTCGCCTTCGCCGAGGAGGCCTACTCGCTCGGCCTGTCGCCGGGCCACGCCTTCGACACCGATCTCGTCCGCTTCACCTACTCGTCGATGACGACGCCGGCGGAGACCTACGACTACCACGCCGAGACCCGCGAGCGGACCCTGCGCAAGCGCCAGGACGTGCCGAGCGGCCACGACCCGGCGGCCTACGTCACGCGGCGCCTGTTCGCGACCGCACCGGACGGGGAAGAGGTCCCGGTCTCGCTGCTGCACCGGCGCGATACGCCGCTGGACGGCACCGCGCCGCTCCTCCTCTACGGCTACGGCTCCTACGGCTCCCTGATGTCGGCGGCCTTCCGCACCAACCCGCTGTCGCTGGTCGATCGCGGCTTCGTCTACGCCATCGCGCATGTCCGCGGCGGCACCGAGAAGGGATGGCGCTGGTACCTCGACGGCAAGCGCGAGAAGAAGCCCAACACCTTCTCGGACTTCGTCGCCTGCGCCCGCGCGCTGATCGAGGCCCGCTACACCGGGGCGGGCCGCATCGTGGCCCACGGCGGCAGCGCCGGCGGCATGCTGATGGGGGCGGTGGCGAACCTCGCGCCGGAGCTGTTCGCCGGCATCGTCGCCGACGTGCCCTTCGTCGACGTGCTCAACACCATGCTGGACGGCGAGCTGCCGCTCACCCCGCCCGAATGGCCCGAATGGGGCAATCCGGGCGCCGACCTCCAGGCCTTCGAGACGATCCTGTCCTACTCGCCCTACGACAACGTGGCGGCGAAGGCCTACCCGGCGATCCTGGCGCTCGGCGGCCTCACCGATCCGCGGGTGACCTACTGGGAGCCGGCGAAGTGGGTCGCGCGTCTGCGCGCCACCATGACCGGCGGCGGCCCGGTGCTCCTGCGCACCAACATGGAGGCCGGGCACGGCGGCGCGGCGGGCCGGTTCGACCGCCTGGAGGAGGTGGCGCTGATCTACGCCTTCGCGCTCGCGGCGGTGGGGGCGGAGGCTTAAGCTCCGGCATCGGAACGCAAAAAACCCTCCCCCGCAGAGGGGGGAGGGTTCAGGCGGCGGCGCCCTCACACCGGCCGCATCGTACCGCCGCCCGTTGCACCCGTCCCGACATGCCGGCTGCGCAGCCGGAAGGCCAGGATCAGCATGAAGGCCCCGAAGGCGATGGCGTAGCCGCCCATCCAGTAGGTCAGGACGAGAAGCGACAGCACCGGGCTCGCGATCAGGGCGACGGCGAACAGCACCGACAGCGCCCCGCCGATCGCCAGCCACCAGCGGCCGTGATCGAGATGGAGCCGGAAGGCGGCGGCGATCATCAGGGCGCCGGTCACGAGCGCCCAGGCGGCGATGAGGTAGATGAAAGCGACGAGGGTGCTGCCCGGCATCAGGAAGGCGAGCACGCCGACCAGGATGTTGAGGATGCCGGCGGCCAGCAGGTAGCCCCAGCGCTCGTGCCGCTCCGCCGCCCGGATCGCGGCCACGATCTCGGTGATGCCGTCGACCAGCATGTAGGCCGAGAAGAAGATCACCAGGGTCAGCAGCGTGGCGCCCGGTGCGATCAGCGCCACGATCCCGAACAGGATCGCGAAGGCGCCGCGGAGCGCGATCAGCCACCAGTTGCGGGCCAATACCGCGCTCATCGCGTTGAGGCGGGCGAGCGGATCGGCCGCATTGCCGTAAGGGGATGCGCCGCCATGCGGCGTATTCGGAAGGGGAGAAGCGGTACTCATGCGATCATCCTCCGGGACGAGGGCCGCCAAGGTCAGGCCTTGCTTGGGGTGAACGTGGAGAGAGCGCGGCTGTTCCGTTAGCTTTCGGTAACCTTACGTCTTCGATAAGCTTCCCTCATGGTCCTCGCCCCGTTCGGGCCGGTCGCGGCGCGCACCACGTCTCCACGGTCCCGGTTCATCCCGGCCCCGGGCCGGCTTTTTTGCCGCAATGCGGAACCGGCGCCTCTGCCGCAGCGTCTTCCAAGCCGAGGCGGGCGCCTTGCCCGGCCCGGATGCGGGCCGTCGCGTGGAATTCACGACATGCTGGACGATCAGTCGCGGGCGGAGGCCCCGGTGGGACGGGACGCGCCGGCGCCCGTCGTGACGCGAGCGGATGCCGCGCGCGACGAGAACACGCGGGCGCTGCAAGAAAACACCCGCGCCTTGCGCGAGCACGTCCCGCAGGACGAGGTGGCGGACAAGGATTCGGGCTCGGACGAGAAAGACACGGACGGCGAGGGCGACGAGGGCAAGCGGAAGAAGCCGGGCCTGATCAAGCGCCACCCGCTGTGGTTCGTCCTCGGTGCGGTCCTGCTCCTCCTCGCAGCGGCCGGCGGCTACTGGTACTGGCTGACCTCCATCCACCCCTACGAGAGCACCGACGACGCCTTCGTCGATGCGCGCCAGTTCGCGGTCTCGCCCAAGGTATCGGGCTACGTCACCGCCGTGCCGGTGACCGACAACCAGCACGTCGAGGCCGGCGCCGTGCTGCTCCAGATCGACACGCGCGACTACGAGGTGGCGCTCCAGCAGGCGCGGGCGCAGATCCAGTCGGCCGAGGCCCAGATCCAGGGCTTCGACGCCCAGATCCAGGCGCAGCAGGGATCGATCCAGGAGGCCAAGGCCCAGGTCGAGCAGGCCAAGGCGGCGCTGCAATTCGCCAAGCAGGATGCCGCCCGCTACCAGGATCTCGCCCAGCGCGGCGCCGGCTCGGTGCAGCAATCGCAGCAATCGACCTCGAACCTGCAGCAGCAGCAGGCCAACGTCGACCGCGCCAACGCCGCCGTGACGGTGGCGCAGCGCCAGATCGGCTCGCTCCAGGCGCAGAAGGCCGGTGCCGAGGCGAGCCTCGCCCAGGCCCGGGCCCAGGAGGCGCAGGCCAGGCTCAACCTGTCCTACACGACCGTGACGACGGCGCAGGCCGGCCGCGTGGTGCGCCTCACCGGCGCGGTCGGGCAGTTCGCGCAGGCCGGCCAGGCGCTCAGCATGTTCGTGCCCGACGACATCTGGGTCACGGCGAACTTCAAGGAGACCCAGATCACCGACATGCGCCCGGGCCAGGCGGTCGATGTCGAGATCGACGCCTATCCCGACCACAAGATCACCGGCCGGGTCGATTCGGTGCAGCCGGGCTCGGGCACCGCCTTCAGCCTGCTGCCGGCCGAGAACGCCACCGGCAACTACGTCAAGGTGGTGCAGCGCGTGCCGGTGAAGATCACGGTCGAGAACTGGCCGAAGGACGTCTCGATCGGCCCCGGCATGTCGGTCGTGCCGACGGTGCGCGTGCGCTGAGACGGGAGTCCCTGCCGTGAGCGGTCAGAACCCCGCCGACAGCGCCGCCGGCGACCACAATCCCTGGATCATCGCCATGGTGGTGGCGCTCGCCACCTTCATGGAGGTGCTCGACACCACCATCGCCAACGTCGCCCTGCGCTACATCGCGGGCGGCCTCGCCGTCGGCCCGGACGAGGCGGCCTGGGTGGTGACGAGCTACCTCGTCGCCAACGCGATCGTGCTCACCGCCTCGAGCTTCCTCGCCAAGCGCTACGGCCGCAAGGCCTTCTTCATGGCGGCGATCGCGCTGTTCACCGTCTCCTCGGTCCTGTGCGGCCTCGCCTGGAGCCTCGAATCGCTGCTGTTCTTCCGGATCCTGCAGGGGCTCGGGGGCGGCGGCATGGCGCCGCTGGCGCAGTCGATCCTGGCGGATTCCTTCCCGCCGGAGAAGCGCGGCCAGGCCTTCGCCCTCTACGGCGTCGCCATCGTGGTCGCGCCGGTGGTCGGGCCGACGCTCGGCGGCTGGCTCTCCGACCAGTATTCCTGGCACTGGTGCTTCCTCATCAACGCGCCCGTCGGCGTCATTGCCCTGTTCCTGATCTGGTGGCTGGTGCAGGATCCGAAATCGGCGGTCGAGGAGAGGAAGCGCCTGCGCCGGGAGGGCGTGCGCTTCGACATCGTCGGCTTCGTCCTGGTCGCGACCTTCCTCGGCTCGCTCGAGGTCGTCCTCGACGAGGGCCAGCGCAAGGACTGGTTCGGCTCGAACCTGATCGTGATCTTCGCCTGCCTGACCGTCGTGTCGTTCGTGGCGATGATCCCGTGGGAGCTGAACCACAAGAACCCGGTCATCGACCTGCGGCTGCTGGCCAAGCGCCAGTTCGGCTCGTGCTTCCTGGTGATGCTCGCCACCGGCGCGATCCTGATCGCCACGACCCAGTTCCTGCCGCAGCTGCTCCAGGACTATTTCGGCTACACCGCCACCTGGGCCGGCCTCGCGCTGTCGCCGGGCGGCATCGTCACCTGCCTGATGATGTTCGTGATCGGCCGCGTCTCGTCCTACGTCCAACCGAAGTACCTCATCGCGACGGGCGCCACCATCATCGCCTTCGCGATGTATGACCTGACCAACCTCTACGGCGACCTCAACTTCGGCTTCTTCGTCTGGTCGCGCGTCTATATCGGCATCGGCCTGCCGATGATCTTCCTGTCGATCACCGCGGCCTCCTACGAGGGGATCTCGAAGGACCAGACCGACCAGGCCTCGGCGCTGATCAACGTCGCCCGCAACGTCGGCGGCTCGATGGGCGTGTCGCTCGCCCAGAACATCCTGGCCTATCGCCAGCAGTTCCATACCAGCCGGCTCGTCGAGCACATCGTGCCCTCGGAGCCGGCCTACAAGGAGACCCTGCGCGCGGCGACGCAGTTCTTCTCGACCCGCGGCGCCAGCACGGTCGACGCCCAGAACCAGGCCGTCGCCTGGATCGGCCGGCAGGTCCAGACCCAGTCGGCGTTCCTCGCCTATATCGATGTGTTCTGGGCGCTCGCCGTGGTCTCGGCCTGCGCGGTGCCGCTGGCGATGATCCTCAAGAACGTGAAGCGCGGCGGCGAGGCGCCGGCGGGCGGGCATTGAGGGCCCAACGAGCCGGAGCGCCTGCGACCTCATCCTGAGCGACCATCGGAGCGACCGAACCCCGAAAGGCCCGGCGATTGCCTGGCCGTACGGGATCGACGACAACGGCGGCACCGTGGGACGGCCCGGCGTGGACGGCGACTGCCGGCCCGCGTGTCATGGCCGCGCCGGCCTGCTGCTCTCGATTGGGCCGGACGACTGGCGGACTCTGAGTTTCCATGGCGGCAGCCGCATGCCGGATCGGGAGTTGACTGCTATTTCGCGTGCGGTCATATCCGCGCAAGTTCATGCTCGGCGCTCTGCTGGACCGATTGAGAGTAAGATTCTGATGAGCGGCTTGAAATTCGGGACTTCTGGCCTTCGCGGTCTGGTGGTCGATCTTGTGGGATGGCCGAGCTATTCCTATTCCAAGGCTTTCTTCGACTCGGTCGGTGCTGCCAGCTCTCGGAGCGGCAAGATCCTGATCGGGCGTGATCTGCGCGACAGCAGCCCGGAGATCGCCGCCGCGGTCGCCACCGCCGCCGGTGCGGCCGGCTTCGAGGCCGTCGATTGCGGCTCCCTGCCGACCCCGGCCCTCGCGCTCGAGGCGATGCGGACCGGGAGCTGCGCCGTCATGGTCACCGGCAGCCACATCCCGCAGGATCGCAACGGCCTGAAGTTCTATCGTCCCGACGGCGAGATCACCAAGGCCGACGAGGCGGCGATCCTCGCCGCGCTCGGCGACGGAGCGACACCAGGCACCCTGCCGCCGCCGGTGACCGCCACGCCCGAGCCGGCCGCGCTCGACCGCTATGCCCGGCGCTACCGCGACGCGTTCGCGTCCGACATCCTGAGCGGCCTGACGGTCGCGGTCTATCAGCAGAGCTCGGTCGCCCGCGACCTCCTCGCCGAGCTGCTGGCCGCGTTCGGCGCGCGCGTCGTGCCGATCGGCCGGTCCGAGACCTTCGTGCCGATCGACACCGAGGCCCACCGGCCCGAGGACATCGCGTTCATCCGCGACGCGATGGCCGATGGCGGCTTCGACGCCCTCGTGACGACCGACGGCGACGCCGACCGGCCCCTGATCGCCGATGCCGCGGGCAGGATCGTGCGCGGCGACATCCTCGGGCTGATCACCGCCCGGTACCTCGGTGCCGACGCGGTCGTCGTCCCTGTCACGGCCGGCTCGGCCATCGAGCGCGCCGGCGGGTTCCGGACGGTGCTGCGCACCAAGGTCGGCTCGCCCTTCGTCATCGCCGGCATGGCGCAGGCGGCCGGGGACGGCGCCGGCCTCGTCGTCGGCTTCGAGGCCAATGGCGGATTCCTGCTCGGGTCGGACGTCGCCCTCGGCGGCAGGAGGCTCCCGGCCCTGCCGACGCGCGATGCCGTGCTGCCGATCCTGGCGGCCCTCGCCGCGACGCGGCAGGCCGGGACGTCGCTCGCCGACCTCGTGACCTCGCTCGGCGCCGGCGAGACCGCGAGCGACCGGCTGCCCGACGTCGCCGCGGAGCGGAGCGGCGCCCTCCTGCGCCGGCTCGGCGAGGACGCGTTTCGCCGGGACTTCCTTCGCCCGGTCGGCGTTCCCCAGGCCGTCGACGGGCGGGACGGGGTCAGGATCGCGCTCGACGGCGATCGGACGATCCATTTCCGCGCCTCCGGCAATGCCCCGGAATTGCGGTGCTACGCGGAGGCGACGACGCTCGCGGCGGCGGAGGACCTCGTCCGCTGGGGCCTGGCGGCCGCAGCCTCGGCGATGGGAGAAGGGGCGGCGCAGCCCTGAGGGCCCGTCCGCGAGGCTCGGGCGGACCGGGCTCGCATGCCGGCATGCCGGCCCCGGACCGCCGCGGCCCGCTCGGCAAGGCTTCTGGGCAAGGCTTCTCGGCAAGGCTCTTCGGGCGGTCAGGCCGTTCGCTTCGAGCCCGGGAGCGGCAGGGTCGGGGGCAGCGCCAGGAGATCGCGATGCCCGATCGTCGCGGCCGTGCCCGGCCTCCGCCGGGCCGCGGCCCAGGCCGCCGCGTCCTCCGCCGGGACGCGGCCGGCTTCCCCGGCCGCCCGCGCCGTGCCCTCCGCGAGTTCGCCGAGCAGCGCGGCTTCGTCCGGCCCGAGGCGCCAGGGGCTGGCCGCCGTCTCGACCGCGTAGCCGTGGCGGCGGAAGGCCGAGGCCAGGATGTCGGTCGCGCGCGGGCCGGCGGCGGGCCCGAACCCCTTGTCGCCGGCCTGATGGGCCAGGAAGGCGGCGTGGATCGCCGCGTCGGCCGGGTGGGGCGGGGTCCAGGTCTCGCGCCCGTCGTAGGTCAGCGCGGTGTAGAACGCGGCGCCGATCCCCGCGACGTCCCGGGCGAGCGCGGCGATCCAGTCCTCCCCGGCAAGATCGAACAGGGCCGCGGCGGTGACGAGGTCCGTCGCGTCCGTCAGGGCCGCCGCCGGACCGGCCGCGAGGTCGAGGGCGCGAAACCGCACCGCGATCCGGGCGCCGTCCCGGTGCAGGGTCAGGCCCTCCTCCGTCTCCTCCGCCGTCCCGGCCCAGGCCGCGAAGCGCGCCCGGGCGGCGGCGAGCAGGGCGGGATCGTGGTCGACGAGCACCCAGTCCTGCGCCGGTCCCAGATGAGGCGCCAGCGCCCGCAGGTTCGAGCCGGTGCCGCAGCCGAGATCGACCGCCCGCACCGGGCCCGACCGGGCTCGGGCGAGCGCGGCGGCGAGGGTCGCGACGAGGCTCGCGTCGCGCGCCGCGTGGTCGGCGGGCTCGCGCAGGGCGAGCCAGTCGGGGCTGAAGCCGCTCATGACGTCCTCAAGGCCGCGGCGACGGCCGCGGCGGTCGCGGGCCAGTCCGGCAGGCGCTGCCCCGCCGCCCAGGACGCGGCGGCGGCCTCGGCGCGGCACTCGGGATCGGCGATCAGGTCGCGCAGGGCGGCGGCGAGCGCGGCTGCGTCGCCGGGCGGCACCGCGCGGCCCGCCCCCGCCGGCACCGTCTCGGCGGCCGCGCCCCCGGTGGTGGCGACGAGCGGCAGGCCGCGGGCCAGGGCTTCCGTCAGGGCCATGCCGTAGCCCTCGAACAGCGAGGCCGAGACCGCGAGGTCGGCCTGCGCGTAGAGCCGCTCCAGGGCGTCCGCCGTCACCGCCCCGGCGAGCGCGACCCGCTCCCCGAGGCCCGCCGCCGTGATCCGGCCGCGCAGGGCGGCCACCGCGTCCGGCGCCCGCGCGAGGCTGCCCGCGATCGTGAGCGACCAATCGAGATCGGTGAGGGCAGAGAGCGCCCGCACCAGCACGTCGTAGCCCTTGCGGGGCGACACGGTGCCCACCGCGAGGAGGCGGACGTGGGGGCCGGGCCGCGGCACGACCCGCGGGGCGGGGGGCGTGCCGGGCTCGGCGACGGCGATCCGCTCCGGCGGCACGCCGAACTCGGACGCCAGCATCCGGGCGGTGAAGCGGCTCGTGGCGATCACGCGGGCCGCCAGCCCGAGCGCCGCGCGCTCGCCCGCGACCAGCGCCGCCGCCCGCGCCGGCGACAGGCCCGTCTCGTACCCGAGGGGATGATGCACCAGAGCCGAGACCGGTCGCCCGGCCGCGCGGACGATCTCGGGTGGCAGCGCCCCGTAGGCGAGGCCGTCGACGAGGAGGGCGGCGTCGCGCGGCACCGCGGCGAGGCGCGCGGCGGTGCCGGCGAGGTCGTCGGGGGTGGGGTCCGGAAAGCCGCTCGGCAGGGCGAGGTGGGTGGCGGCAATCCCCAGCGCCGGCAGGTGGCCCAGGAGCGCGCGGTCATAGGCGTAGCCCCCGGTCGGGGCCGAGAGGTCGCCCGGGACGGCGAGGACGAGGCGCATCAGGCGAGCGGCGCCTCGAACCAGGCCCGGGCCAGGTGGGATTCGTGCAGGGTGACCCGGATGCGGCTCACGCCCTCGCCGCCGGGCCCGAGATCGCCGGCGCGGGTCGCCGCGGCCATTGCCGCGTGGATGTGGCCGCACAGGAACTCGGTCGTGGTGTTCGTGCCCGAGAACTCCGGCAGGTCGTCGAGGTTGCGGTAGTTGAGCGGCGCCAGCACGGCTTTCAGCGCCTCGCCCGCCCGGCCGATATCGACCACGACCCCGTCCGGGGTCAGGGTCTCGCGGAAGAACGCCACGTCGACCACGAAGGTCGCCCCGTGCAAGCCTTGCGCGGGACCGAACAGGTCGCCCTTGAAGCTGTGGGCGATCATCACGTGGTCGCGGACCTCGACGGCGTACATGGGGCTCCTTTCAGTAGCGGATCACGGTGCACAGGCCCGGCGCGCCGGGCTCGAGGAGCCGCGGCAGGGCGGCGGGCAGGTCGTCGAAGGCGACCTCCTCGGTGAGGAGGGCGTCGAGACGGGGATCGCGCAGGAGGTCGAGGGCCTTGGCGAGGCGCCGGCGATGGCTCCAGCGCGGGCGGCGCGAGGCCGCCACCGCCCCGACCTGGCTCGCGACGAGGCGCAGGCGCCGGGCGTGGAAGGCGAGGCCGAGCGGGGCGGCGACCGGCGCGTCGCCGTACCAGCTCAGCTCGACGATTCCCGCCTCCTCGCCGGCGAGCGACAGGGCGAGGGAGAGGCCCGCCTCGCTCGCGCTGGCGTGGACGACGATGTCGGCGTCGGGCGTCGCCGCCTCCGGCAGCGCGAAGGCGAGGTCCAAGCCCTGCGCCGTCCCGGCCCGGGCCGGGTCGCGGTCGATCACCTGGACCTCCGCCTCCGGCAGGCCGGCGCAGAGATGGGCGACGAGGAGCCCGACCACGCCGCCGCCGACCACCGCGATCCGGTCCCCGGGCCCGGCGCCCGAATCCCACACGGCGTTGAGCGCCGTCTCCATGTTGGCGGCGAGCACGGCGCGGCGCGGCGGCAGGCCCTCCGGCAGCGGGCAGAGGGCCGCCGGGGCGGCATTGAAGGCCTCCTGATGCGGCTGGAGCGCGAAGACGGGCGTGCCGTCCTCGGTCTCGGCCACCGCGCAGTAGCCGTACTTGACCGGGAAGGAGAACTCACCGCCCTGCGCCGGCGCCCGCATCCGGTCGGCCACCGCGTCCGGCACGCGGCCGTGGAAGACCAGCCGCTCGGTGCCGCGGCTCAGGGCCGTCCACAGGGTCCGCAGCCGGACCTCGCCCTCGCCGGGCGCGGGCAGGCGCTCTTGCCGCAGCTCCGCTTGCCCGGCCGCGCTATACCAGAGCGCCCGCACGGCCTCCGCCGTGCCGCTCCCGGATGCCTGACGATGCCGCACACCGACTCCTCGGTCGTCCCCCTCGCGGAGGGGCCCGCCCGCGCTCCTCTCACGACGCCGACGGGCCTGCAAGCCTGCCCGACCCTGCGGCGCCGCCGCCTCCTGGTGCTCGGGCTCAACCTCGCGACCATCTCGGGGTTCGCGGCGGCCCTGTGGGGCGTGCTGGCGCAGGACGGCGTCGACGGGATCGACCTCGCGCTCCTCGCCTGCGGCCTCGCCACCCTGCCCTGGACGGTGCTGGGATTCTGGAACGCCGCGATCGGCTTTCAGCTGATGCGGGCCGGCCGCGCCGGCCTGATGGCGGCCGCGCCGCAGGCCGCAGCAGGGGAGGGGCAGGGGCAGGGGGAGGGGGAAGCGGACGCGCCGCTCCACCTGACCACCGCCGTGGTGATGACCCTGCGCAACGAGGACCCGGCCCGGGCGCTGTCGCGCCTCGCCCTGGTGCGCGAGAGCCTGGTGCGCACCGGCCACGGCGGCGCCTTCCGCTACCACGTGCTGAGCGACAGCGACGACCCCCGGGTGATCCCGCTCGAGGAGGCCTGGGTCGCGACCTGGCGCGCCGGCCTGCCCGCCGAGGAGGCCGACCGGATCCATTACCGCCGCCGGGCCGAGAATGCCGGCTACAAGGCCGGCAACCTGCAGGATTTCTGCGCCGGCAGCGACGCCGACCTGATGCTCCCCCTCGACGCCGACAGCCTGATGACCGGGCCGGCGATCCTGCGCCTCGTGCGGATCATGCAGGCGCATCCGCGCCTCGGCATCCTGCAGAGCCTGGCGGTGGGGGCGCCGGCCGCGGGCGCCTTTCCCCGCCTGTTCCAGTTCGGCATGCGCCACGGCATGCTGCCCTACACGCTCGGCGCCGCCTGGTGGGGGGCGGAATGCGGCCCGTTCTGGGGCCACAACGCGGTCGTGCGCATCGCCCCCTTCGCCGCCCATTGCCGGCTGCCCTCCCTGCGCGGCGGCGGTGCGGTGCTCTCCCACGACCAGGTCGAGGCGGTGCTGATGCGCCGGGCCGGCTACGAGGTCAGGGTACTGCCGATCGAGGAGGGCAGCTTCGAGGACAACCCGCCGACGCTCCTCGACCACCTCGTCCGCGATGCCCGCTGGTGCCGCGGCAACATGCAGTACCTGCGTCTGCCCCCGATGCCGGGTCTCCTGCCGATGAGCCGGTTCCAGCTCGCCTGGGCGGTCCTGATGTTCCTCAACCCGCCGGCCCTGACGCTCGCCCTGCTGCTCCTGCCGTGGCGGGCCGCGACGCAAGCCGGCCCGGCGACGGGCGCGGCCGCGCTCTACCTCCTGTGGCTCCTGCTCTCGCTGGCGCCGAAGCTCGCCGGCTACGCCGCCGTGCTGGCGGACGGGCGGGCGCGGGCGGCCCATGGCGGGGGCTTGCGCTTCCTCGCCGGGATGCTGGCCGAGGTCGCGGCCTCGTTCCTGCTGCTCGGCGCGTCGTCGGTGCGGCTCACCGCGGTGCTGGCCGGTCTCCTCGTCGGCCGCGCCGGGTCCTGGGCGGCACAGGACCGCGACGCGCGGGGCCTGCGCTGGCGCGAGGCTCTGCGCGCCTTGGGCGGCGTCACGCTGTTCGGGATCCTCGTCTGCGGGGCGCTCACCGTCGTCTCGCCGGCGCTCCTGGCCTGGAGCCTGCCGCTGACGCTCGGCAGCCTGCTCGCCGTCCCCTTCGCGGTCCTCACCGCGGCCCCGGGCGTCGGCCGTGCCATGGTGCGGTCCGGCCTCTGCGCGACGCGGGAGGAGATCGCGCCGCCCTGGGAGATCGCGCGGCTGCGCGGTGGTGGCGCGGACGTGCGAACCCCGCGAGGGCTGCCCTGATACCGCAGCACCTTGGAACGGACCCGTTCCAAGGTGCTGGCTAAGCCCGAATGGGCGTCGGCGCTGATGCGCCGGACGCCTTGGCATCGACGTGTCGATGCCAAGGCGCGAGGGTATGAGGGGCGAGGTCGTTTGCGCTTGGTGACGATGACGGGCGGGGCCGGCAGAGCCGCTCGGTGCAGCCATGCCGGCCGTTCCCGCTCGCACCGCGGTCTACCGCCGGAGCCGATGACGCCTCCTGCGGTGGTGCTCAGCGCGGGCGGAACCCGGGGTTGATGTTGCCGGGATTCAGGACCGCGCCGGTCCTGCCCAGGTTCTTGGCGGTCGCGGCGTCCTGGCCGACCAGCGGGTTGGTCTTCCCGACCTGAGTGGGAGGAGCGTAGGTCGCGCCGGGCCGCACGGCGCCGGGGCCCGCGGCATAGCCCGGCCGCGCGTAGCAGGCCGCACCCTGGCAGGCGGCGGCGGGCGTGGCCGCGAACACGCTCATCGTGGCCAGCACGGCGGCGCCCAGCATCAATCCACGCATCGTGATGATCTCCCTCTCGCGTCGAGAGCGAGGGTGGGTCGCAGCCGAGACAGTACGAGAGCGCGCCGCGACGGCGCTCGATTGCGGGCGCCGCCGATTGTGCTCGTTCGGCACGATCCTGGGACTGGTGCGTTGCGGTTCCGATGCCCCTCGCCGGATCCATCGATCCTGACACAACTTAGAAACATCTTGCGGGTGCGCGCCTATCGTCACTTGTGACGATGCTGGGCCCTGCCGACACTCTTTCTCAAGAATATCGTGAGGTGACGGACAGTCCTGCCTGCCCGCCCCGCCCGCCGATCCCATCGACGCCGCGCCGCGATGCCCGGTCTTCCGCCGGGACGGGCGCCGCGGCGGTCTCCCTCAATCCGCGAAGTCCCGCTTCAGCCCCCGGCGCGTCCGGTGCCGGTCGAGCGCCAGATCCACGAGGCGGGTCAGCAGCTCCGGATACGAGACCCCGGAGGCCTCCATCATCTTCGGGTACATGCTGATCGAGGTGAAGCCCGGCAGGGTGTTGACCTCGTTGAGGTAGAACTCCCCGCTCTGCCGGTCGAGGAAGAAGTCGACGCGGGCGAGCCCGCTGCATTCGAGCGCCTCGAAGGCCCTGAGCGCGAGCGCCCGCACCCGCTCCATCCGGTCCGGGTCGATCCTCGCCGGCAGGTCGACGGTCGCGCCCTCGGGGTCGAGGTACTTGGCGGCGTAGGAGTAGAAGTCGTGATGGGCCTGCGGATTCAGCTCGCTCGCGACGCTGACGAAGGGCGGGTCGCCGTCGAGCACCGCCAGCTCGATCTCGCGGGCGTCGATGCCCTGCTCGACCAGCACCTTGACGTCGTACCGGAAGGCGTCGGCCAGCGCCGCGGGGAGATCGGCCCAGGCCTTGACCTTATGGATGCCGACGCTCGATCCCATGTTGCAGGGCTTGACGAAGACCGGGAGCGCCAGGGTCGCGGCGATCTCGTCGAGGGAGACCGCGCCGCGCTCGTAGGCCCGCCGGGTGAAGGCGCGGTAGGGGGCGATCGGAATGCCGGCGAGGCCGGCGAGCCGCTTGGTGACGTCCTTGTCCATGCCGACCGCCGAGGCCATCACGCCCGAGCCGACATAGGCGGTCTCGGTCAGCTCCAGCAGGCCCTGCAAGGTCCCGTCCTCGCAGAGCGGCCCGTGCAGGACCGGGAACACCACGTCGATCTCCGAGCGCTCCGCTCCGGCCTCGAGGCCGACGATGGCGGCGCGCCCGTCCGGCCCTTGCGCCAGGCGCACCTCGGGGCTCTCCGGCGGGATCGCCAGCGACTCGTCGCCGGTCTGCGCGATCCGGCGCAGGTCGTGGCGCTGCCAGCGCCCGCCCTTGTCGATGCTGACCGGAATCACCTCGAAGCGGGTGCGGTCGAGGTGGCGCACCACCGAGGCGGCGGAGCGCAGCGAGACCTCGTGCTCGCCGGATCTGCCGCCGTACAGGACGGCGACGCGGGTCTTCTCGGTCATGCGCGTAACCCTCGGATTCCCCTGGCAACCCTGATCCCGCGGCACGCCCGTGCCCCGCGCGGGGACCCTGCTTATCGCCCGGGGAAGATTTCAGAAACCCTACGAGGCGGAGCCGGTCGACCTCGATGAGGGGGAGCCGGATGGGCCGAGCTCGTCCCGCATCAGGGCGAGGAAGTTCTCGGTCACG
Organism: Methylobacterium terrae; assembly: GCF_003173755.1. Lineage (NCBI taxonomy): Bacteria > Pseudomonadati > Pseudomonadota > Alphaproteobacteria > Hyphomicrobiales > Methylobacteriaceae > Methylobacterium > Methylobacterium terrae. The sequence goes on from NZ_CP029553.1 coordinate 2,117,140, forward strand.
GCGCTCGCCGGCGTCCGGTAGAGGGCGCAGACGTCGGCGACCGGGGCCGGCCCGGCGAGGGGGCGGTAGGCGATGTCGGGCCGCGGCAGGGCGCCGATCGAGGCGGGCACCAGGGCGACGCCGAGGCCCGCCGCCACGAGGTTCACCAGCGAGGCCGATTCGACCACCTGCTGCACCAGGCGCGGCGCGAAGCCGGCGGCGAGGCAGGCGTCGCGCAGATAGGCGGCGAAGCGCGAATCGCGCAGGCGCAGCGACACGAAGGCCTCCCCGGCGAGGTCGCCCAGGGCGATCTCGGCGCGGGCCGCGAGGCGGTGTCCGGCCGGCAGGGCGACGCCGACCGCCTCGGGCCAGGCGCGCAGGGTCCGCAAGGACGGATCGTCCGGCGGGTGGCGCAGGAAGCCGAGATCGGTGCGGTGGGCGTGCAGCGCCGCCGGCTGCTCGCCCAGCGGCATCTCGTGCAGGCGCACCAGCACGCCGGGATAGAGCTCGCCGAAGCGGCGGATCAGCCGCCCGAGGGGGCCGGCGAGGATCGAGCCGGTGAGCCCGATGTCGAGGGTGCCGGTGCGCCCGGCCCCGACGGCCCGTGCCTCGGCGCAGGCCTCCTCCATCTCCGCCAGGACGGCCCGCGCCCGGGCCAGGAAGGCGCTGCCGGCCGGGGTCAGGGCGACGCTGCGGCTGGTGCGCCAGAGGAGCGGCGTGCCGAGCTCCGCCTCGAGGTCGCGGATCTGCTGGCTCAGCGGCGGCTGCGACACGCCGAGCCGCTCCGCCGCCGCGGTGAAGCTCAGGGATTCCGCCACCGCCACGAAGTAGCGCAGGTGCCGCAGCTCCACGGGCGACCGACTCCGGGAAGGGGCGTGTCCGGACCGTATCCAGACGAAGGACGACTGGACCATACGCAACGGAATATTGGACGTCCAGGCGGGGCAGCCCCATCCGTGACGCTCCGGACCGGGCATGGAAGAGGGTGTGAACGCCCCCGCACGGGACCGGCATCTCCCGGGAAGGACCGTCCGATGCCCCGCTTCCTCCGCTCGCTGTTCGGCCAGGTCGTGGCCGCGCTGATCCTCGGCGTGGTGCTGGGGATCGTCCGGCCGGACTTCGCGGTGGCGTTGAAGCCGCTCGGCGACGGCTTCATCAAGCTCATCAAGATGGCGATCGCCCCCCTGGTGTTCGGGGTCGTGGTGCACGGCATCGTCGGGGCCGGCGACCTGCGCAAAGTCGGCCGCGTCGGCCTGAAGGCCCTGATCTACTTCGAGGCGGTGACGACGATCGCCCTCGTGCTCGGCCTCGTCCTCGCCGACCTGGTCCGCCCGGGGGAGGGGATGGGGATCGACCCCGCCACTCTCGATGCCAAGGCGCTGGCCGGCTACACGGCGAATGTCGGCCAGGTCACCGACACCACCGCGTTCCTGCTCAAGCTCATCCCGACCACGATCTTCGACGCCTTCACCCGCGGCGACATCCTGCAGGTCCTGATCATCGCGGTCCTGTTCGGCGCCGGCCTGTCGCTGCTCGGCGAGAGCGGCCGGCCGCTCGCCGCCTCGATCGAGCGGATCACCGCGGTCCTCTTCAAGGTGATCGGCCTCATCGTCCGGCTGGCGCCGCTCGGCGTGCTCGGGGCGGTGGCGTTCACGGTCGGGCGCTACGGCGCCGGCTCGCTGCTCCAGCTCGGCAAGCTGGTGGTGACGTTCTACGTCGGCGTCGCGCTGTTCGTTCTCGTGGTGCTCGGCGGCATCCTGCGGCTTTCCGGCTTCAGCCTGTTCAAGCTCCTCGCCTACCTGCGCGAGGAACTGCTGGTGGTGGCCGGCACCGCCTCCTCGGACAGCGTGCTGCCGCAGGTGATGCGCAAGCTCGAGGCTCTCGGCATCCGCGATTCCACCGTCGGCCTCGTCATCCCGACCGGCTACTCGTTCAACCTCGACGCCTTCTCGCTCTACCTCACCCTCGCGACGGTGTTCATCGCCCAGGCCACCGGCACCGCCCTGTCGTTCCACGACCTCGCGCTGATCCTCGGCATCTCGCTCCTCACCTCGAAGGGCGCGCACGGCGTCCCGGGCTCGGCGATCGTGGTGCTCGCCGCCACGCTCTCGGCGGTGCCGGCGATCCCCGTGATCGGCCTCGTCCTGGTGCTGTCGGTCGACTGGTTCATCGGCATCGCCCGGGCGCTCGGCAACCTCGTCGGCAATTGCGTGGCGACCGTGGTGGTGGCCGCCTGGGAGGGCGACATCGACCGCGAGCGCGCCCGCCGGGTCCTCGACGGCGAGGTCCCGGCCTCGACCGACGCCGTGCTGGCGGCGCCCGCCGAAGCTGGACAGGCGAGCGCCCCGGCCATACCCCATGGGCACTGATCGGACACGGGGGACCGCCATGCAGCACACCGACACGGCCCTCGGCGCGGGCGTGATGGCCCGCCTGGACGAGCTCGCGCGCGCCAGCGCCGATCCCGACGGGCTCACCCGCCTCTACCTCACCCCCGCCCACGCGGCCGCCGCCCGGCAGGTGACGGCCTGGATGGAGGAGGCGGGCATGAGCGTCCGGCGCGACGCCGCCGCCACCGTGATCGGCCGCTACGAGGCGGCGATCCCCGGCGCCCCGACCCTGCTCCTCGGCTCGCACATCGACACGGTGCGCAATGCCGGCCGCTACGACGGCAATCTCGGCGTCGTGGTGGCGATCGCGGCGGTCGAGGCCCTGCACCGGACGGCCGAGCGCCTGCCCTTCGCGATCGAGGTGCTGGCCTTCGGCGACGAGGAGGGCGTGCGCTTCCCCGTCACCCTCACGGGCTCGCGGGCGCTCGCCGGGCTGGTCGGGCCCGGCTTCCTCGAGGCCCGCGACGCCGACGGGGTGAGCCTGGCGCAGGCGCTGACCGAGTTCGGCTGCGACCCTGCGGGCGTGAGCGCCCTTGCCCGCGATCCCGCCGCGACGCTCGGCTACCTCGAGGTCCATATCGAGCAGGGGCCGGTTCTGGAGGATGCGGGTCTGCCGGTCGGCATCGTGACGGCGATCGCCGGGGCGAGCCGCCTCGTCGTCACGGTCGAGGGCCGGGCGGGACACGCCGGCACGGTGCCGATGACCCTGCGCCGCGACGCCCTGGCGGCCTCGGCCGAGATGGTGCTGGCGGTCGAGGCCGAGGCGCTGGGAACGCCGGACCTCGTCGCCACGGTGGGCCAGATCGAGGTGCCGCGGGGCGCCGTCAACGTCATCCCGGCCCGCACCCGGTTCAGCCTCGACCTGCGCAGCCCGAGCGACGCCGTGCGCCACGCCGCCCTCGCGCGGCTGCGCGCCACCTGGGAGGCGATCGCCGCCCGCCGCGGCGTGACGGTCGAGGCGCAGGCGAGCTACGACGAGCCCGCCGCCGCCTGCGCGCCCGGGCTGATGGACGCGCTCGCCGAGGGCGTCGCGCGCCTCGGGCTCGCTCCCTTGCGCCTGCCGAGCGGGGCCGGGCACGACGGCCTCGCGCTCGCCGGCCTGTGCCCGATCGCCATGCTGTTCGTGCGCTGCGCCGGCGGCCTGAGCCATTCCCCGGCCGAATCGGTCACGCAGGCCGACGTCGACGTGGCGACGCGCCTGCTCGTCGACGTGCTGCGCCACCTGCGGCCGGATTCCTTGGCCCGGTCCTCGCTTTAGCGGCCGGGCGCCGATCCACCACCCACCAGGAGATCCCCCGTGAAGGAACTGAAGATCAAGGCCGGCCCGTTCGACCTCGTCGGCCGGCTCGAGCTCGAGAAGGCGCCCCAGACCTGCGCCGCCTTCCTCAAGGCGCTGCCCTTCGTGAGCGAGGTCATCCACGTGCGCTGGAGCGGCGAGGGCGTGTGGATGCCCCTCGGCGACCTCGATTTCGGCGTCGGCTACGAGAACCACACCAGCTACCCGGCGCCTGGCCAGATGATCCTGTATCCGGGCGGCATCAGCGAGACCGAGATCCTGCTCGCCTATGGCGGCGTGCACTTCGCGAGCAAGGTCGGGCAGCTCGCCGGCAACCACTTCCTGACCATCACCACCGGCATCGAGCACGTCTACGACCTCGGCCGCATGACGCTGCTCAAGGGCGCCCAGCCGATCCGCTTCGAGGCCATGTAGTCGCCTCGCCCCGCGACGGCCGACCGTGCGGGCGCCGGCCCGCCGCTCCGCTTGTTCTGACAAGATTCCCTTGCGGCGGGACCGCCCGCCCCGTACCCCTGATGCGCCGCCCGTCCGGATGCCCTTTTCTCGGCACCCGGACGGAGCGCGGGGCGCGGGGCGCTTGAGAGATGAACCTGAGACGGTCCTACCGCAGCCTCGTCGGCGGCATCTGGGCGGGCGTGCTGACGACCTGCCTCGGGCTCGCCACGGTGACGGTCTGGACCGACACCCGCGACTACGAGCGCACGATCCGCGACGCGCAGAGCACCGCCGAGGCGGTGGTGCAGGCGCTCGGCCAGGAGGCGAACCGCCTCGTCTCCTCCGTCGACATGCTGCTCAGCGCCGCCGCCGCGCGGGTCGACGCGCACACCTTCGGGGCGAGCCCGAACTACACCCGCCAGCTCCTCTCCGGCCTGATGGCCCACATCCCGGCGGTGATGGCCGTGCGGGTGCTCGACGGCACGACCGCCGGCGTGCTGTTCGGGCAGGGCGGGGCCGGGGCCGAGGGCCGCGCGAGCGACGCCGAGCTGGTGCGCTCCGCCCTGGACGTCGGCCAGTCCGAGCTCGCGATCGGCTGGCCGACCCGGGTCGGGCCGGCCGATTCCTGGTTCGTCAGCGTCGCCCGCCTGGTGATGCCGCGCCCGGGCGAGACGCCGCTGGTGGCGGTGGCCGACCTCTCGCTCACCGAGCTGCAGCGGCTCTACGGCCGGCTCGACCTCGGGCCCAACGGCGCCATCGGGCTCCTGCGCAGCGACGGCGTGATCCTGGTGCGCCACCCCTACGTCCCGGACAAGGTCGGCCGCAGCGTCGCCGGCGGCTCGCTGATGCGGGCGGCCGCCGGCGCGGTCGGCGGCACCTTCGGCGGCAACCCCTCGCCGATCGACGGCGTGCCGCGCTACGGCAGCTTCCAGCGCGTCTCCGGCGCGCCGCTCCTCGTCACCACCGGGGTCTCGAAGGACGAGACGCTGGCCGCCTGGCGCGAGGGCGTGCAGCAGGACGCCGCGGTGGTGCTCGGGATCAGCGCGGTCCTGGTCGGCCTCGGCTTCGGGCTGACCCGGGCCCTGATGCGCCACCGCGACCTCGAGGAGGAGGCGCGGCGCGCCGCCGGCATGCTCTCCGTCGGCGAGGCGCGCTACCGGCTGCTCGCCGAGAACACCAGCGAGCTGATCGTGCTCGCCCACGACGACGGCCGGCGCAGCTACGTCTCGCCGGCGGTGCGGCGCCTCCTCGGCTACACGCCGGAGGAGGCCGCCGCGATGCGCCTGCGCGACTGCGTCCACCGCGAGGACCTCGCGCTCCTGGTGACCCAGGCCCGCCGCCTCGCCGCCGGCGAGGCGCAGGTGAGCGTGGTCTGCCGCGCCCGCCACCGCACCGGGGCCTGGGTCTGGGTCGAGGGGGCGTTCCGGCGCATCCCGGGCGCGGCGCCCGGCGAGCCCGCCATCATCGCGACCTTCCGCGACGTCGGCGAGCGCCAGCGCCACGCACGCGCCCTCGAGGAGGCGCGGATCACCGCCGAGCGGGCGAGCCAGGCCAAGACCGACTTCCTGGCCTCGATGTCCCACGAGATCCGCACGCCGTTGAACGGCGTCATCGGCTACGCCGACCTGCTGCTGGCCGACCGCACCCTGCCGGGCCGCCACCGGCGCTACGTCGACCGGATCGCCTCGGCGGGCGGGGCGCTGCTGACCGTCGTCGACGACATCCTCGACTTCTCGCGCATCGAGGCCGGCGGCATCGCGCTCGCCGAGGTGCCGTTCGCCCCCGCGGCGCTGATCGACAACGCCGCCTCGATCGTGCGCGGCCTGTCGGAGCCCAAGGGCCTCGCCCTCGACGTCGCCCTCGAGCCCACCGTGCCGGACTGGGTCCGGGGCGATCCCGACCGGCTGCGCCAGATCCTGCTCAACCTCCTCAACAACGCGGTCAAGTTCACTCCCGCCGGCCGGGTCGCGGTGCGGGTCGATGCCGAGGGCGGGACGCTGCGCTTCCGCGTGACCGACACCGGCATCGGCATCGCCCCCGAGCAGCACGGCCGCCTGTTCCAGCGCTTCAGCCAGGTCGACGGCTCGATCCGGCGGCAATACGGCGGCAGCGGCCTGGGGCTCGCCATCTGCAAGGGCCTCGTCGAGCTGATGGGCGGCACGATCGGCGTCGAGAGCCGGGACGGCGCCGGCTCGACCTTCTGGTTCCGGGTGCCGCTCCCGGCCTGCCCGGCCCCGGCGGCGGAGGCCGCGGAGGGCCGGCCGGAGCCGGTGCGCCCGGCCCGCCTCCTCCTCGTCGAGGACGTGCCGATCAACCAGGACCTCGCCCGGGCGGTGCTCGAATCCGAGGGCCACGGCGTCGACGTCGCCGGCGACGGCGCGGCGGCGATCGAGGCGGTGCGGGCGCGGGCCTACGACCTCGTGCTGATGGACGTGCAGATGCCCGGCATGGACGGGATCACCGCCACGAAGGTGATCCGGGCGCTGCCCGCTCCGGTCGGCACGGTGCCGATCGTCGCGATGACCGCCAACGTGCTGCCGGCCCAACTCGAGACCTTCCGGGCCGCCGGGATGGACGGCCATGTCGGCAAGCCGTTCAAGCGCGCCGAGCTCGCCGCGGCGATCGCGCAGTACCGCGCCGATGGCGGCGGGGCCGCCCCGGTTCCCGTCCTGATCGACGTCGAGGCGTTCGCGGCGGCCCGCAGCCTGATGGGCCGGGAACGGATCGACGCCCTGCTCGGGCTCCTCGCGGCGGAGCTCGAGCAGCGTTTCCGCGCCCGCAGCGGCGACCGCGCCGGCCTCGCCCACGACGCCCACGCGATGATCTCGGCCGCCGGGCTCCTCGGCTTCACCGGCCTGTCCGACCTCTGCCGCGAGATCGAGCAGGCCTGCCTCGCCGGCGACGACCTGCCCGACCTCCAGCGCCGGATCGAGGCGGCGCGGGCGGCGGCGCTCGCGCAGATCGAGACGCTGCGGGCGGCGTGACCACCCGCCGTTCTCGATCGCCCTCCCGCCCCCCTTCCCCGGAAAGGGGGCGGCGAAACGGACGGAGATCCGGGAAAGGGGAAGAGGGAGAGAAGCGAGCGGCTTCAGCCCGCCCCGTCCCGCCCCGCCAGATCCCGCCGCACCGCCTCCGCCCCTACCACCGCCCCGCCCGCCGCCTCGATCGCCCGGCGCGCCGCCGCGACCCAGGCCCGGTTGCCCTGCGCGGAGCCCCACGGCGCATCCTCGAGGCCCACGCGCACGTGGCCCCCGCGGGAGACCGCCGCCGGGACCAGCGGCAGGATGTCGACGCCGAGGCCCGCCACCATCCAGGGCGCGCCCGGCGCGCACTCGGCGAGCAGCGTCAGATGCGCGTCGAGATAGGCCTCCCGCGGCGGGAATCCCCAGGCGAACTCGTCCGAGAACATGAAGCGGTAGACCGGCACCGGCGGGCGCGGCTCCAGGGCCGCCAGCGCCGCGCCGAGGCGGGTGAAGCCCGGCTCGTAGACGGCGTAGCCCGGCCGGATCCGATGGGTGCGGGCGATGCGCAGGCCCTCGCGGATGTCGGGCATCGGATTCTGGTAGATGAAGCCGCTGTCCTCGCCCGACACCTCGTCGTAGCGCAGGAAGGTGGTCGAGCCCGGGTCGCACACCGCCCACTCAATCAGGCCGCGCCGGGCGAGTTCCTCGGTGTGGGCGTAGCGGACCGAAGCGCTCGCGGCGTAGCCTGAGCCGGCGAGCGGGATCGTCGGGTAGACGATCGCGTCGCACTTGGCGCGGATGCCCTCGATGATGCGGGCATAGGTCTCCCAGGCATCGTTCTGGCGCCCGGTCCGCGGGTCGTAGGCGTGGACGTGGACGATCGCCGCGCCTTCCGCGACCGCGGCGAGCCCGTCGGCCACGACCTCGGCGACGGTGATCGGGATGCCGGGCTGGCGCTCGCGCCCCCACGGCCCGTTCAGGGCCGCCTCGATCCAGATCGCCGTCATCGCGCGCCTCCCGTCGGTCTCCGGCGCATCATGCGCCGGGCGGGCGCCGCTGTCTGCCGCCCGGGCCGGCTCTCGGCCGGTCTGCATTCCCGCCGGGCCGACGACGTGCCGGCCCTCGGTGCCTCCGCCGGCACCGGGCTCACCCGCAACCAGGCTTCCATGCCGCGCTCGCTCGCCGGGAGCCTGCGCATCACCCGGACGGTGGATGGCAACAGGGGCGTGCACATGCTCCTGTCGAAAGCGACTTTGCCGATATACTAAGCATATACTGGCGCGTCAGCCTCTGGTTGCCGTCATGTTAATTTGCTTTAATGATTTGCCGATGCGCCGTTTTGTCGGGTACGAGGCAGGAGATCGTCGGGTTTATCTGCTTGACGATTGGTTTCGGCATCCCCATATTCGTCAATGACGGTGAGTCGTCGCCGACGATTATAGGAGGGTCTTGTGCGGAATCTTGACAAGATTGGAGTTTAGCCAGGGTTTGTCGCGGCCTGCAAATCGGCGAGCGCAACAAATTCGGCCGACTTGACGAGTTCAGCCAAATCCTTGTCGTCCCGCATCTGCTCAATCTCGGATGCGGGATTTTTTGCATGAGTCAGGCACGATTTCACGTCCGCGAGGGCTTGCTGGCGCTCGGCGCTCTGGCTGCTCGACAAGAACTTCATCTCATAGTAACAAGCTCTGTTATAGTAGGCGGCCGAGAAATTCTTGTCTCTCGAAATTTCATTTGCGAAATATTTATTCAAGAGATTGTCGAGTGTGGAGATGGCCGCATCGAACGTTATCTTGTGCCGCTGGAGCCTCGCGATGTTGATCCAGATGGCGCTGGAAGCTTTGTTGCTGGCCGCCAGTTCCTGTGCGCGATTGAGTAGGTCCTTCCAGATCTGAGGTTCGGTGCCGGCGGCGCAGGCCTCGATGAGCTGGGCATTGAGCGTCAGGGTATCGAATTCCTCCTTTATGGTTTTGTAGTTATGTTCCGCGGAGGATTTGGCGCTTTCGGCCTGCTGAATCGCCTTCCTGGCGTCTTCGGCGGCGGCCTGGGCGATGGAATCGACCTCTTCGACCTTGTCCCCGACCTGGGACACGCGGGTGTCCACCTCGGAGAGCTGCTTCTCGAGGTTCCCCACCATGCGCGGCAGCAGACTGCGCGCGCCGAACCCCGCGATCACGCTGACCGAGATCGATCGCAGATACTCATTCAACGTATTGAAATTGTTGAGCCCTCCGATGGCGGTGATAAAGAACAGGAACGCGATCGACCCGGCCGCCCCGATGAGTGAGCTCTGGACGATCGACGGGTACACGAACCAGTCGCGCCCGTCCCTGTGGGCGGCCGCAATCGTCGATTTCTCGTTATTGATGAAGTGCCCGATGAGTCCGCCGAAGCATCCACATATCGAGCTGGAAAAAAGCACTTTCACCAGAGCGTAGTTTATAAATTCCTCTAACATTGTTAGATCTCTGATCTGTCGGCCGTGGATCGCGATCTGGATTGGCACACGAAAAATTCCGCATCAAGGGAATTTTCGATGATGGATTGCTCGAGCTTGTCGTATGCCGCGGACACGATTTCGTTTAACTGCTGCGCGTAATCTGTTCGCGGGTAGGAATTGAAATATAAACTTCAGATACCGAATATTGATGCTTGTTGTAGCATTTTATATCTGGAAAGAATGTATAGCACCAAAATAATCTTTGTCTGACTTTGCGGGAAGATTGCGCTGAGCGATCTCTTCGGTGGTCCGGCTCGCACCTCGCTTGTGTCACGAGGCGTCGATCGCCTATCGAAGGGAGCGAGGCGGGCCGCGCCGCCCGGCCGGTCGCGCCACCGTCCCTGCCGGGCGCCCGTCCTGCCCATCACCGCACGGAGCTGCCGGATGGACCTCCGCTTCGACGACCTGCCCGCCGGCGACCGCTACCGCCTGCTCACCGCCCTCGTGACCCCGCGGCCGATCGCCCTCGTGACCACCCGGTCCGCGAGCGGCACCGACAACGCCGCGCCGATCAGCTTCTTCCAGGTCCTCGCCGAGGAGCCGCCGATCGTGGCCTTGAGCTTCAACCTGCGCTCCGACGGCAGCCTGAAGGACACGCCTCGCAACATCGCCGAGACGGGAGAGTTCGTGGTCAACCTCGTCGACGAGGCGCTCGTGCCGGCGATGACGGTCTGCGCCGCCGAGTTCCCGCACGGCGAGAGCGAGATCGCGGCGGCGGGGCTGACGCTGCTTCCCTGCAGCGGCGTGGCGCCCGGCCGGATCGCCGGGGCGCCCGCGAGCCTCGGCTGCCGCACCCACACGGTGATCGACCTCTCGCCCGAGCGCCGGATCGTGCTCGGGCAGGTGGTGTCGCTGCAGGCCAAGCCCGACCTCTTCACCCCGGACGGGCGCCACCTGCGCGAGGGCGCCTTCCTGCCGGTGGGCCGGCTCTACGGCGACCTCTACGCCCGCACCGGGGACCGCTTCGCGGTGCCCCGGGTCACGGTCGAGGAGGCCAGAAAGGGACGCTAGAGCATTTTCCGACGAAGTGGATACCGGTTCGCCGCAGAAAATGCGGCAAAATTAAAGACCTGGAGAGCTTCGCGATTGCAGCGCGATCGTGAAGTGCTCTAGCCCCTGATCGCGTCCGGCACCCCGAAGACGGCCAGCGTGGTCTCGCCGGCCGACAGCCGCTTCTCCCAGCCGATCTCGGCCTGGGCCCGCTCCTCGGCCTTGGCGATCAGGCCTTCCGCCGCCTCGCGCGGGATCACCACGACGCCGTCGTCGTCGCCGAGGATGAGGTCGCCGGGACGGACCGAGGCGCCGCCGATCGTGACGGGCGCGTTGACGGTGCCGCCGTCCTTCGAGGCCGGGCCCCGCGCCGTGACGTGGCGGGTGAACACCGCGAAGTCGTCCCAGCCGCCGAGGATGCCGGTGTCGCGCACGGCCGCATCGGCGAGAAGGCCGGCGATGCCCTTGCGGCGCGCGGCGGTCGAGAGCAGGTCGCCGATCATCGCGACGTCGCTGCGCCCGCCCCCGTCGATCACCACCACGTCGCCGGCCTCGGCCACCGCGATGGCGTGGTGCACGGCGCCGTAATCCTTCGGGTCGCACAAGGCCGTCACGGCGCTGCCGAGGAGCGACGGCCCCCCGGCGATGCGCCGGAGCGGCCGGATCGCCGGATCGACCTGGGTGCGGCCCTCGAGGAGATCGACCACCACCGCGACCGGCACGGCGGAAAAGCGCTTGATCAGGTCGGCGGACAGGCGGGGCGGGGTCTCGGCGACGATCCGGGTCGGCATGGCGTCTCTCTCCTCGAAGGGCCGTCTTCGCTTTGCGGCCGGCCGCCGAACTCTATAGGCTGCGCCGCAACGCGCCGACAGGCGCGACGGCAAGAATGGCCCCGGGGATCGCCCGGCGGGGCCGCAGGGAGGACCGACATGGCGGAGGGCGGGAGCGCCCCGGGCTCGCGGCGGCTCGAGGGCAAGGTGGCGCTGCTGTTCGGCGCCGGCTCGGCGGGGCCGGGCTGGGGCAACGGCAAGGCCGCGGCGGTGACCTTCGCGCGGCACGGCGCCCGGGTGGTCTGCGTCGACCTGCGGCGCGAGGCGGCGGAGGAGACCGCCGAGATCATCCGCCGCGAGGACGGCGCCGCGACGGCGGCCTCCTGCGACGCCACCGATTCGGGGGCGGTCGCCGCCCTCGTCGCCGAGGTGATGGCGGCGCAGGGGCGCATCGACGTCCTGCACAACAACGTCGGCTACGCGCAGATGGGCGGTCCGGTCGAGCTGAGCGAGGCCGACTGGCACCGCACCCTCGACCTCAACCTCACCACCTGCTTCCTCACCTGCAAGCACGTGCTGCCGCACATGCTGGCGCGGCGCGCAGGCAGCATCGTCAACATCTCGTCGGCGGCGGCGATCCGCTACACCGGCTATCCGTACGCCGCGTACTACGCCGCCAAGGCCGCGGTGAACAACTTCACGCTCGGCCTCGCCCTGCAATACGCGCGTGACGGGATCCGCGCGAACGCGATCATGCCCGGGCTGATGAACACGCCGCTGATCCACCAGCAGATCTCCGGCCAGTACCAGGATCCGGCCGAGATGGTGCGGGCCCGCGACGCCGCCTGCCCGATGGGCCGGATGGGCACCGCCTGGGACGTCGCCAACGCCGCCCTGTTCCTCGCCTCCGACGAGGCGGCCTACATCACCGGCGTGGCGCTGCCCGTCGATGGCGGCCTGACCGGGAGGGTCGCGTGACGCTCCAGGCCGCCTCCGACCTCCTCTGGCGGCACTGGCGCGAGGGCCGGCTGCTCGCCGCCCTGCCGCCGGACCTGGCGCCGCCCGACCGCGCGACCGCCTACCGGATCCAGGCGCTGCTGGAGCCGCGCAGCGCGCGCGCCCTCTACGGCTGGAAGATCGCCGCCACGAGTCTCGCCGGCCAGCGCCATATCGGCGCCGACGGGCCGCTCGCCGGGCGGCTTCTCGCCGAGCAGGTGCTGGACGCCGGCGAGCCAGTCCCGCTGGTCGGCAACCAGATGCGGGTGGCCGAGCCCGAGGTGGCGTTCCGGATCGGCCGCGACCTGCCGCCCCGCCCGGAACCCTACGCCGTCGACGAGGTGATGGCGGCGGTGGACGCGGCCCACCCGGCGATCGAGTTCCCGGATTCGCGGCTGGCCGCCTTCGAGAGGGCAGGGGAGGCGGCGCTCATCGCCGACAATGCCTGCGCCCACCTCTTCGTCCTCGGGGCCCCGGCGCCGGAGGGCTGGCGCGCCGTCGATCTCGCCGCCATGCCGACCCGGATCGCCGCGGAAGGGCGCGAGCCCCACCAGGGCCGCGGCGGCAACGCCCTCGACGATCCCCGCCTCGCGCTGACCTGGCTCGCCAACGCGCTCTCGGGGCAGGGGATCACCCTGCGGGCCGGCGAGGTCGTCACCACCGGCACCACCACGGTGCCGCTGCCGGTCGAGCCGGGGGACGTGGTGCGGGCGGAACTGGAGGGATTGGGTGAGCTGACGGTGCGGGTCGGGGCGTAGCCGAACCATCTGTTTTCCGCCTCACGCGTAGTGAGGTGCCTGAACCGCCGCGGGTCATCTGTTTTTATAAGCAGGAGGGGAATGCGACGCTGGTCGCATTCCCCTTCTTCCATGTCGGTGCTTGAGGCCGGCGTCAGGCCGCCTTCACCCCCTCCAGGAACACCGCCACCTCGCGCTCCAGCTCGCCGGCATAGCGCCCGAGCCGGTCGGCGGCGCCGAGCACGTCCGCCGCGGCGGCGCCCGTGCTGCCGGCCTCGCGCTGCACCGCGACGATGCCGGTCGTCACGGCCTGCGTGCCCTGCGCCGCGTGCTGGACGTTGCGGGCGATCTCCTGGGTCGCCGAGCCCTGCTGGTCGACGGCGCCGGCGACGCCCACGGCGATCTCGGACATCCGCTCGATCACCCCGGAGATCTCCCGGATCGCCTGCACGACGCCGCCGGTGGTCTCCTGGATGTGGCCGATCTGCTGGGCGATCTCGGCGGTGGCGCGGCTCGTCTGGCTCGCCAGCTCCTTGACCTCGGCGGCCACCACCGCGAAGCCGCGGCCCGCCTCGCCGGCCCGCGCCGCCTCGATCGTGGCGTTCAAGGCCAAGAGGTTGGTCTGCCCGGCGATCGACGAGATCAGGTTCACGATGTCGCCGATCTGGTCGGCGGACTTCACCAGCCGCTGCACCGTCTCGTCGGTCCGGCGCGCCTGGTCGACCGCGTCGCGGGCGATGTCCGACGATTGGGCCACCTGGGCGGCGATGCCGCCGATCGAGACCGAGAGCTCCTCGCTCGCCGCCGCCACCATCTGGACGTTGGCGAGCGTCTGCTCGGCGGCGCCCGCCACCTCGGTCGAGCGGCCGTTGGTGGTCTCGGCGGCCTGCGTCATGGTGCGGGCGGTCGCCTCCATGCCGGTCGCGGCCTCGGCCAGAGTCGCGGTCATCGCCACCACGTTGGCCTCGAAGGTGCGGGTCACCGCCTCGAGGCGCGCGGCCCGCTCGGCCTTGGCGGCGGTCTCCGCGGCGCTCGCCCGGTCGGCCGCGTCCTTGGCGAGCAGCGCCTCGCGGAACACCCGCACGGTGCCCGCCATGGCGCCGATCTCGTCGCGGCGTCCTTGCGCCGGGACCTCGGTGGCGAGGTCGCCGCCGGCGAGCGACCGCATGGCGCCCGACAGCTGGTCGATCGGCCGTGTGATGCCGCGCCCGATGAGGAGGGCGAGGGCGCCGCCGATGGCGCAGGCGAGGCCCACGCCGCCGGCGAGCAGCCACAGGGCCCGGTCGCGCTCGGCGGCGAGCTGGGTCAGCTCGGCGGCGCCGATCCCCTGCGCCGCCGCGAGCAGCTCGGCCGAGCGGCGGTCGAGGTCGGCGAAGATCGTGGCCTGCGCCTCGTTGGCCTTGACGATCTCCGGGATGCTGTCCTTGAACCCGCGCACCTTGTTGTTCAGGTCGCGCAGCACGGTCTGGGACGCCGCGTCGATGTCGCCGTAGAGGATCGTCTCGGCCTGGTCGATCAGCGTGTTGGCGGCGGCGTCGACGGCCTGGGCGGCGTCGGCGTCGCGGGCCAGGATCAGGCGCTGCTCCTGCCTCTCGGCCTCCTTGGCGGCGGAGGTCGCCTTGCCGCTGGCGATGAGCAGGCTCGTGCCCGAGGCGACCTTGTCCTGCTGCTGGCGCAGCACCACCTGGGCGGCGGTCTGGGCGTTGTTCTGCGCCTGCTCGACCTGGCGCAGGCCGACGATCAGGCTGCCGAACAGCGGCGCGAGTTCCTCCCCGCGCTCCGTCCTGCCGCCCGCCCCGAACGGCTCGTCGAGCTTGGCGCGGTACTCGTCGAGGGCGTTCAGCGCGGGCTCGACGGTCTCGACCGTGGTCATGGCGCCGAGGCGGCGCAGCAGCACGGCGACGGAATTCACCTTCGACTGGATCTCCAGCTTGCCGTCGTCGCCGTCGCCGGCCAGGAAGCCGACCTGCAGCACCTGCATCTCCAGCGCCGAGCGGATCGCGAAGGCCACGACCACGGCCGTGTTGGTGGCCGACTTCTGGTCGGCCAGCGCCTTCTCGAGGGCCTTGCCGGCCTCGGCGAGCTGCCGCTCCTGCGCCGTGCCGATGCCGGTCACGGTGCTCTGCAATTCGGCGATGAGGGCGGCGTGGCGGTCCTGGAGCAGGCGCGTCGTCGCCTTCTGGGTCCCGAAGGCCTGCACCGCCGCCTCGAACCCGTCCAGCGCCCCGGCGATGCCGGCCGCGGAGGCCGCCGCCTTCGGATCGTCGCTGAGGCGGCCCGAGAAGGTCCCGGCGCTGGCGCGCACCCGCCCGATCGCCGCCCGCAGGGCGTCGTCCCGGCCCGCATCGTCGCTCTTGAGGGCGCGGTCGGTGGCGAGCGCGAGATCGCCGATCTCGCCCGCCAGCATCTGCGCCGCGTTGGCCGTATCGACCCGCCGGGCGAAGCCCGTCAGGCTGTGCCACCCGATCGCTGCAACCGCGACCGTCAGCAGGAGGATGAGACCGAACCCCCCGAATACGCGCGCCCTGATGGACATTCTCTCGTATCTCCTCACCATGAAGCAGGATAACGGTGAGGTCTGAAGCAATTCCTACTATATTGCCGCAACCCGGGGTTGAGGTGGCATGTTCTGCTTGTGAGCGCCCGGCGAGCGGCCGGGCGCCGGGTCGTCAGGGGATCAGCCGGTCGGCGCGCAGGCGCGCGAACAGGTCGAGGAAGGCGTCGTCGGTGGGCTGGTAGTCGAGGAAGCCGAGGCGGCGGCTCTTGCCCATGTCGGTGACGACCTCGATCGGCCGGCCGAGATCGGCGTCGGTGTGCCAGGGCGAGGCGAGGCGGTCGAGGTCCGGCTCGGCGAGGCCGTGCCGCTTCGCGATCTCGGCCCAGAGCGGGGCGTCCCCGGCCATCTGCTCCTCCAGGGGCCTGATCGTGCCGTCGAAGGGCGCCGGCTCGATCCCGAACCAGGACGCGAGGCGGCCCCACATCCAGCTCCAGCGGAAGACGTCGCCGTTCACCACGTTGAAGTCCTGGTTGGCTCCTTGCGGCGCCGTCGAGGCCCAGAGCAGGTGGCGGGCGAGCAGCCGCGCGTCGGTCATGTCGGTGAGCCCGTTCCACTGCATGGCGGAACCCGGGAAGCGGAACGGGCGGCCGGTCTCGCGGCAGAGCGTGGCGTAGACCGCGAGCGTGGTGCCCATGTTCATCGCGTTGCCGACCGCCTTGCCGATGATCGTGTGCGGGCGATGCACGCTCCACGAGAACCCGTCGCGCTTGGCCGCGGCGAAGACCTCGTCCTCCTGGGCGTAGTAGAAGTTCTCGACCGGCAGCCGTCCCTGCTCCTCGCGGAACGGCGTCTGGGGCACCGTGCCCTTCCCGTAGGCCTCGAACGGGCCGAGATAGTGCTTCAGGCCCGTCACCAGGGCGACGTGGCGCACGCTGCCGCCCGGCCGCAGGGCGTCGAGCAGGTTGCGCACCATCGCGCCGTTGACCCGGATCATCTCGGCCTCGGTCGGCCGGCGCATCCAGGTCGAGAGCACCACCCGGGTCGGCCGGTGCGGCGCCAGCGCGGCCTCGAGACCCTCCGGATCCTGCAGGTCGGCGGCCACGGGCTCGACCCCGTCTTGCGCCGGCGGGTTGCGGGCGAGCCCCAGCACCCGCCAGCCGGCCTCGTTCATCACCGAAGCCGCGGCGCTGCCGACGATGCCGCTCGCGCCGACGATCAGAACGGTTTCCGTCATGTCCCGGGTCCTCTGTTCGCTCCTAGGTGGCGGGACAACGCCCGGGGGGTGGGAGGGTCCCACGGGCGATGCTGCGTGGCGGTCGCCGCTCGTTTCGCCGTGCAGCGCGCCCGTTCTTGTTCGGGTCGTCGAAGGCGCTTATGTCGAGAGACGTTCGGAACTCTGTGAGTCGAGAGGCGATCATGACCGATGTCGCCATGAGAGTGCTGTCGACGGTGAATGCTCCTTACGGAGCGAACCTCACCGTACGGCAACTCGCCGACAGGATCGCCGATCCGGCCAGCGTCATCGCGAACGATGCCTCGGTCTTCGCTTTCTTCTCGGAGGTGCGGGAGGATCTCCAGCACGAGTTCATCGATGCCATGAGCGTCGATCGAAGCAAAGTGCAGGCGATCGCTGCCCAATTCGCGTCCAAGGCCGGGTATCCGCTCCCGCTCGCCGGCTGAGATCGTATCCGTGGCGCGAGCCAGCCAATGGTCCTGGTTGTTCGATCGGGCACTCGACATCATCGAGCAGGCCAAGTCGGCGACATACGACTTCGATTGGACCTTCGGAGGCGGGACGGCCCTGATGCTGCCGATCGACCATCGCGAGAGCCACGACATCGATCTCTTCCTGGACGATCCGCAACTGCTGCCCTTCCTCAATCCGGCGACCCAGGGCCATCGATTGAGCCGGCAACCCGACGGCTACGAGAGCGACGGCACGCGTGTTGCCAAGCTGATTTTCGACGGCATCGGAGAGATCGACTTCATCTGCTGCGGACCCGTCACCGACATTCCGGCGCGGCAGCGTGAGATTTCCGGTCGGCTCGTGCACCTCGAAAAGCCGGCCGAGATCATTGCCAAGAAGATTTTTTACAGGGGCGCCCGGCTCCAGCCTCGCGACATGTTCGACCTTGCGGCCGTCGTCGATCACGGCGGTGTCGATGATCTGGCCGACATCTTGAAGGCCTGCGGGGTGGACCGTTGTGCCCAGGCTCTGGCCGCCGTCGACGCGATGGACCCGGTATTCGCATCCGATCTCATGGAGAAACTGATGCTCAGGGGACACAATCGACATTTGCCGGCCATTGCCCAATCGACCACCCGGGCCGTTCTTCGTGTCGCTCTCGGCTTATGATTCCGCTGCTCGCCTCCCGGCTCCGCATTGCAAACGGACTTCGCCCCGACGAAGCGGCATAGCTTCTTCGCCTAGGCCGCCGGCGCGGCGGAGCCCGAGGCCCGGATCCGCGTTCCTGCTTGCGGCAGCGGGGCCCGGGCGCCCGGGCGTGCCGGCGGAGGCGACCCGTGGGCCAGCTCATCGGCACGGAAGAGGAAACCTCGTCGACGACACCGGCGCCGGAGCCGCCGCGGCGCCTGAAGCCCGCCCTGCTGCTCGGCGCCCTCGGGGTCGTCTACGGCGATATCGGCACCAGCCCGCTCTACGCCTTCAAGGAGGCGGTGCGCGCCGCCGGGCATGGCCAGGCCGAGCCCGCCGCGGTGATCGGCGCCGTGTCGCTGATCCTGTGGGCGCTCATCGTCGTGGTGTCGCTCAAGTACGCGGTGCTGATCCTGCGGGCCGACAATCACGGCGAGGGCGGCATCGTGGCGATGCTGGCGCTGCTCGGCGCCCGCCACGCCGAGCCGCGGAGCTGGGCCGGCCTCCTCCTCGTCGTCGGGCTGATCGGCGCCGCCCTCCTCTACGGCGACGGGGCGATCACGCCGGCGATCTCGGTGCTCAGCGCCGTCGAGGGCCTGAAGGTCGAGGCGCCCGGCCTCGCCCGCGCGGTCGTCCCGATCACGCTGGTGATCCTCGTCGGGCTGTTCCTGATCCAGAGCAAGGGCGCGGCCTTCATCGGGCGGATCTTCGGGCCGGTGATGCTGGTGTGGTTCGTGATCCTGGCCCTGCTGGGCCTGGGCGGCATCCTGCAATCGCCGCAGATCCTGACGGCGCTCAACCCGCTCAGGGCGATCGACTTCCTCACCCATGCGGGCTGGGGCGTCAGCTTCGCGATGCTGGGCGCCGCCTTCCTGGCCGTCACCGGCGGCGAGGCGATGTACGCCGATCTCGGCCATTTCGGCGCCCGGCCGATCCGGCTCGCCTGGTTCGGCCTGGTGCTGCCGGCCCTCGTCATCAACTATTTCGGACAGGGAGCCGTGCTCCTCGCCGAGCCCGACGCGATCGAGAACCCGTTCTACCGCCTGAGCCCCGACTGGGCGCATTACCCGCTGATCGGGCTCGCCACGCTCGCCACCGTCATCGCCTCGCAGGCGATCATCTCGGGGGTGTTCTCGCTCACCCAGCAGGCGGTCCAGCTCGGCTTCCTGCCCTATATCCGGATCATCCACACGGCGAAGGACGAGCGCGGCCAGATCTACGTGCCGATCGTCAACTGGCTGCTCGCCGCCGCGACCCTGAGCGCCGTCCTGATCTTCGAGTCGTCGGACGCGCTCGCCGGCGCCTACGGCATCGCGGTCTCGCTGCTCATGGCGATCACGACCCTGCTCGCCGCCCTGATCGCCCGGCGCTGGGGCTACAACCTCCTCCTCGTCCTCCTGGTCAACGGGCTGTTCCTGACGATCGACCTCGTGTTCCTGGCGGCCAACAGCGTGAAGGTGTTCGAGGGCGGCTGGTATCCCCTGGTGCTCACCGCGATCGTCGCCGTGACGATGCTGACCTGGCTCCAGGGCACGCGGCTGATCGAGGCCCACCGGGTCGGCGCCCGCCAGGACGAGGCGGACTTCCTGGCGCGTTTACGCGACGACCCGCCGATCCGGCTGCCGGGGGCGGGGGCCTTCCTGTCGGCGGCCACCAAGGGCATCCCGCTCCACATGAGCCGGCTCGTGGAGCGCAGCCACGCGCTGCCGTCCCGCTGCACCATCGTCACCGCCCTCTACGAGGAACTGCCGGTGGTGCCGGAAGCCGAGCGGGCCGAGGTGACCCGGATCGCCCCCGACCTGTACCGGGTGACGCTCCGCTACGGCTTCATGGAGGAGGCCTCGATTCCGGAGGGGCTCGCCTGCGCGGTGGCGCATCGCGGGTTGCCGGCCGACTTCGTCGAGGACGTCACGGTCTTCGTCGGCCACGAGACGGTCATCCCGAAGCGCAACCACCGCGGCATGGCGGCGTGGCGCGAGACCCTGTTCGCCTTCATGATGCGCAACGGCGAGCGCACCGGCGCCTTCTTCTGCGTGCCGACCCGGCAGGTGGTGGAGGTGGGGACGGAGATCGAGATCTGAGGGGTCTCCTCTCCTCACGGGCCCGATGTTCCCGATCCACCATGTCGTCCCGGGTTCCCGCCTCCGGCGAAGCCCCAGGACGACGAGGGGGGGGACGATCGCCCCCTGTTTCCGTGCTTCGGGCGAAGCCCGGTTCGTCTACCCTGCGCCCAGCGGCCGCTCCCCCAGCTTCGCCCCGAGGCGCACGAGGTAGCCGTCCGGATCCTGCACCAGGAACTGGCGCTGCCCGACCTCGATGGTGCCGGTCCGGTACCACGCATCCTCGACGGCCATGACGAGCGGCCAGCCGGCCTGGTCCAGCCGCGCCAGCACCGGCTCCACCGCCGGAACCTCGATCTGGAGGTTGATGCCGCGACCGAGAGGCCGGTCCATCGGGCCGGTCAGCCAGCGCGAGGCCGCGGGATCGTACTGGTCCAGCATCACCTGCGCCCCGTCGAGGTCGAGATAGGCGAATCGGGTCTCCGGCCGGTCGTAGGCGATCCGGAAGCCGATCAGGCCGACCCAGAAATGCAGGCTCGCGGCGAGATCGGCGACCACGAGTTCGGGGACCAGTTTCGCGCGCGTCAGTGAGTTCGTCATGGCAGCCCCGCAGGGTTCGGTCTCACGTCATTCCCGGACCCGCCGGCCGTCGCCCCAGGCTCGCGGCAGGCCGCAGCAGGTAGCCGTCCGGATCCTGCACCAGGAACTGGCGCTGCCCCACCTCGACGTCGCCGGCCCGGTACCACTTGTCCTCGACCGCCATGAAGAGGGGCCAGCCCGCCGCCTCCAGCCGGCCCAGGACCGGCTCCACCGCCGGGACCCCGATCTCGAAGTTGATGCCGCGCCCCGGCGGCGCCTCGAGCGGGCCGGTGAGCCATTGCCGCGAGGCGGGGTTGCGGGTCTCCAGCATCACCTGCGCCCCGTCGAGGTCGAGATAGGCGAAGCCGTCCTCCGGCCGGTCGTAGGCGATCCGGAAGCCGATCAGGTCGACCCAGAAGTGCAGGCTTGCCCGCAAGTCGGTGATCAGGAGTTCCGGGGTCAGCCGCGCGAACGTGAACGTCATGCCTCGACCCCATCCCTGCCCGGCCGTCCGGGCCGGTTGACCTGATGCTGCCGATCCCCGACGGTTCACGCAACGGCGCCCGGACGAGCGCCGAACGATCGATACGGGGAGGGAAGATGAGCCTGTACCACAAGCTCGCGGCGCGGGCCGAGGCCGGCAATCCGGTGCGGATCGGGGTGATCGGGGCCGGCAAGTTCGGCTCGATGTTCCTGTCGCAGGCGCCGCGCACGCCGGGGCTGCACGTCGTCGGTATCGCCGATCTCGACCCGCAGCGGGCGCGCGCCGCGCTCGCCCGGGTCGGCTGGCCGGCGGAGCGCTACGAGGCCGGGAGCGTCGCGGAGGCGATGCGCCAGGGCACGACCTTCCTCACCGACGATGCGGACGGGCTGATCGCCGCGGACGGGATCGAGGTGATCGTCGAGGCGACGGGGCACCCGGGCGCCGGCATCCGCCACGCGCTCGCCTGCTGCCGCCACCGGCGCCACATCGTGATGGTCAACGTCGAGGCCGATGCGCTGGCAGGCCCCCTCATCGCCCGCAAGGCGGCGGAGGCCGGGATCGTCTATTCCTTCGCCTACGGCGACCAGCCGGCGCTCATCGCCGAGATCGTCGACTGGGCCCGCACGGCCGGCTTCCGGGTGGTCTGCGCCGGCAAGGGCACGAAGTACCTGCCGGTCTACCACGCCTCGACCCCCGACACGGTCTGGGGCCATTACGGCTTCACCGAGGCGCAGGTGGCCGGCGGCGACTTCAACCCGCAGATGTTCAACTCCTTCCTCGACGGCACCAAGTCGGCGCTGGAGATGGCGGCCGTCGCCAATGCCTGCGACCTGACCCCGCCGCCCGCCGGCCTCGCCTTCCCGGCGTGCGGCGTCGACGACCTGCCGACCCTGCTGAAGCCCCGATCCGCCGGCGGCATCCTGCCGGTGGACGGCACGGTCGAGGTGGTGTCGTCGCTCGAGCGCGACGGCCGCCCGGTCTTCCGCGACCTGCGCTGGGGCGTCTACGCCACCTTCGAGGCGCCCTCCGACTACGTCCGCAAGTGCTTCTCGGAATACGGCCTGAAGACCGACCCGAGCGGCCGGTACAGCGCGATGTACAAGCCCTATCACCTGATCGGGCTCGAGCTCGGGCTCTCCGTCGCGAGCATCGCGGTCCGGGGCGAACCCACCGGCACGACGCGGGGCTTCTCCGGCGACGTGGTGGCGACGGCCAAGCGCGACCTTGAGGCCGGCGAGCGCCTCGACGGGGAGGGCGGCTACACCGTCTACGGCCGGCTGATGCCGGCGCGCGACTCGCTTCAAGCGGGCGGCCTGCCGATCGGGCTCGCCCACGGCCTCACCCTCACCCGGCCCGTCGCCGCCGGGGAGCCGGTGTCGTGGGACGACGTGTCGTTCGCGGCCGACGACCCGGCGATCCGGT
Organism: Methylobacterium terrae; assembly: GCF_003173755.1. Taxonomy (NCBI): domain Bacteria; kingdom Pseudomonadati; phylum Pseudomonadota; class Alphaproteobacteria; order Hyphomicrobiales; family Methylobacteriaceae; genus Methylobacterium; species Methylobacterium terrae. Next base: position 2,139,613 of record NZ_CP029553.1, read on the forward strand.
TCCGACGGGAGATGGAGGAGGTGTTCCGGGGCGAGGCAGGCAAGGCCTGAGCCGGTCGCGCCCCGGCGTCATTCCTCCCGGGAATGGCTTCGTTCCCGAACGGTCTTGGACACGGGGATGCCCCGTGTCCAGGATCGACGGACGAACCACGGGCGGGAGGATGGCCGGGGCCCGCCGAGCCCCGCCCGACGCCGCATCGGGGCGCCGCTCCCGTGCGAGGCCTGCGAGGCGGCCGGAGGAGCGACCATGACCCCCACCACTGTTCTCGACGAGGCGCGGGCCGAGTCATCCTCCGCCGTGCCGGACGAGGCGGCGCGCCGGCGCGGCGTCGTCGCGGCCGTGATCGGCAACACCCTCGAATTCTACGACTTCACCACCTACGCCTTCTTCGCCGTCACGATCGGGCAGACCTTCTTCCCGGCCGGCGACGCCTGGATCAGCCTGCTCGCCTCGGTCGCCACCTTCGGCATCGGCTTCGTCACCCGGCCGATCGGCGGCGTGGTCATCGGCGCCTATGCCGACCGGGCCGGCCGCAAGCCCGCCATGATGCTGACCATCGGCCTGATGGCGGTCGGCATGCTGATGCTGGCGCTGACCCCGGGCTACGCCACGATCGGGATGGCCGCGCCGATCCTCGTGGTGATCGGGCGGCTGATCCAGGGCTTCGCGCTCGGCGGCGAGGTCGGGCCCTCGACCGCCTACCTCATCGAGAGCGCGCCCGAAGGCAAGCGCGGCCTCTATGCCAGCTGGCAGATCGCCAGCCAGGGCCTCGCGACGCTCTGCGCCGGCACCATCGGCGTCCTGCTGTCGCTTGGCTTGAGCCCTGAGCAGATGCAGGCCTGGGGCTGGCGGATCCCGTTTCTCCTCGGGCTGCTCATCATCCCGGTCGGGGTCTACATCCGCCGCGCGATGCCCGAGACCGCCGGCGAGAGCACCGGCCACGCGGAGGCCACGGCCGGCGCGGTGCTTCGCCGGCTGCTGCGCGACCACGGCCGCACGCTGGCGCTGGTCGTGCCGATCCTGCTCTGCGGCACGGTCTCGACCTATGTCGGCAACTACATGACCACCTACGCGATCACGACGCTGAAGCTGCCGGCGGGCCTGTCGATCGCCGCGACGGCGGTGGTCGGCGCCTGCGTCCTGGTCTTCGCGGTGCTGGCCGGCCGGCTCGCCGACGCCTACGGCCGGCGCCTCGTGATGATCGTGCCGCGGGTGCTGCTGATCCTCGTCGCCTACCCGGCCTTCGTGCTGATGACGCGGGACCCCGGCCCCGCCACGCTCCTGAGCATGTCGGCCCTGATCGCGGCGCTCGGCGCGATGAGCGGGGCGGCGAGCCTGGTGGCGATTCCCGAGCTTCTGCCGCGCAGCGTGCGCAGCGCCGGCCTCTCGGTGGTCTACGCCTTCGTCATCACGGTGTTCGGCGGCACGACGCAGCTGGTGGTGACCTGGCTGATCGGCGTCAGCGGCGACCCGCTCGCGCCCGCCTGGTACGTCATCGCGACGAGCCTCGTCGGCGTCGCCGCGATGCTCGCCACCCCCGAGACGAAGGAGGCGGCGCTCGCCGCGTAGGCGGGCGCGCGGCGGCCGGGGCCGGGATCCGGTTGATGTGCGATGGGAGGGGCCGAAAGCGGCCCGTCCGGATGTCGGAAAATAGGTGTTTTCCGACACTCAAGATCGCCGGCAGGCCCCTGACAGAGGTTTTATGGCGGGATGCTCTCAACTTCTTGCAGAAGCTGAGGAGGACCGCTTGCAAGCCCCTCGGTCAAGCAGACGTTCGACGTTCAGATGCCCCAGAACCCCACACTAATAGGGGAACTCTACTCAAAGAGAAACGCCGCCGGCCTTTCGGCCGACGGCGCTCTCTGCCAAAAACAGGAAAGGATTATACTTGTTCAATCAGACAGGCTCAAGCACGCGCAGTTTTAATTTACCGCGCTGCTTAGGCTCATTACGTCTGACTGTGATTTCAACATCGCCCCCTAATGCGCGTGTGAAGCCAAGCAGACGCTCAAGCGAGTAGCCGCCTGTGCGACCGCGCAGGAGTTTGGATACGTCTGGTTGGCTGACACCCATAAGGCGCGCGGCCGCCGTTTGCGACAATCCTCTACGCTCAATCTCATCGATAATCCCTATGACGAGGTCGGCCTTGAGGCTCTCCTCGGTAGGATCTTCAAAGCCAAGATCAGCATAGACGTTGCCGCTGCTACAAGTGGCCACGTCATCTGTGTTCGCCGCACCGGTCGCGATATCCGCGGAGCCGGCAGAATGAGCAAGATGATAAGCCATAGTCTGTTTACCTAGTATGTGTGGGGTGCCCCTCTCCCAATCTGGAGACGGGCGCAACTCGGGTACTCAACATCGGCCTTAGCCGGTGTCCTTCTTCGCAAAATGTTCGGCGTAGTGCCTCTTCGCCTCGGCCAATCGATCCTTGATCAGGTCGATGTCCTTGCGCGGCGTGGCGACACCATTTGTCGACTTCTTCTGAAAAGCGTGGAGGACGTAGACCACACCCGCAAACTTGGCCGCATAGGCCGTCCGGTAGGTGTTTCCGTCATCGTTTTCGACGATCTCCAGAACCGCTGCGCCCTTGAGGTCCTTTTCGCTCTTCAGGGGCTTAGCTGAAATCGGCTTGCGTCCCTTCTGAGCGAGGCGGAGGGCGAAACCAACCTCCCGCTTCACCTCGGGCGGGAAGTCCGACACCGCCTGTTTCGTCCGGCCGAGCCAGACGAGTTCGCTATCGGGCGGCTGCGAAGGTGGATCACTCATGTTGTACCTTTCTTGTTATGGCGGAACCACCATAACTCAGAGAGGTTCCATAGGCAATGGTAAATCTGCCATAGCCGGTCGCGATCATGGGTGCCACGTTCAAGGCGGTGGACGGTAGGCAAGACCTCCTGTTTCAGCTGCAGCGCCAAGATCTGCTCTCACCCGTGCGGTCATTCCGCGCCTCAGGCTCGGCTGCACGGAAAACATGTGTTCGACGACAGGATGTCGGCCAGCCGGACAGCCGCACTATCTCCGCCGTGAGACTTGCGCGACAAACCCTGTCGGATTGATGCCAGATACGGAAACCTGGCTTCGAAGGTTTCCCGCACAGGCCGGTCGGGTCCATGCGGGCGTCGACCGCCGATCTCCACCATCTTCGGCTGCTCACGCGGTCGGCCCGGCGACGTTTCAACCCTCTACCGCGAATTCCCGGTCCACCGGCACCTGCATCCCGGTGACGAGCGCGTTGGTCGTGTTCGCCATGCCGATCACCGCCAGCAGCTCGCCGTACTGCGCCTCGGTCATGCCCTTCGCCCGGGCCGCCGCGGTGTGGGAGTGGATGCAGTAGCTACAGCCGTTGGCGGTCGAGACCGCGATGTAGATCAGCTCCTTCGTCAGCGGGTCGAGGGCGCCGTCGACGGCCATCACCTGCTTCAGGTCGGCCCAGGTCCGCTCCAGCACCGTCGGCTGGTTGGCGAGCGCGCGCCAGAAATTGTTGATGAAGTCCGAGCGGCGCGCCGCCCGGATGTCGTCGAACACCGCCTTGACGCGGGGATCGGCATCCGCCTCCGCGTCGCTCCACAGTCTCACGGTCGCCATGCGGGTCCTCCCTCGAGAGGCCGCATGGTCGGTCAGCCCGTGTCTCGCGTCGAGGGCGTCAACGCCGCGCCGCCGCGTCGAAGCCGTCCGGCACCCGGCCCGACGGCGTGGCGAGCGCGTAAGCGCCGCGGGCGAGGAAGCGGCCGGAGCCGGGCTCGGCCAGGACCTGGCCGTCGCGCACCGCGACCTCGCCGCGCCGGATCGTCATCGTGGGCAGGCCCTTGAGGCGCATCCCCTCCCAGGGTGTGTAGTCGATGGCGTGGTGCAGGTCGGCGTTGGTGAGGACCCGCTCGGCATCCGGATTCCACAGCACCAGGTCGGCGTCGGCGCCCGGCGCCAGCGTCCCTTTTCGGCCGGCGAGGCCGAACAGGCGGGCGGCGTTGGTCGAGGTCAGGCGCACGAAGGTCGGCAGGTCGATGCGCCCGGCCGAGACGCCCTCGGAGAACAGCACCGGCAGGCGGGTCTCGATCCCCGGGACCCCGTTCGGGATCGCGTTGAAGGCCGGCATCCCGTCGGGCCGGGCGCCCGCGCCGCCCTGGCCGTAGCCGCTGCTGCCCGGATCGCGCTTGGCGGTGGAAAACGAGAAGCCGCAATGGTCGGAGGAGACGACGTCGAGGGTGCCCTCGCGGATCCGGGCCCAGATCCGCTCGGACTCGCCGGGCGCCCGGAGGGCGGGCGAGCACACCACCTTGGCGCCCTCGAAATCGGGTTTGGCGAGATCATCGGTCGAGAGAGTCAGGTATTGCGGGCAGGTCTCGCCCCAGACCTTGATGCCCCGCGCCCGCGCCCGGGCGATCTCTTCCGCCGCCTCGTCGCAGGAGACGTGGAAGACCTGGATCGGCTGGTCGACGAGCTCGGCGAGCGCGATGGCGCGGTGCGTCGCCTCGCGCTCGACCACCGGCGGGCGGGCCCAGGCGTGCTGGAGCGGGTCGGTGAGCCCGGCCTCGAGGAGCGCGCGGATGCGCCAGCCGATGGCGTCGTAGTTCTCGCAATGCACCGTCACGAAGGCGCCGAGGCGCCGGGCGGTCGCCAGCACCTCGAGGAACTGGCCGTCGGTGAGGCGCAAGGGGTCGTAGGTGAGGAAGACCTTGAGGCTGCGGATGCCGCGGGCGACCAGCGCCGGCACCTCGCGCTCCAGCACGTCGGGCGTCGGGTCGGTGATGATCTGGTGGAAGCTGTAATCGGCGCGCGAGGCGCGGGCGCTCGCCTCGTACCCGGTCGCCGTCGCGGCGATCGGGTGGCCCTTCCACTGCGGCACGAAGCAGATGAACGAGGTGGTGCCGCCGGCGAGCGCCGCGGCCGAGCCGCTGGCGAAGCTCTCCTCCTGCACGCCGCCGCCCTCGGAGGGCTCCTCGATGTGGCAATGCGGATCGAGACCGCCGGGCGTCACGACGAGGCCCCGGGCGTCGATCTCGTCCCGCCCGCGCCGCAAGCCCCGGCCGAGCGCCGCGATCACCCCGTCGCGCACCCCGAGATCGGCCTCGAACACCTCGGCCGGGCCGGCGAGCGTTCCCCCGCGCACCACCAGGTCGTAGTCGAAATCGTGGCTCGGCATCGCAGGTCCTCCCTGGCCTGGGGGTGTAGGAAGTGCCTCGAAACGCTGTCAATTCCGGCACTGCCCGCGACACGCCCGGATGCCGGCGCCGTGGGCAGGCGGCCCGCAATTTGGGCGGCGGCCTTCGCGCCGTGCCCGCCCGGACGGCAGTTGACCCAACGGACGGTTTGACAACGTTTCCGGGCCGGCGGACAAAGACAGCACCGCAGAGGTTCCGGCCGCGCTCGCGCCGGGGGACGCCCCGCTTCGAGCGCGCGCATAAAGGCGCCCGCGGTCCAAGCGTGGAGGAACCCTCGATGACGATTCGGTTGGATGCCCCGAACCGGCGCGGACTGATGCTCGGCGCCGCGGCGGCCGCGGTCACGGCCGGGCTGCCCGGCGTGGCGAACGCCACGGCGCCGATGCTGCGCAGCCAGAGCCCCTACTTCTACCGCTTCACCCTCGGCGACGCCGAGGCCACGATGGTCTCCGACGGCACCCTGCCGCTCGGCGACCCCCACGCCAACTTCCTCGGCCTCAGCCCGGCCGAGATGGACGCGCAGCTCAACGCCAACTTCCTGCCGCTCTCGAACGCGGTGCTGGAGCAGAACATCCTGATCCTCAACACCGGCAGCAAGCTGGTGCTGTTCGACACCGGCATGGGCGCGCTCAAGCTGTTCGGGCCGACCACCGGCAAGCTGCTCACCACGATGCGCCAGGCCGGCATCGACCCGAAGGACATCGACGCCGTGGTGATGAGCCACGCCCATGTCGACCATTGCGGCGGCTGCGTCGCCGACGACGGCACGCCGCACTTCCCCAACGCCCAGTTCTACATCTCGCAGGCCGATTTCGACTACTGGACCGATCCCGCCAAGGTGCCGGCGGCGTTCGGCGCCTTCCTCGACACCGCGCGCAAGAACCTGCTGCCGATCCGCGACCGGCTGGTCTTCGTCAAGGACGGCCAGGAGTTCCTGCCCGGCATCCAGGCCCTGGCGGCGCCCGGCCACAGCATCGGCCACACGATGTTCATGATCACCTCGGGCAAGGACAGCCTCTGCTACCTCGGCGACCTGACGCACCACCCGGTGCTGCTGATGGAGAAGCCGCTGACCGAGTTCGCCTACGACACCGACCCGAAGCAATCGGCCCAGACCCGGCTCAAGATGCTGACCATGCTGGCCAAGAACCGCATCCCGGTGCTGGCCTACCACTTCGCCTGGCCGGGCATCGGCCACGTGGCGGAGAACGGGCAGGGCGGGTTCCGGTACTATCCGCAACCGATGAAGATGGAGCTGTAGCGGCCGGGCACCGGGGGCGGTCCGGAGGCGCGGAACGGCACCTCCGGCCTCGCCCCCATCCCGGCTCGCCCGGGCATTTCGAGGCTCGCCACGTCCTTGCGGAGCCGGTCGCGCGCAGTCGCGCGATTGTCTCTCCATCAGTAATTCTCGCGCATATCACAGACTTTCTGTTTTATTATATTGGTATTTACAATTATTCGCTTATTTGCCGGTAAAAAGACAATGTACATGCTACTCCATGCAGCCTGGAAGACATTTTTCCAAATCGATGACACTTACCAGACAGATCGTTCTCCGGCATAGATCGAAGTCGGCGCGGATCCAGGCGAGACATCAACTCGCGCAATGCGATCGACATCGCCGGGCCGGGCGTCGACTGCCGGTCCGCCTGGCCGGTCCCGACCCGGTACATGGTCGAGAGCGGAACCAGCATGGCGACCCCGCACGTCGCCGGCATCGCCGCCCTCCTCGCCGAGGCGGAAGGCGGCTCCCGCGGCGCGCGCCTCTACATGCGGCTGCTGCAATCCCGCGGCAATCGCCGCCAGCCCTCCGACGACGGTGGGTCGGCCTCCCCCAGGCGCCGGTCTGACCCGACCGCTGCGACGAGGGCACGGCTTGGCTTCGCCTTCGTCGGCGCACTACCTATATCCTGCTCGAGGAGCGTGAGAGTCCGTCATGGACGAGGTCAAGGTCAGCGTATCGATCCCCGATTCCGACCGGTTCGAGAGCACCGTCAAGGCGGCGAGCCGTGCCGGCCTGAAGGTGCGCGACAAGCTCGACATCCTCGGCGTCGCGACCGGCTCGATCAAGAGCAGCGCGCTCGCGAAGCTGCGCGACGTGCCGGGGGTCGACAGCGTCGAGGTGCAGCGCGAGGTCGGCATCCCGACCCGCGTCCGCTGACGCATCGTCCGACGAAGCGGGCACCGGTTCGTCGAAGACGATGCGGCAAGATCCGAAAACCCGGAGCACTGCCCGATCGCACCGCGATCGGGCAGTGCTCCGGGCGCTCACCCCGCCTTGGGCCGCGGCCCGTAGGACTTGAACCGCTCCATCGCCTCCGCCACCTCGGCCTCGCTCAGGATGTGCGGCCGGCCGACCTGGAGCGCCACGGCGTATTGCCGGCACAGGGTCTCGAGCTCGACCGCGAGCCACAGGGCCTTGGGCAGCGTCGGCCCGGTGGCGATCATGCCGTGGTTGGCGAGCAGGCAGCAGGTGCGGTCCTGGAGCGCCTCGAGCGCCCGCTGCGACAGCTCCTCCGTCCCGAACAGCGCGTAGCCGCCGCAGCGCACGGTCGGCCCGCCGGCCGCCGCGATCATGTAGTGGGCCGCCGGGATGTCCTTCCGGCACATCGCGAAGGCGGTGCAGTAGGTCGGGTGGGCGTGGACGATCGCCGACACGTCGGGCCGGGCCCGCAGGATGTCGCGGTGGAAGCGCCACTCGGAGGAGGGCGCGAGCGCGTGGTCGGCCCGGCCGTCCATCGTCATCGGCACGATGTCGTCGGGCGTCATCTCCTCGTAGGGGAGGCCCGAGGGGGTGATCAGAAGGCCCTCGCCGAACCGGACCGAGACGTTGCCGGCGGTGCCCTGGTTCAGGCCCTGCGCCGCCATGCTGCGGCAGGTCTCGACGATCGCCTCGCGCAAGGCCGCCTCGGTCTCAGCCATTCCTCGCCTCCCCCGGGGCCTCTGCCCGCTCGCGAGCCCTCGCCTCAGCCATAGATTCTTGCCGGCGCCCGAGCCAGAGCCCGTTGACGAGCCAGGCGAGCGACAGGGGCACCGCCGCGATCGAGAGCGCGGCGGCGCTCATCCCGAGCCAGGCCACGAGCCCGTAGGACCAGGCGCCGACCTGGTCGCCGAGGCGGTACACCACCGTGTCGATGAAGGCCTTGGCCTTGTAGCGATCCTCCCGCGGCAGCACGGTGAACAGCACCTCGCGCACCGGCCGGGCGATGGCGAAGTTGCCGGCCCGGCGCAGCACGCCGAACACCACCACGCTGGCGATGGTCGGTGCCGCCGCGAGCAGCCCGAAGCCCAGCGCGCTGATCAGCGGCAGGATCGCCAGGGTGAGGCCGACGCCGAGGCGGCGCACGATCCGCCCGGTGAGGAAGAGCTGCACGCCCAGCGTCAGCACGTTCACCGCGAGGTCGACGGAGGCGAAGAACGCCGTCTGCGAGCCCCGATCGGGGAAGCTGCGCTTCGCGATGCCGGCCTGCTCGAAGTACAGGAAGGTCGAGGTGATCGAGAACAGGAGCAGGAACAGGCTGATGCCGAGCAGGTAGGGCGAGCGGAGCGCCCGGCTGATCCCGGCGAACGGGCTGCCGCCGATCGCCTGCGTGGCCGCCCCCGGCTCGCGCGACAGGGCGTCGGAGATCCGCGCCAGCCCCCGCATGCTGATGACCGCCCCTTCGAGGAGGGCGGCCGCCGCGAGCAGCAGGAAGGGGGTGGGCACGTCCCGCGCCAGGACGGCGGTGAAGGCCGAGCCGGTGATGGCGCCGAGCGTCGCGCCCGCCGCGATGAAGCCGAACAGCCGCTTGCCCTGCTCGGTGTCGAACACGTCGACGATGGTGGCCCAGAAGATCGAGACCACGAACAGGTTGAAGATCGACAGCCAGACGAAGAACACCCGGCCGATCCACACCGCCTCCTCCGGCCCGCTGCGGTAGAGGACGACGGCGAAGACCAGGATGTTGGCGGCGAAGAAGCGGTAGGTGATCGGGATGAAGCGGGCCCGCGGCAGCTTCCGCACAAGCCAGCCGAACGGCACGTTGAGCACCAGCATGCCCACCAGCGTGGCGGTGAACAGCCAGGGCAGGTTCTCGAGCCCGCCGGCCAGCCCCATCTGGTCGCGGATCGGCCGCATCACGTAGTAGGACGAGAGCAGCGCGAAGATGTAGAGCCAGGCCCAGCCGAGCGCCGGCACCTCCTCCGGCCGCACGTCGGTGAGGCGCCTGAGCCAGGCCGGGACCCGCAGCCCGGCGCCCCGCGCGGCCGGCATCGCCTCGCTCTCGCTCATCCGCCACCCCTCGCACTCGCCACCGGAACGTGCCCCGTGCTTGGCGGAGGCGCGCATCGCCCGCAAGGCGCGCGAGGGCCCCCGCCCGATCACCGTCCCGCGATCATTCCTCGACGAAGACCTCGTCGCGGCCCCGTCGGATCGACGGCAGCAGGGCGACGGCGAGCAGCACCCCGGCCACCAGCAGGAGGCCCGCCGAGATCGGGCGCTCGATGAAGGTGCTCATCTCCCCGCGCGAGAGGAGGAGCGCCCGGCGCAGGTTCTCCTCCATCAGCCGGCCGAGCACGAAGCCGAGGAGCAGCGGGGCGGGCTCGAAGTCGAGCCGGATCAGCGCGTAGCCCACCGCGCCGAACAGGCCGATGAACAGGATGTCGGTCGCCAGCGCGTTGATGGAGTAGATCCCGACGCAGCAGAGCAGCAGGATCGCCGGGAACATCAGCCGGTAGGGCACCTTCAGGAGCCGCACCCAGAGCCCGATCAGCGGCAGGTTGATGATGAGCAGCATGACGTTGCCGACCCACATCGAAGCGATCATGCCCCAGAACAGGCCGGGGTTCTTGGTCATCACCTGCGGCCCCGGCACGATGCCGTGGATCGTCATGGCGCCCACCATCAGCGCCATGACGGCGTTCGGCGGGATGCCGAGGGTGAGGAGCGGGATGAACGAGGTCTGCGCCCCGGCGTTGTTGGCGCTCTCCGGCCCCGCCACGCCCTCGATGGCGCCACGGCCGAAGCGGGCGGGATCGCGCGCGAGCCGCTTCTCCAGGGTGTAGGAGGCGAAGGGGCCGAGCACCGCGCCGTTGCCCGGCAGGATGCCGAGCACCGCGCCGATCGCCGTGCCGCGCAGGATCGGCAGTCCCGACTGGCGCAGGTCGTCGCGGCCCGGCAGCAGCCGCCCGATCGCCTGCCGGACCACGTCCCGGGCCTCGGTGTGGTCGAGGTTGCGCAGGATCTCGGCGATGCCGAACAGGCCCATCGCCAGCACCGCGAAGTCGATCCCGTCGGAGAGGAACGGCATCCCGAAGGTCATGCGCTCCTGGCCGGTCTCGAGGTCGGCCCCCACGGTCGAGAGCAGGATGCCGAGCAGGATCATCGCCACGGCCTTGAGGATCGAGCCGCGGGCGAGCACCACCGCGAAGACGAGCCCCATGACCATGAGCGAGAAGTACTCCGCCGGCCCGAACACCAGGGCGAGGCGGGTCAGCGGCGCGCCGAGCGCCGCGATCATCACGGTGGCGACGCAGCCCGCCACGAAGGAGCCGATCGCCGCGATCCCGAGCGCCACCCCGGCACGGCCCTGGCGGGCCATCTGGTGGCCGTCGAGCGTGGTGACCACGGAGGTCGCCTCGCCCGGGATGTTGACGAGGATCGCCGTGGTCGAGCCGCCGTACTGCGCCCCGTAATAGATGCCCGCCAGCATGATGAGCGCGCCGGTGGGATCGAACTTGAAGGTGATGGGCAGGAGCATCGCGATCGTCGCGACCGGCCCGACCCCGGGCAGGACCCCGATCAGGGTGCCGACGAGGCAGCCGACGAAGCACAGGACCACGTTCATCGGCAGCGGCACCGGCCCGAGGCCCGGCACCTCCACGGGCACCACCTGCAGGACGGTGCCGAAGCCCAGCGCCAGGTTGGCGAGAAGGTCGCTCATCGGGCGCCCTCGGACCGGCCGGCGACGTCGACCCGGGCGGCGGCCCGGCGCGGCCCGGCGAGCACCAGCGCGGCCGCGACCCCGGCGAGCAGCCCCGCCGTGACGCGCAGGCGCCCGTCCTGCGACCAGCCGGCCGGGAACAGGTCCGCCCAGGCCTCCGGGAACATCGGGATCGGCAGGTTGAGGAGGTCGCCGAACAGCAGCATGGCGAAGGCGGTGAGCCCGAGCCCGAGGGCGAGATTCTCGCGCAGCCGCGCCTCCGGCGAGGCGAAGCCGCCGATCACCACGGTGAGCGGGCCGGCACCGATGAGGCCGAGGCCCGGGGTGGCGAGGCCGCCGAGCGGAAACGGCCGGATCGTGAGCGCGAAGGCGGCGACCGCGAGCAGGATCACCACGGGGCCGCGCAACGACACCCGGTCGAGCGCCTGGCCGCGCCGCACGAGGCCCGAACCCGCGAGGAGGAGGCCGCACAGGCCGAGGCCGATCGCCAGCGCGCGGGGCACCATGCCCGGCCCCATGCTGCGCAGGGTCCCTGGGTTCAGGTCGGCGGTGAGGATGAGCGCGAGCGCCGCCAGCCCGACGAGGAGCAGGCCGCCCACGAGGCTGCGCGGACCGCGGATCGGCCCGCCTCCATGATGATCGGAACCGGCCGGCATGGCGGATCCCCCCTGGCTGTCGGGCCGGTGTTTCGGATCCCGCCTCGACGGTATTTGTGCACGATGGCGCGGCGGACGATCAAGCGTGACCGCCCTCGCCATGTCTCGATGTTTCTGCCTAGATTGCGCCGTCGGTAACGGGCCGCGGACAGGATGGCCCGGCGAGGGAGGGATTGGGATGACGTCCGGTCTGTCACGCCGTTCGCTGCTCGGCGCCGCGGCGCTCGCACCCGTGGTCGCCCCCTTGGGCAGCCGTCCCGCGCGCGCCCAGCAGGGCTACCCGATGCGGCCGATCCGCTGGGTGGTCGGCTACCCGCCGGGGGGCACCACCGACGTGCTCGCCCGCCTCATCGCCGAGCCGCTGAGCCGCCGCCTCGGCCAGCAGGTCTACATCGAGAACCGGCCCGGGGCCGGCAACAACATCGGCACCGACGCCGTCGTGAAGGCCGATCCGGACGGCTACACGATCCTGCTCGTCAACCCGGCCAACGGCATCAACACGACGCTCTACAAGAAGCTGAACTTCGACTTCGTGCGGGACATCGTCCCGGTGGCGGGCATCACGCGCTCGCCCAACATCATGGAGGTGACGCCGAGCCTGCCGGTGAGGACGGTCGCGGAGTTCATCGCCTACGCCAAGGCCAATCCCGGCAAGGTCAACATGGCCTCCTCGGGGCTCGGGACCTCGGTCCACATGTCGGGCGAGCTGTTCAAGAAGATGACCGGCGTCGACATGGTGCACGTGCCCTATCGCGGGGCGGGTCCTGCGCTGACCGACATGCTGTCGGGGCAGGCGCACGTGCTGTTCGACAACCTGCCCTCCTCGATCGAGCACGTCCGCGCGGGCGGCCTGCGGGCGCTCGCGGTCACCACGGCCGAGCGCTCCCCGGCGCTTCCCGACGTGCCGACCGTCGCCGAGACGGTGCCGGGCTACGAGGCGAGCGCGTGGTTCGGGGTCGGGGCGCCCCGGCGCACCCCGCCCGACCTGATCGCGCGCCTGAACCGGGAGATCAACGACGTCCTGTCCGACCCGGCGACCGGCCAGAAGCTCGCCAACCTCGGCGGCACGCCTTTGCGCCTCACGCCCGAGGAATTCGGCAAGGTGATCGTCGACGAGACCGAGAAGTGGAAGAAGGTGGTCGAGTTCTCGGGCGCCAGGATGGATTGACCGGCCCGGTCGCGGGCCGGCTGCGTCACGGCGCCAGCCCGAAGGCCTTGCGGGCCTCGGGACCGGTGACGTCGCGCTGGAAGCCGGGGCTGCCCATCTGGAACTGCCGCGCCGCGTCGAGGCCGCCGACGACCACCGGCTCGAAGCCGGCGTCGCGCACCAGCCCCTCGGCGACCGCGACCGCCTGCTTGTCGTCGCCCGCGATCGGCACCGCCATCGGGGCGCCGGACCGGTGGGCGTTCTGGGCGAAGAGCCGGTAGTTCGCGGCGTTGAACGCCCGCACCAGCCGGGCGCCGGGCAGGTACTTGGCCGAGGTGGCGCCGATGCCGGCGCTCTCGGCCTCGGCCGCCAGCTCGCCGTCGCGGGCCTTGGTGGCGTTGCCGGCATCGAGCACGACCTTGCCCTTCAAGGAAGCGCCGTAGGCCGTCCCGAGCTCCGGATAGGCTTTGTAGGGGACCGCGATCAGCACCGCGTCGCCGAAGGCGAGCGCCTGCTCGACCGTGCCGGCCTTGGCGAGCGGCCCGAGCTTCTCGACGAGGGGCTTCAGGTCCTCCGGGTGACGCGAGGCGAACATCACCGGGTGGCCGGCCTTGACCCACAAGCCCCCGATGGTGCCGCCGATATTGCCGCCGCCGATCACCGCGACCGGGATCTTCGAGTCCTGCGCCAGGGCCTCCCGCGCGAGGACGGGGCTGGCGGCGAGCGCCAGGGCGAGCGCCCCGGCGCGCAGAAGCGCGCGACGATCACAGGCCATCGATGAACTCCTCCATCTTGCGGCGGGCGGCGGCGTCGGGCAGGCGCCCGCGCGCGGCACCGAGATTGTCCTCGACGTAGCGCACCTGCGCCGTACCGGGGACCGGGCAGGTCACCGCCTCGTGCGACAGGACGTACTTGAGAAAGAATTGCGGCCAGCTCGCGCAGTCGAACTCGGCGGCCCAGGGCGGCAGGTCGCGGCCGCGCACCAGGTTGAACAGCCGCTCGCGCCCGAACGGCACGTTGACCATCACGGCGATGCCGCGCTCCTGCGCCAGCGGCAGGATGCGCGCGGCGGCCTGGCGGGCATCGACCGCGTAATTGACCTGGATCACGTCGAGGGGATGCGCCTTCATCAGGGCTTCGAGGTCGCCGTACTGCTTCTCGGCCCAGGTGGTGGCGCCGATGTAGCGGATGCGCTTCCCGTCCCTCAGCTCGCGCAGGAGGGGCAGCTGCGCCTCCGGGTCGATCAGGTTGTGGACCGCCACGAGGTCGATCCGGTCGGTGCCGAGGCGGCGGAACGACTGCTCGATCTGCGCCCGGCCCGCCTCGCGGCCCTTGGCGGCCACCTTGCTGCACAGGAAGACCTTCTCGCGGGTCTTCGTCTCGGCGAGGATCCGGCCCAGCACCTCCTCGGCCCGGCCGTAATCGGGCGCGGTGTCGATCACGGTGCCGCCGAGGCCTAAGAACCTCGCCACCGTCTCGCGCAAGGGCGCCACGGCGTCGGAATCCGGCGCCACGTCGTAGCGCCGCGAGGTGCCGATGCCGATCGCCGGCACCGTCTCGCCGGTGGACGGGATCGGACGGCGGATCAGCGCGCCTTCCTGTCCCGGGGTGGTGCCCTGCGCGGCGGACCGGCCCGGGAGCAGGCCCGCCGTCAGGGGAGCGGCAAGGCAGCCGGCCAGCACGGCGCGGCGGTGGAGCTTCATGCGGCATCCCCTCGGGTTGACCTGCCCCGCACGAGCTAGGGCGTCGCGGCTCCGCGCCCATGCCCGTCCCGGACACGACCGCTTGAGGTCACTCAGGTCAGGGGAGCGATGAAGATGTCGACGCGGCGGTTCAGGCTGCGCGTCGCCTCGGAGCTGTCGGCCCGTACCGGCTCCGCACTTCCCTTGCCCTCGCGCCGGATGCGGCTCGCCGCCACGCCGCGCTGCGCCAGGAACCCCGCGACGGCGGCGGCCCGCTGACCCGACAGGGCAGCCGCCTCCTCGGCCGAGGTGTGGCCGATCACGTCGATCCGGTTGCGCTGGAAGCGCGCCAGGATCAGGCCCACCGCCCGCAGCTTGCGCGCCGCCTCGGCGCTCGGGGCGGCGCTGTTCTGGGCGAAGCGGATGCCGTCGCCGATCTCCAGCACGACGTTCAACCCCCGCGGCGTCGCCTTGACGCCGACCGCCTCGAACTCCTTGAGCAGCCCGGCCTCGAATCGGTCCATGGCGAAGCCCGCGAGCACGCCGTTGAGGCCGACCGTCACGGCGCCGTTGACGGCCTCCTGCGCGACGTTGCGCCCGTTCGTCACCGCGCTCATCGCTCCGAGGAACGCCCCGCCCGCCACGCCGGTCAGCCCCTGCGTGACCGCGTTCGGCACCTTGTCCTCGCGGGTTGCGGGGTCCTTGGTCATGCAGCCCGTCCCGGCGAGGCCGAGGGCAAGGGCGGCCGTGGCGGAGCGGAGGGCGGGCGGGATCATGGTGTGGAAGCCTCTTCGTCGGAGATTTTGGTCGGAGAGATGTCAGCGGGTGCAGGCCCCGTCGGTGATCGGGCCGAGCTGTGCGAAGCGCGGGTCGGAGAACACGTCGGGTACATCCGGGCAGACCTTGGCGCGCCAGGCGCCGCGGGCGTTGTCGGCCTCGGGGCCGCGCAGGCCGGCGAGCCAGGAGTAGGATTCGGGGTAGCAGCGGCGCAGGCGCAGGTGGTCGGAGATGTCCCGGCGTCGATCGAGGGACAGCGATCGACCGAGGCCGATCGGGCAGGTGATATCCCTCGTTACGCCGGATCCGGACGACTGAGCGATGCTGGTACAGAGATATTCCGAGGCGGCACACGAAAATTCAGACGAGCACGATGCAATTACATCGTAGAAATATCCATCACCCTTGCTGATATTGCAAACTGTAGAGCTATTTGTTGTGGCGGAATCATTCTCTATATTTTTATTAGTGTGTGTTTGATCAGTGGTTTCCGCTCGGCGGAGGGTGGAAGTGCCCGGCGGCAGCCGGATGGCTTGCTTGTTCGTAGGTGCTTTCAATGTGTCGTAATAAATTAAAAAAATAGTCGGCACCAAGCTGAGGAATAAAATAAAGATCGATACCATGATAAATTTTTTGCTTATTTTATTTTTTTCATATCTCTCTAATGATCCATTGAAATCAACATAAAACTTGAAGAGCCCGAAGATGAAATTCGCGATCGCGGCTGCTACGGGGATTGCCGTCAGGAGGCTCCAGTAATCCATCAGGAGCAGGCTCCCCCCGGCAATTCCGGAAAGTCCCGCCTGATCCGGCAGCGGATGTCCCGGGTCGCCCGCGTGAGCCTGTCGCGGTCCGCGGCCGCGGCGGCGCTCTGGGTCGCGAGGGAACAGGTCGGGACGGCGTGCGGGATCCAGGCGGCGACCTGGCGGTTGGCGGCGCGGATCCGGGCGACGACCGTGCGGGTTTGGGCGCGGCAGCTCGCCTCCCCGGCCGCCCCGAGGTGGTCGAGGCGGGCGGCGATGTCCTGCTCCATCGCGGCGCCGGTGTAGTAGCGCGCGCCGGCGAGGTCGCAGGCATCGACGTGGGTGACGACGTCGAACCAGCCGGAGACCACGGCCTGGGCGGCCTCGGCCTCCGGGCCCCGGCAGGCCTCGAACAGGGCCGTCCCGGCCGACGCCCGGGCCACGGGCGCGAAGGTCGCCCCCAGCTCCCCGGCACGGATCGGTGCCGGGGCGCGGGTGGTCGTGCACGAGGCCAGCCCCAGCAGGGCGGGCACGAGCAGGCGCAGGAGGCAGGACGCCGCGCGGCGCCCGTCGGGGGTCGTCATGGCCAGACCTGCGCGACGCCGGCGGCCTGGGCGAGGATCCGCGCCACCGGCAGGGCCGGATCGGCCGGGTCGTAGCGGTGCACCTGCAGCCGGCGCCGGGGATCGAACAGCAGCACCGGGTCGGCCTCGGGGCGGGTGCGCGCCCGGCAGCGGGCCGCGGCCGCCTCCTCGGCCTCGCGGCGGGCTTCCTCGGCCTCCTCGCGCCGCGGCGCCTGCTCCGCGAGGCACTCGGCGAGCCGCGCCTGCGAGTCGTCGAGCACGAAGCGCAGCGGCCCGTCGCCGCTCGCGTCGGCGGCGCGGCGCACGGCGCTCCGGTCGCTCTCCCGCAGGGCCGCGAGATCGACGTAGAGCGCGAGGCGCGGCCGCGGCGGCCGCGGCGTCGGGACGACGCCGCGCTCGAGAAGGGCGTCCGCCCGGGGCAGCGGCGTCGAGAACTCCGCCCGCGACCAGGACAGGCTCCTGGCACGGCTGTCGGCCCAGAGGTCGAAGGTCCGCACGGCCTTGCCGCCGTCGATCCACTGGGCGACGAGGTCGCCCGACAGGCGGGGCGCGACCGGCTGCAGGAGGCGGTCGGTGCTGCGCGCCACGAGGGGGGCGACGTAGCGGCGCCAGACCGCGGCGCTGAGAGCGGAAATCCCGTTCTCGATCCCCTTGCCGGCCTCGGCCTGCCGGATCGCGTCGAGGGAGCGGAACACGCCGACGAGCAGGTTGGCTTCGGCCAGGCCGATCCCGCCGCCCTCCGCACCGCCCTTGGCGACCTCGTCCAGGGCCGCCGTCACCGCCTCGCGCTGGGCGAGGGCGTCCCGGCGCTCGGGCGACGTCGCCTCGGCGTAGGCGCGTCGCAGGATGCCGGCGAGGGGAGCCTCCCGGCGCCCGCCCGCCAGGGCCTCGGCCAGCGCCCGATCGACGGCCGGCAGCTCCGCGGCCAGGCCGGGCAGGATCGCCAGCCCGGCCGCCACGACGCTCCCCAGCACGCTCCACCATGCGCGCCGGATGAGATGACCTGTTCGCATGGCGCGATCCTAGAAGCGGGTGTTCTTGAAGGTCTGGATCTGGTCGGAGATGTCCCGCGTATTTCGTCTCAAGTTCAACTCGGTCTGGGACGTGCTCTGCTCGTTCAGGACGCGATTGCTCTCGACGCCGAGACGGTCGCGCTCGGCCTTGATGAGGTTGACGTCGCGCGAGATCGTCTCGACCTTGGCGAAGAGCGAGCGAAGCGCCTCGTCGAACCCGGGCCTGTCGGCCTCGCATCGTTGCACGGCCGGCGAGAGGCGCGCGGCGAAGGGATTGTTGTCCCGCCGCATCGTTTCGTACTCACGCCTGCGCTCGCCGCAATTGCTGTCGTAGATTTTCAGATTGCTGCTGAATTCCACCATGTTTTTCGAGATTGCGTCGAAATAGTCGACGATGATCTTCGCGTCTCGCAGATTGTCCTTGATCTTGCCGATCTCATTCTTCAGCGTCGCCAGTCGCTGCTCGAGAACGGCGGCCCGGTCGCCGAGCGAGCCGGGCTGAGCCATCGCACCGCCGGGCATCCCGGCGAGCAGCGCACCGACCACGAACAGGCGACCTGCCATCCGACGACGAAGGGACATCACGGCCGCATCTCCTTGGCGGGATTCGGATCGGAGGGGCATCCGGCGGTCGCGCGCGCCTGCTCGGCCTCGGCGGCCGCGCGCGCTCGTGCGATCTCGGCGAGGCGGGTCCGGCACAGTTCGGTCACGGCCGGCGCGTCCGAGGAGGCGCGGCAGCGCGCCTGGGCGGAGGCGGCGAGGCGCTCGAGATCCGCGACCTGGGTCTCCAGGGCGGCGGCGCGGGCGCGCAGGGTGCGGCAGGAAGGGCGGTTCCCGGTGAATTCCGCCAGGTTCAGGCGGATCGAGAAGATCGTCTCGTCGATGTCGTGCAGCAGGCCGCGGATCTCGGCCTCGGTGGCGGCCCGCTCGGCCTGCTGGCGCACCCTCTCGGCCTCGGCGCGCTCGATCCGGTCCATCAGGTCCCGGCGCGACCCCCCGCCGGTGACGCGGTCCATGATCGTGCCGATGGGGTCGGCCCCGTCCGTGCCGTCCGCAGCGTGAGCGGTGCCGGCGGCAAGGAGGGCGATCAGGGCAAGGCCGGGGGCGGCCGGGCGCAGCCGGGCGCCCGGTCGGGACGAGCGTGACATCGTGTGACGACCCGCGATGCGTGTGAGCGAGCTTACGGCTCAGCTTCGGCGTAGCATCGATCGGCCGTCCGGCAATAGATCGGCAAATGGAAATCTGTTTTCCCGCTCCGTCGATTGGCTGGAGCTGGATTGGATACTGGGGTGGACTGTCCCGCCCTCACCCCAGCCGCGCCGGCAGCCGCAGGAAACCCCGGAAGCGCACCCGCTGCGAGCGCTCGGGCGGGCCGTCGAGGCGGTAATCGGGGAAGCGGGCGAGGAAGCGTCCGAGCGCGATGCGGCCCTCGAGCCGGGCCACCGCCATGCCGACGCACTGGTGGATGCCGCTGGCGAAGGCGAGGTGGCGGTTGGGATCGCGGGCGACGTCGAAGGTGTCGGGATCCGAGAACTGCGCGGGATCGCGGTTGGCGGCGCCGATGCACAAGGTGATCTGGGTGCCGGCCGGGAAGTCGCGCCCGTCGATCGCGAAACCCGTCGTCGCGACGCGGTTGCCGAGCTGGTTCGAGCTCTCGAAGCGCAGCACCTCCTCGACGCCTTTTCGCATCAAGTCGGGCTCGGCGAGGAGCCGCGCCCGGGCCTCGGGGTATTCGGTCAGCAGGTGGAGCCCGTTGCCGATCAGGTTGGTGGTGGTCTCGTGCCCGGCATTGAGGATGAAGATGCAGTTCTGCAGCAATTCCTCCGACGAGAGCCGCTCGCCGCCGACCTCGCCCTGGATCAGGCGGGTGAGGATGTCCTTGTCGGGGTCGCCCGGGCGCCGGCGGCGGTCCTCGACGAGGTGCTCGAGATAGGCCAGGAAGTCGGTCACCGCCCGGTTGCCGGCCGCCTCGATCTCCGGCGACAGGACGGGTTCGAGGGCGCCGAGGATCGCCAGCGACCAGTCGCGCAAGGGGCCGCGCTCGTCCCGCGGGACGCCGAGCAGGTTGCCGATCACCTCGACGGGGATCGCGGCGGCGAAGTCCTCGATCAGGTCGATCCGGCCCCGCGCCTCCGCCGCGTCGAGGAGACCATCCACCAGCGCGACGATGCCGGCCTCCATCGCGGCGATCGCCCGCGGCGTGAACGCACCCGCGATGATGCGCCGGACCCGGGTGTGGCGCGGCGGATCGTTGAAGACGAGGCTCGTGGTGTGGTGGCGGTAGAGCGGGGAGGGCCCCGCCTCCGGCATCCTGAACTTGGCGCCGAACTCGACGGTCTTGTCCGAGCTGAAGGTCGCGGCGTCCTTGTAGACCCGCTCGAGGTCCGCGTAGCGCGAGAGCAGGATCTGCGCCTCGCCCGAGGGACCCTGCCCCATCCGGTGGACCGGGGCGTGCGCGCGGAGCGCCGCGTAGACCGGGTAGGGATTCGCGATGAACCCCTCCGGCAGGCGCCTGAGGTCGAACCCCGCGGCGAGGGCGGGGTCGCTCGTCCGGCTCGGGGCGCTCATCCCGTCTCCCCCGCGGCTCACCCGCGCTCCTTCGGGGCGCAGGCCGGGTTCATCGGCAGGAACGCCTCCTCCTTCGGGATGGTGCGCAGCACCTCGTAGAGGTCCCACGGGCCCTTGCTCGCGGCGGGCTCCTTTGCCCGGTAGAGCACGGGGTCGTAGAGGAGCCGCCCGTCCGCGCGCAGGGTGGCGGGGTGGTCGAAGAACGCCACCGGCAGGCTCCGCATGGCGGCGTTCGCCGCCACCGCCTCGTCGGTGCCGGCCTTGTCGATCGCCTTCAGGTAGTGGGTGACGGCGGTGTAGATCAGCGCCTGGTTCTTCGTCGGCATCGCGCCGGTGCGCTCCTGGAAGCGCTTGGAAAAGGCGCGGGACGCGTCGTTCTGGTCCCAGTAGAACGCCTCCGAGAAGGTCAGGCCGTGGGCCACAGGCAGGCCGAGGCCCTTGATGTCGGTGACGTAGACGAGGAAGCCCGTCAGCGTCTGGCGCCCGCCGGTCAGGCCGAACTCGTCGGCCTGCTTGACCGCCTTGGTGAAGTCGTCGCCGACGCTCGCGAAGGCGACCACGTCCGCCCCCGAGCTCTGGGCCTGGAGCAGGAAGGACGAGTAGTCGGCGGTGTTGATCGGGTGGCGCGAGGTGCCCAGCACCTTGCCGCCGAGCGCCTCGACGACGGTGGTGGCCTCCTTCTGCAGCGCGTGGCCGAAGGCGTGGTCGACGGTGATGAAGTACCAGGACTTGCCGCCGCGCTCGAACACCGCCCGCGCCGTGCCGGCGGTGAGCGCGTGGGTGTCGTCGGTCCAGTGCGAGCTCACGGGCGAGCAGGTCTTGGCGGTGAGGTCGGAGGTCGCCGCCGCGGTGATCATCACCGTGCGGTTCTTCTCCTTGGCGACCGCCTGGACGGCGAGCGCGATCGCCGTCACCGGCAGGTCGATCACGGCGTCGACCTTGTCGACGTCGTACCAGCGCCGGGCGATGCTCGATGCGACGTCCGGCTTGTTCTGGTGGTCGGCCGAGACGATCTCGACCGGCTTGCCCCGGACGGTGCCGCCGAAATCCTTCGCCGCCATCTCGGCCGCCGCCACCGAACCGCGCCCGCCGCTGTCGGCGTAGGGGCCCGAGAGGTCGGTGAGCACGCCGATCCGCACCACGTCGTCGGAGATCTGCGCCGCGGCGGGCCCGCCGAGCGCCGCGAACGCGAGGAACGCCCCGGTCAGGGCGGTGGTGAAACGGGTCATCGTGGTCTCCTCCCGGCGCCCGCGTCGTTCCCGCGCGAGGTCGCCCTGTCGTCTCTTCCGCCTTCACAGCCCATCCGCGCCCGCGAGGCAAGCGCCGTGTTCCGGGACGGTCGTGCCGCGCACACGTCCCGCGAGCCCGCGGCGGCGCCCCGGCCTTTCCGCGGCGGCGCCCTCGCCTAGGGGAAGATGGGGACTGCCCGCCGGTAAGGATGACGGTAATCTGTTCACGTCATGGTAGGATCGGACGGAAAACAAGTCACGGGCGGACGGTTCCGGACAGTTCCGGACGACCGCCGCCCAGACCGGCATCGACGTGCCGCGCCATCGAGGTCACCCGTATGCTGAAGCCCGCGCCGAGCCTCGGCCTCCTCGCCGACCTGCTCGACGGCCTCGACATCGGCCTGTGCGCGTTCGACGCCGACGACCGGACGCTCGGCTGGAACCAGACCTTCCTGTACCTCTTCCCCGAGCATGACGGCTTCGTCCATGCCGGCGAGCATTACCGCGAGAACCTGCGGCGGTTCTACCGCACCCGCCTGACCTCCGACGAACTGCCCTACATCGAGGAATACGTCGCGAGCGGGATCGCCCGCCACCAGGTCCAGAGCCGGCCCTACGAGTTCGAGCATCGCGGGACCTGGCTGCGGGTCTCGACCCAGACCGTCCCGGGACTCGGCCGGATGCGGCTGTGGCGGCCGATCACCCGGGAGCCCGCGCCGGCCGGCGCCCGCGCCGCCGAGGCCGCCCACGCCGCGCCCGACGGCATCGCGGCGGCGAATGCCGACGGGCGCATCCTCTCGGCCAACCGGCAGTTCGGCCAGCTCTACGGCTTGAGCCCGGCCGAGGCCGCGGGCCTGACCTTCGAGGCGGTGGTGGTCCGGGCCTGGCAGGAGGCCGCCGAGCCCGCGCCGGACCAGCTCCTGGCGCGCCTGCGCGAATCCCTGCGCTTTGCCGGGGCGCCGTTCGAGGTGCCGCTGCCGGGCGCGCGCTGGATCCGGGTGATCGAGCACGTGCGCGAGGGCGGCGCGCGCACCGGTGTCCATTTCGACATCACCGCGCTCAAGCGCGAGCAGGCGTCCTTGCGGGCCGCCGAGGCCGAGGCGCGCCGCAGCGCCAGCCATTGCCGCGGCATCATCGAGCACGCGCCGTCCGGGATGCTGGTGGTCGATGCCGCGGGCCTCCTCGTGGAGACGAACCGCGCCTTCCGCGCCGCCCTCGGCGACGGGACGCAGGACGGCCTCGTCGGGCTGCGCCTCGCCGCCCTCGGCGACCCCGAGGATGCCGGCCTGCTCGACGGGGTGCTGGCCCGCGCGGCCGCAGACGGCGGGCCGGCCGTGGGCGAGATGCGCTTTCGCCGCCGGGACGGCGGCACGCTGTGGGCGCGGGTCTCGGCGGTGCGCCTGCACCTGCCGCCCGACCCGGTCTCGACCCTGCTGCAGGTCGAGGACATCACCGCGCGCCGCGAGGCCGAGCGCCGCATCGCCCACATGGCGGGCCACGACGCGCTCACCGACCTGCCGAACCGCACCCTGTTCCGCGAACGCCTCGACGCGCGCCTCGACGCGCTCCCGGGCGAGGGCGCCTGCGCGATCCTGTGGCTCGACCTCGACCGGTTCAAGGTGGTCAACGACACGCTGGGCCACGCCGCCGGCGACACCCTCCTGTGCGAGGTCGCCCGCCGCATGCGGGCGGTGCTCGGGCCCCGCGACACGCTCGCGCGGCTCGGCGGCGACGAGTTCGCGGTGCTGCTGCCGAAGGCCGATCCCCTGGCGGCGTCGCGGGCGGCGGCCCGCCTCGTCGAGGTCATGCAGGCGCCGGTCACCGTCGCGGGCCGGCCGATGCATGTCGGCGTCAGCATCGGCGTGGTGCTGAGCCCCTGCCACGGCGGCGACGCCGACACGCTGATGGCCCGGGCCGACCGGGCGCTCTACGGCGCCAAGGCCGCCGGCCGCAGCACCTTCCGGCTCTACGACCCGGCGATGGACTCGGCGGCGGCCGAGCGGCACGGCCTCGAGCTCGACCTGCGCCTCGGCCTGGAGCGCGGCGAGTTCGAATTGCACTACCAGCCGATCGTCACCGCGGCGGAGCGGCGGGTCGTCTGCCGCGAGGCGCTGGTGCGCTGGCGCCACCCGGTCCGCGGCCTCGTGTCCCCGGCCTCCTTCATCCCGCTGGCCGAGGAGATCGGCCTGATCGACCGCCTCGGCGCCTGGATCCTGCGCCGGGCCTGCCGCGACGCGGCGTCCTGGACCGACGGCGCGCGGGTCGCCGTCAACGTCTCGGCGGCGCAGGTGCGGCACGGCTCCCTGATCGCCGCCGTCCAGGCCGCCCTGCGCGAATCCGGCCTCGGCGCGGACCGGCTCGAGATCGAGATCACCGAGAGCCTGCCGATCGAGGGCAGGGCCGCCGACCCGCTCCTGGCGCTCCGCCGCCTCGGGGCGCGGATCGCCCTCGACGATTTCGGCACCGGCTACTCGTCCCTGAGCTACCTGCGCCGCTTTCCCTTCGACACGATCAAGATCGACCGCTCCTTCGTCGCCGACATCGCCGATCCCGGCACCGCCGCGATCGTGCGCGCGGTGGTCGGCATCGCCGCCCAGCTCGGCGCGACGGTCACCGCCGAGGGCATCGAGACCGAGGACCAGCTCGCGGCGGTCCGGCGGGAGGGGTGCACGGAGGTGCAGGGCTACCTGTTCGGGCGGCCGGTGGCGCTGGACGGCGTCGGGACG
This sequence comes from Methylobacterium terrae, assembly GCF_003173755.1. Taxonomy (NCBI): domain Bacteria; kingdom Pseudomonadati; phylum Pseudomonadota; class Alphaproteobacteria; order Hyphomicrobiales; family Methylobacteriaceae; genus Methylobacterium; species Methylobacterium terrae. The sequence goes on from NZ_CP029553.1 coordinate 2,163,818, forward strand.
GGGTGGCACCAGATCGGGGCGTGAGCGGCGCGGCCGGTGCCGCACCCGTCCGCAGGTCCGCCGAGGTCCGCCGATGAGCACAGCACAGCCGAGCCGGAACGAGGGGGCCGCCGCGGGGCCGCGGGCCTGGGAGCCGGGCTACGACATCCCGGCCCGGCTGGGCGATCCCGTGGCGGCGATCGCCACGCCCGCCCTGATCGTCGACCTCGACGCGTTCGAGCGCAACCTCGACCGCATGCGCAGCCGGGCCGCGGACCTCGGGGTGGCGTTGCGCGCCCACGCCAAGATGCACAAATCCGCGGACGTGGCGCGCCTGCAGACGACCCGGGGCGGGGCCGTCGGCATCTGCTGCCAGAAGGTGTCCGAGGCCGACGCCCTGATGCGGGCGGGCATCACCGACGTCCTCGTCTCGAACCAGGTCGTCGGCGAGGCCCGCGTCGCGCGCCTGGTGCGGCTCGCCGAGCGGGGCAGGGTCGCCGTCTGCGCCGACCATCCCGACCAGGTCGCCGCGTTCTCGCGCGCCGTGCTGGAGCGACGCGCCGCGACGGGATCCTCCGGCCTCACCCTCGACGTGCTCGTGGAGATGGATTGCGGGTCGGGCCGCTGCGGGACCGGCTCGGTCGCCGAGAGCGTGGCCCTGGCCCGGGCCATCGACGCGAGCCCGGGCCTGCGCTTCGCGGGGCTTCAATCCTATCATGGCCGCGCCCAGCACATCTCCGAGCCCGCCGAACGGCGCGCCGCGCTGGCGGCCGCGCTCGCGCTGACGGCCGCGACGCGCGACGCGATCCGCGCCGAGGGCCTCGCCTGCGACCGGGTCACCGGCGCGGGGACCGGCAGCTTCGAGATCGAGGGCGCGGCCGGGGTCCACACGGAGATCCAGGCCGGAAGCTACGCCTTCATGGATGCCGACTACGCCCGGGTGCGGACCGACGACGGGTCCGCGCCCGGAGGGTTCGAGCACGCGCTCTTCGTCCTCGCGACGGTCGTCAGCGTGCCGGCGCGCGGCCGCGCGGTGTGCGATGCCGGCCTGAAGGCGGTGGCGGCGGATTCGGGGCTGCCCCTCGTGCATGGCCGATCCGGCATCACGGCGACCGGCCTCTCCGACGAGCACTGCAACCTGTCCGACCCGGACGCGCAGCTGACCCTCGGCGCGCAGATCCACCTCGTCCCGGGTCATTGCGACCCGACCTGCAACCTCCACGACTGGTATGTCGGGGTTCGGCACGGCCGGGTCGAATGCCTGTGGCCGATCACGGCGCGCGGAAAGGTGTTCTGATCCGGGCCTCCGGGACGGCTCGCGGCACGGCCGAAGGCCATGCGGTTCGAGCCGGGCCGCCCCGGATTCCGGTCGGCCCACCTGAATTCACACCCACCCGCGACCCCGGGAGGAGGGTGCGGGTGGGGGTGAAGCCTGACGTTCGGCTCGACCGGGATCTCACCCGATCGCCAGCGTCACGCTCCCCAGCCCCGGGAACTCCGCCACGATCCGCGTCGGCGCTTCCACGAAATCCGTTCCCGTGCACGATCCGGTGGTGACCACCTGGCCGGCCTTGATGCCGCCGAGCGAGCGCGCGCCCTCGTTGGCGAGCCAGACCAGCAGGCGCACCGGGTCGACCGCCGAGTTGCCGCCGGCATGGTCGTGCAGGATCGTGCCGTCGATGGTGAGCCGCACCGGCTGGCTCACCGGGTCGAGGCCGCGCCACTCCGTCAGCCCCGGCCCGAGCACCAGCACGCCGTGATTCTGCTGGTCGGCGCGCTGGCTCGGCGCGTCGACGGCGCCGAACACCGTGAAGCGGGTATCGGCGATCTCGATCGCCGGGTGCAGCGTGGCGACCGCCGCCAGCACCGCCTCGCGGTCGTAGGGGCCGGCCTCCGGGGGGAGGTCGCGGCCGAAGCGGTAGGCGATCTCGGCCTCCGCCCCGATCCGATGGAACAGCGAGGCCGGCAGTTCGTCGGTCTCGAAGATCGTGTCGGCGTGGAGCGCGGCGCGGGCCGGGGTGGCGGTGGCGCTCGGCGCCCCCACCTTCCAGCCGGCCACCGGGCCCAGCACGCGGGCGACCGCGTCCTGCACCGCGTAGGCCTCGGCCTCGCTGCCCGGCCGGGCGCCCTCCGGGAGGGCGTCGAGGCGGGTGCCCGAGCGGCGGGCGTCGAGGAGCGCCGCCGCGGCGGCGTCGATGTCGAGTGGCATGGTCACCTCAATAGCCGAGCGCGCTGCCGTCCTTGCGCGGGTCGGAGCCCGCCGCGAGGACGCCGCGTTCCCGGTCGATCCAGATGATCTGGCCGCCGCCGATCGGGCCGGAGGCCGGGATGGTGCGGTGGCCGCGCGCCTCGAGCCCGGCGACGACGCCGTCCGCGAAGCCGGGCTCCATCTCGATCCCGCCGCCATAGGCGAAGCTGCGGGGCGCATCGAGGGCCTCCTGCACGTCGAGGCCGCGGTCGATGATGCCGGTCAGGAGTTCGACGTGGCCCATCGCCTGGTAATGGCCGCCCATCACGCCGAAGGGCGCCACCGCCTCGCCGTCCCGCATCAGCATGCCCGGGATGATGGTGTGCATCGGGCGCTTCCTCGGCCCGATCGTGTTCGGGTGGCCGGGGTCGATCCGGAAGGACAGGCCGCGATTGTGCAGCAGCACCCCGCTCTCCGGCGCGGTGATGCCGCTGCCGAAGCCCTGGAAGATCGAGTTGATCAGCGAGAGCGCGTTGCCGTCGCGGTCGACGACGCTCAGGTACACCGTGTCCTTGTGGGTGAGCTCGGGCCAGATCACCGGCTCCTGGGCGCGGGCCATGTCGATGGCGCCGTGGGCGCTCGCCCGCCAGGTCTCGGACAGGAGGTGCTCCACCGGCACCCGGTTCAGCACCGGATCGGCGAACAGCGCGTCGCGGTGGTGATAGGCCTGCTTGCAGGCCTCGGCGAAGAGGTGGACCCGGTCGAGCTCGGACAGGGCCGCGATGTCGGTGTGCGTCAGCACGTTGAGCATCATCAGCACGGCGAGGCCCTGGCCGCTCGGCGGGCACTCGTAGACATCGTAGCCGCGGTAGCGGGTCGTCACCGGGGTCACGACCTCCGGGGCCGCTGACGCGAAGTCGTCGAGGGTGTGCAGGCCGCCGAGATCGCGCAGGCGCGCCACGATGTCCTCGGCCACCGGCCCCTCGTAGAAGCCGCGCGGGCCGGCTTCCGCGATGCGCCGGAGCGTGGCGGCGAGCTTCGGATGGCGCATGATCGTGCCGACCTTCGGCGCCTCTCCGTCGATCAGGTAGGTCGCGGCCGAGGCCGGATCGCCGGCGACGCGCTCGACGCTGCGCGACCAGTCGAGGGCGACGCGCGGCTGTACCGGGTAACCGTCCTCCGCGTAGCGGATCGCCGGCTGCAGGACCTCGCCGAGGCTGCGGGTGCCGTGGTCCTGAAGGAGCCTGGCCCAGGCGGCGACGGCGCCGGGCACCGTGACGCTGTGCGGCGAGGTGGGAGTGAGCGTGATGCCGCGCTCGAGGAACCAGGCATCGTGCGCCGCCGCCGGGCTGCGGCCGGAGCCGTTCAGCGCGATCGGGGTCTTGGCGCCCTTCGGCGCGTAGAGGGCGAAGCAGTCGCCGCCGATGCCGGTCATCAGCGGATCGACCACGCATTGCACCGCCACCGCGGCGATGCCGGCATCGACCGCGTTGCCGCCCGCGCGCAGGACCTCGATGGCGGCCAGCGTCGAGAGCGGGTGCGACGTCGCGACGGCGGCGTTGGCGGCGTAGACGGGCGAGCGCCCGGGCCTCGAGAAATCCCTCACCGTGACGTTTCCTTCGAATGTCGATCGGTGCGATCGACGGAACTGGCATCCTCCCCGTCGTTCCGGGTTCCGCTTGCGCGGCCCTGGAACGACGGGGAGGGTATGAAATCGGAGGGCGGATCAGGCAAGCACTTACACATGCGCCGCCTGCGCCACCCAATGCCCGGGGGCAACCTCCTCCAGGGGCCCGGCCTCCGGGATCGCGGCCGAAGGCGCCTCGCGCATCGCCCGCAGGCGCGCCCGCTCGACTGCGGGATCCGGCACCGGCACCGCGCCGAGGAGCGCCCGGGTGTAGGGGTGGCGCGGATCCTCGTACAGGGTGTCGCTGTCGGCGAGCTCCACGATCCGGCCCCGCCGCAGGACCGCGACCCGGTGGCAGAGGTAGCGCACCATCCTGAGGTCGTGGGAGATGAAGAGGTACGACAGGCCCAGCTCCTCCTGCAGGTCCTGCAGCAGGTTGACCACCTGGGCCTGGATCGAGACGTCGAGCGCCGCGATCGGCTCGTCGGCGACGATGAAGCTGGGCTTCAGCGCGATCGCCCGGGCGATGCAGAGCCGCTGGCGCTGGCCGCCGGAGAACTGGTGCGGGTAGCGCCCGGAGAAGCGCGGATCGAGCCCGACCCGCTGAAAGAGCCCCGCCACCGCCTCGCGGCGCTCCGCTGCCCCCATCTCCGGCCGGTGCAGCCGGAACGGCTCGGCCACGTAGGCGCCGGCGCTCATCCGCGGGTTGAGGGCGGCGTAGGGGTCCTGGAAGATCACCTGGATGCGCCGGCGCATCCGCCGCATCTCGCGGGCCGGCAGCAGGCTGAGGTCGGTGCCCTCGAAGGCCACGGTACCGGAGGTCGGCGGGTTCAGCATCGTCACGGCCCGGCCGATCGTCGACTTGCCCGAGCCCGATTCGCCAACGAGGCCGAGCGTCTCGCCGGGCGCGATGTCGAAGCTCACGCCCTCGACCGCGCGAAAGACGGATCCCTTGCCGCCCCACCAGTGCCGCAGGGGGTAGTGCTTGCCGAGGTTCCTTACCGAGAGCAGTGGCTCGGGCTTCACCGGCCTCATCGCCCGGCTCCTTCCGCCAGCAGTGTCGGCAGGTCGTACCACGCCGCCGCGAGGTGGCCCGGCACGCTGCCCGCCACCTGCGCCAGCGGCGGCGCCTCGGTCCGGCAGCGCGGCGTGGCGAAGGGGTTGCGGGGCGCGAACGGATCGCCCGGCGGGGGATGGCGCATGTCGGGCGGGCTGCCCTCGATCTGGCGCAGGCGCCGCCGCCCGGCCCGGCCGCTCGTGAGGTCCGGCAGGGAGCGCAGGAGCCCGAGCGTGTAGGCGTTGCGCGGATCGCAGAACACCGCGTCGACCGGCCCGCGCTCGACGATGCGCCCGGCATACATCACCTGCACGGTGTCGGCGATGCCCGCCACCACGCCGAGATCGTGGGTGATCCAGATGATCGCCATGCCGATCTCGCGCTTCAGCTCCTGCACCAGGGCGACGATCCCGGCCTGCACCGTGACGTCGAGGGCGGTGGTGGCCTCGTCGGCGATCAGGAGCTTCGGGCGGCAGGCGAGCCCGATCGCGATCATCACCCGCTGGCGCTGGCCGCCGGAGAATTCGTGCGGGTAGTGGTCGAGGCGCCGGCCGGCCTCGGGGATGCGCACGAGGTCGAGGAGGTCGCGCGCCCGCGCCCGGGCGCTGCTCGCATCGAGGCCGCGATGCAGCCGCAACGGCTCGGCGATCTGCGCGCCCACCGTCATCGCCGGGTTGAGCGAGCTCATCGGGTCCTGGAACACCATGCCGATCTCAGGCCCCCGCACCCGGCGCAAAGCCCGCTCCGGCATCGCCAGCAGGTCGCGCCCTTCGAACAGCACCTGCCCGGCCGTGATCCGGCCCGGCGGCCGCGGCACCAGCCCGAGCATGGCGAGCACGTGGACGCTTTTTCCTGAGCCCGATTCGCCGACGATCCCCAGGGTCTCGCCCTCGCGCAACGTGTAGCTCACGCCGTTGACGGCATGGACGGTGCCGCCATCGGTGTCGAAGGCGACCGCGAGGTCGCGGACATCCAGCAGGGGAGGGGAGAGGGTCATCGCCGCTCCCGCGGGTCGAGGGCGTCGCGCAACCCGTCGCCGACGAGGTTGAAGGCGAGCACCGCGAGGAAGATCGACACCCCGGGCCAGATCGCCATCCAGGGCGCCTGGTCGAGGAAGTTCTTGGCGGTGTTGAGCATCGAGCCCCAGGACGGTTCGGGCGGCTGCTGGCCGAGCCCTAAGAAGGACAGGCTCGCCTCGGCGATGATCGCCGCCGCGATGGTGAGGGTGGCCTGGACCAGGATCGCCGGCACGATGTTGGGCAGGATGTGGTGGAGCGCGATGCGCCAGGGCGGGTTGCCGACGGCGCGCGCCGCCTCGACGAACTCTTCCGCGGCCACCGCCTGAACCTGCGCCCGGGTGAGGCGCACGAAGATCGAGGTCGCCGAGAGCCCGATCGCCACCATGGCGTTGGTGAGGCTCGGGCCGAGGAAGGCGGCAAGGGCAATGGCGAGGATGAGGAAGGGAATCGCCAGCAGCGCGTCGGTGAGCCGCATGATCGCCCCGTCGACGACCCCGCCGGCATAGCCCGCCAGCATGCCGAGCGGCAGGCCGAGCGCGACGGCGAGCGCCACCGAGGTCAGCCCCGCCCCGAGCGAGGCCCGCGTGCCGAAGACGATGCGCGAGAGCACGTCGCGCCCGACCTCGTCGGTGCCGAAGAGGTGGGCGAGGTCGGGCGCGGCCCGCACGGCGCCCCAGTCGGTGGCGGTCGGATCGAACGGCGCGATCCATTCGGCGCCGAGCGCCAGGACGGCGAGAAGCACCACGACGACGAGGCCGGCGAGCGCCCCGCGCCGTCGGCTGAACCGGCGCCAGAACGCGCGAAAGGCCCCCGGCTCCGGCGGCAGGGCGGCGAGGGGAGCGGCCAGTTCGGCCGGGGTGGAGAGACCGGCCTCGCTCATGCGCGCCGGAGCTTCGGGTTGACCAGCGCCGAGGCGAGATCGGCCGCGAGGTTGAGCAGGATGTAGGTCGTGGCCGTGCAGATCACGACGCCCTGCACGGTGGCGAAGTCGCGGTTGAACACGGCATCCACCATCAGCTTGCCGAAGCCCGGCACGGAGAAGACCTGCTCGGTCAGCACCGCGCCGGAGAGGAGCTGGCCGAATTCAAGCGCACCGAGCGTGATGATCGGGATCGCCGCGTTGGGGAGCGCATGGCGCAGCACCACCCGGGTCATCGGGACGCCCTTGGCCCGGGCGGTGCGGACGTAGTCCGATTGCAGCACGCCGAGCATGGCGGCGCGGGTGTGGCGCATCATCACCGCCGCGATGGCGTTGCCGAGCACGAAGGCCGGCATCGCCATCGCGCGCAGGTTCTCCCACAGGCTCTCGCCCGGCGGCACGTAGCCCGAGGCCGGCAGCCAGCCGAGCTGCACCGAGAACAGCAGGATCATCAGGATGCCGAGCCAGAAATTCGGCACCGACAGGCCCCAGAGCGCGACCCCGTTGGCGAGGCCGTCGATCCAGGTCCCGGGCCGGACCGCCGACAGGATCCCCATCGGCACGCCGATGACGAGCGCCACCAGCATCGCCAGGCAGGCGAGCTCGAGCGTCACCGGCAGCTTCTCGCGGATGAGCTCGATCACCGGCTTCTGCAGCCGGATCGACTCGCCGAGATCGCCCTGCAGCACACCGGTCGCCCAGTAGGCGTAGCGGACCGGCAGCGACCGGTCGAGGTGGTACTTGGCGCGGATGAAGGCGATCACCTCCGGGTCGCGCTCCTCGCCCGACAGCGCGGTGGCGGTGTCGCCCGGCAGCAATTGCTGCAGGGCGAAGATGATCATCGAGGCGAGGACCAGGGTCGGGACCGCCAGCGCCAGGCGCCGGGCCAGAAAGCGCAGCATCAGTCGAGCTTCAGGCCGGTGAAGCGCACCAGCCCGTCCGGATACTCGCCGAAGCCGGTGAGCTTCTGCGAGTAGGCCCAGAGCAGCCGGCGGTGAAAGAGGTAGACCAGCGGCTTGTCGGTCAGCACCCTCTCGGCGAGGCGCTTCCACGCTGCCTTGCGCTCGGCCGGATCGGTGGTCAGCCGCTCGGCGTTCATCGCCGAATCGGCCTCCTGGTTGCAGTAGCGCGAGTAGTTCAGCGGCGTCTTGCAGGCGAGGAAGCTGTAGGTGTTGCCGTCCGGGTCGGGCCGGCCGCTCCAGTTGTAGAGGTAGGCCTCGAAGCTGCCCTTGTCGGCCTGGTCGAGGGAGGTGGTGAAGTCGGTGGCCTGGAGCTTCACCTCGAAGCCGGCCTCGCGGGTCATCGCCTGGATCACCTGGCCGACCTGCGGCGCGTCGTTGTTGGCGTAGACCATCAGGGTGATCGAGGGCTTCTCGATCCCGGCCTCCTTGAGGAGCGCCCTGGCCTTCGCCACGTCGCGCTTCGGCACCGGGTATTCGCCGACGTAGTTCGGGTTCTTGGGCGAGACCCACTGGTTCCCGGCGAGGTACTCGCCGTTATAGACCACCTGCGTGATCGCGTTGCGGTCGATCGCCGCCTCGAAGGCGGCACGCACCCGCGGGTCGGCCACCGGCGAGCCCTCCCGGACGGTGTTGAACACGATGCCCGAGAAGCCGAGCTCGTAGGCCTGTCCCACCTTCAGCTTCGGGTCGCGCTTCACTTGCGCCAGGTCGGTGGGAGCCAGGCGCTCGATCAGGTCGAGCTGGCCGGCCCGCAAGTTGGTGAGCCGCACCGTGGTGTCGGGGATCGGCCGGAACTCGATCCGCTTGATCTGGATCGCGTCCTTGTTCCAGTAATCGTCGAAGCGCTCGACCACGATGCGGTCCTGCGGCACCCGCTCGACGAACCTGTACGGCCCGGCGCAGACCGGCGCGGTGGCGAACCTGTCGCCCAG
>NZ_CP029553.1:3082500-3240000 GCF_003173755.1 Methylobacterium terrae
GCCAGTTGCGCACCGCCTTCGGGCCGGGCCAGATGGTGCGGGGCGTGCGCACCGACGTGGCGGTGAGCGAGGCCTTCGCCCGGCGCCAGCCGGTGCGGCGCTACCGGCCCCGCGCCCGCGCCGCGGAGGATTTTTCCGCGCTCGCCGACGACCTGGTGCAGCGCTTCGGCATCGATTGCGCCGCCGCCTTCGCGGAGCCGGCCTACGCCCGGCCCGAGGGCTTTTCGCGAGGAATTTCCTGGCGCTGACCCGTCGGCGGCGACTCGTCGGGCGTGACGGAAGGGCTCGCGGGTGCTACGAGCCGCCGCATGACGAAGCCTCCTTCTCGCGGCGGTACCGGGCGGTCGCGGACCGGCCCGGGCGGACCCGCCCGCCCGCCGCGGGCCCGCACCGGACCGCGCAACACCGCCCGCGACGCCGCCGAGCGCGCCGCCGGCCTGGTGGTCTCCAGCCGGGCCGCGCCCGGCAAGTCCTCTCCTGGCAAGTCCTCTGCCGGCAAGTCCTCTGCCGGCAAGTCCTCTGCCGGCAAATTCGCTCCTGCGAAGTTCGCTCCTGCCGGGGCCGCTCCTGCGCGCCCCGCCTTCGGCCGCGACATGAGCGACGCCGCCCCCTGGGAGCGCGACGAGGCGCCGGCCCGCGCGCCGGCCGGAATTCCCGGCAAGCCGAGATCCGACCGGCCGAGATCCGACCGGCCGCGCACCGGCACGGCGCCGGACCGCGCGCCCCGCGCCGCCGCCGAGGACCGCCCGCCGGCCCGGCCGCGCCGGGCCGAGGGCCAGGACGAGCGCCGGAGCGAGCGCCGGGACACCGCCGAGGCGCCGCGCCGCGTCTCGGCGGAGGCCCATGCCCCGTCATCCAAGCCCCCGACCCGCCGGGCGCTGCGCGAGGCGACCGCCGAGGCGCTCGCCACCGGCGTGCAGACCCTGGAGGTGACGCCGGACGAGGCCGGGATGCGCATCGACCGCTTCCTCTCGGCCCGCTTCCCGCAGCTGCCCTTCACCCGCATCCAGAGCCTGGTGCGCAAGGGCGAGCTGCGCGTCAACGGCAAGCGCGCCAAGGCCGCCGACCGGGTCGAGCCCGGCGCCAGCGTGCGGGTGCCGCCCTTGAGCCTCGAGGCCCGCGCGCCGGCACCCGGCTCGCCGCGGGCGGAGGGCGATCTCGCCTTCCTGCGCTCCCTGATCCTCTACGAGGACCAGGACATGATGGTGCTCAACAAGCCCTTCGGCCTCGCGGTCCAGGGCGGCTCGGGCACCACCCGCCACGTCGACGGCCTCTTGGAGGCGATGCGCGGCGAGGACGGCCAGAAGCCGCGCCTCGTCCACCGCCTCGACAAGGACACGGCGGGCTGCCTGATCATCGCCAAGACCCGGCTTGCCGCGGCGACGCTCGCCAAGACCTTCCGGTCGCGGGCGGCGCGCAAGATCTACTGGGCGCTCGCCGCCGGGGTGCCGAAGGTGCGCCAGGGCCGAATCTCGACCTACCTCGCCAAGGAGGAGATCGGCGACGCCGATGCCCGGATGCGGGTGGCCAAGCACGGCGACGAGGGGGCGAGCCACGCACTCACCTACTACGCCGTGGTCGACCAGGCCGGGCAGAAGCTCGCCTGGCTCTCGCTGAAGCCGGTCACCGGGCGCACCCACCAGCTGCGGGCGCATGCGGCCCATATCGGCCACCCGCTCGTCGGCGACCCGAAATACTTCGACATCGAGAACTGGGAACTGCCCGGGGGCCTGCAGAACCGCCTGCACCTGCTCGCCCGGCGCATCGTGATTCCCCATCCGCGCACCGCCAAGCCGATCGACGTGACCGCGCCCCTGCCGCCCCACATGGCGCAGAGCTGGAACCTGCTCGGCTTCGACGCCTCGCGCTACGACCCGATCGTCGAGGCGCCGGAGGCGTGACGGCGCGGGCGTCCGATCTCGGCCTTCCCTTGGGACTCGGCCTTCCCTTGGGAATGGAGGCCTTGGCAGGACGCCCGCGCGCCTTATTCTCAGGATCGGCCGTCGCGAGCACAGGCGCCAGCGCGGGCCCGCGGCCCATCCGGGAGTGAGACAAGCCAGATGAGACCCGCCGCGCTCGCCAGCCTCGGCCTGATCGGATTCCTCGCCGTCGCCGGAACGGCGCAGGCCCAGCCCGTTCCCGCCGCCCCGGCGCAGTCGGAGCCGGCCACGGCACCGGCTGCCCGGACTGACGGCAAGCCCGCCGACGGGCGCGCGACGCCGACGGACGGCCGATCCGCGCCCGCCAATGCCCGTACTCCTGAGGCGCGGCCCGCCGCGCCCGAGCGGACTGCCGCGCCGCGCCGGCGCCGGCCGAGCTACGCCGCCTGCAACCGCGCCTCGCAGCGGCGCAGCCTGCATGGCGGCGCACGGCGCCGCTTCCTCATCCGCTGTCGCCTGGGCTATGAGCGGATCCAGCCGGGCCAGCCGGCCCGCACGAGACCCTGACGAGGCGGCCCCCGGCGGGGAGACCTCGGCGGGGACGGGCGGGGCCGCGCCCGGTACGGAACGAGGCAGCCCCGGACCCATGCTCCTGATCGTCTTCGACGTCGACGGTACCCTGGTCGACAGCCAGCACCTGATCGTGGCGGCGCAAGCCGAGGCCTTCGCGGCGGTCGGGCTTCCGGCGCCGACGCGGGAGCGCTCGCTGTCGGTGGTCGGGCTCTCGCTGCCGCAGGCCTTCACCGCCCTCGTCGGCGCCGACGGGCCGGTGGTCGCCCTGTCGGAAGCCTACAAGCAGGCCTTCGGCCGGCTGCGGGCCCGGGCCGAGATCCGCGAGACGCTGTTTCCCGGGGCCGCCGCGCTGCTGGCGCGGCTCAACCGCGACCCGGCGGTGCAGCTCGGCATCGCCACCGGCAAGTCCCGTCGCGGCGTCGACCACCTCGTCGCGCTGCACGGCTGGGAGGGCTGGTTCGCGACGGTGCAGACCGCCGACGACGCCCCCTCGAAGCCGCACCCGGCGATGCTGGAGCAGGCGATGGCCGAGACCGGGACCGAGCCCGCCCGCACGGTGATGATCGGCGATTCGACCTACGACATGATGATGGCGCGCGGCGCCCACGTCACCGCCCTCGGCGTCGCCTGGGGCTATCACACCCCGGACGCGCTGCGGGCGGCCGGCGCCCACGCGGTGCTGGACAGCATGGCGGCGCTCGAAGCCACCCTGCTTGAGCGGATCGCGGCGGCGTGAGCCCGCCTCGCAACCGCCGGCCCGAGCCCCTATCTGGATGTCCATGACCAACGACGTGACCCGCGACTGGCTCGGGGATCCGGAGGGCACGCCCGATCCGGTCCGCGCCGCCCGCCAATCGGCGAAGCCCGCGCTGCCGAAGCGCTTCTACACGGAGGCCGGCGTCGCGCCGGGCGAGGACGGGTTCCGCCTGGTCCTCGACGGCCGCCCGGCGCTCACCCCCGCCCGCCGGCGCCTCGCGGTGCCGCAGGCGGCCCTCGCCGAGGCCCTCGCCGAGGAATGGGGGGCGCAGGAGGAGTTCATCGATCCGGCGCGGATGCCGCTCACCCGCCTCGTCAACTCGGCCCTCGACGGGGTGGCCGAGCGGCGCGAGGCGGTGGTCGACGACCTCGCGGCCTATGCGGGCACCGACCTCCTGGTCTACCGGGCCGGCGACCCGGCGCGGCTCGTGGCGGCGCAAGGCGTGGCCTGGGACCCGGTGCTCGACTGGGCGCACGAAACCCTGGGCGCCCGGTTCGTGCTGAGCGAGGGGGTGATGCACGTCACGCAGCCGGACGCGTCGCTCCAGGCGGTGCGCCGGGCGATCGAGGCGGTGGCGAGCCCGACGGCGCTCGCCGGCCTCCACTCGATGACGACCCTGACCGGCTCGGTGCTGATCGCGCTCGCCGTCCTCCACGGCCGCCTGACGCCTCAGGAGGGATGGGCGGCCGCCCATGTCGACGAGACTTTCCAGGCCGAGGTCTGGGGCCGGGACGCGGAGGCCGAGGCGCGCCTCGACAAGCGCCGGGGCGAGTTCGAGGCGGCGGCGCGGGTGGCGGCGTTGAGCGCCTGAGGCGGGCCGGGGCAGGCTGCCCCGGCCTCACGGGCTCACTTCTTGAGCGAGCCGGTGGCGATGTCGGCGTTCGGGTCGATCATCTGGGGCACCGACGGACCGAAGGCGACGAGGCCGCTGGCGTCGATGCCGCGCACGTCCACCTCGGCGCCCGGCGCCATCCGGGGCAGGGCGGCGAAGAGCGGCATGCCGCTCGGCACGCTGTCCGAGAAGCCCGGCACGTCGAGCGCCGGAATGCCGGCCTGGTCGAGGGTGGTGCCCTCGGCGCGGGCGGCGGCGGAACCGGCCAGCACGAGGCCGGCCGCGATCACGGTCTTGAGAAACATCCCCGGTTCTCCGCTGCTGAAGCATGTCTTGGCTAGACAATGCGCGAACCCCGGCCGCGGTTCTCGACGGAAAAACTTATCCGGCGGCGCGCCAGACCGGCTCCGGCGCCGCGACGGCCGGCAGCTGGTGGAACAGGTGGAAGCCGCAGGTCTCGGCGCCGCGCTCCGCCACCTCGGCCGAGAAGCCGGGTGGCGCCTCGGACGGAGCGGCGATGCTGCCGGCGAAGGTCCAGGCCTCGCCGGTCACGAAGGCCGGGACCGGAAAGTCGTTCGGCACGGCGCAGACCAGGTCCGGCTCCTCGCGCCGGCGGAACAGGTTGTAGGTCGGCCAGCGGCGCACCGTCCGCGGTCGGGTGCGGGTGAACTCTGCACGAGTGGACTCCGCGCGGGTGAACCCCGAGTTCACGCTGCTCGCAATCATGAGCGGTCTCCCCCCGGTTCCGACCCGTTGCATCTTGGAGCCGATGCATATCCGCCGCGATCGGAACTGCTGATCACATTCGATAAGGTTTGAAGCTTTTCTGAGCAATACTGCCGATACGGCAAAGCCTAGACTAAGCCGTTGCCACCGAAGGTGCAGCCGCGTACCCCTTTCGGACGAGACGCCGGCGCGGCTTCAATTTTTTCGAAGCCCGGCCTCAGTTTTTTCAGTTTTCCTTCGAGGCGGCGCACTTCCATAGTCTTCCTCGACGGGGCGAGCCGGTCCTCGGCGCGGTAACGCGGCGCCGACCGATCCTCGGATCGACCCGTCGCGGCGGCCGAGGACGCGCACCGATTTCACGGGACGGGCGATGCAACGCCCGGACTCAGAGCCCGCAGGGCCGGAGGAGACACCATGGCTGGATCGAGACGTCCGGGACGCAACTTCCTCTTCGTTCCGGGTCCGACCAACATCCCGGAGCGGGTCCAGCGCGCGATGATCGTGCCCTCCGAGGACCACCGCTCGTCGGCCTTTCCCGAATTGACGCTGCCGCTGTTCGAGGAAACCAAGAAGGTCTTCAAGTCCCGCGAGGGCCAGATCTTCCTCTTCCCCTCGACCGGCACCGGCGCCTGGGAAGCGGCGCTCACCAACACGCTCTCCCCCGGCGACCGGGTGCTGGCGCCGCGCTACGGCCAGTTCAGCACGCTGTGGATCGACATGGCCCGCCGGGTCGGCCTCGACGTCGAGATCCAGGAGGAGGCGTGGGGCACCGGCGCCGACCCCGAGCGGATCGAGGAGGCCCTGCGGGCCGACCGCGAGCACCGGATCAAGGCGGTGCTGGTGGTCCACAACGAGACCACCACCGGCGTCACCTCCGACATCGGCGCGGTGCGCCGGGCGATCGACGCGGCGAACCACCCGGCGATGCTCTACGTCGACGGCGTGTCGTCGATCGGCAGCATCGACTTCCGGGCGGAGGAATGGCGGGTCGACTGCGCCATCACCGGCTCGCAGAAGGGCCTGATGCTGCCGGCGGGTCTCGGCATCGTCTGCGTCAGCAAGCGGGCGCTGGAAGCCGCCAAGACCGCCGAGTGCCGGCGCGTCTACTTCGACTTCGCCGACCAGGCCAAGGCCAACGCCACCGGTTACTTCCCCTACACGCCGTCCGTGCCGATGCTCCACGGCCTGCGCGAGGCCCTGGCTTGCGTCGAGGACGAGGGGCTGGAGACCATCTTCGCCCGTCACCGCCGGCTCGCCGACGGCACCCGCGCGGCGGTCAAGGCCTGGGGGCTGACGCTCTGCGCGAAAGAGCCGAAGTGGCACTCCCACACGGTGAGCGCCGTGATGGTGCCGGAGGGGATCAACGGCGCCGAGATCATCGACATCGCCTATCGCCGCTACAACCTCGCCCTCGGCGCCGGCCTGTCGCAGGTGGCGGGCAAGCTGTTCCGCATCGGCCATATCGGCGACCTCAACGAGCTGATGCTGCTCGGTGCGCTCGCCGGCGTCGAGATGGCGATGCAGGATGCGGGCATCCGCATCACCCCCGGCAGCGGCGTCGCGGCGGCGACGGAGCATTTCCGGAGCACGCGGGAGGGTTGAGGCGCGTGTCTCTCCTCTCCCCGCCCGGGGGGGAGAGGAGAGTGATCTACCTCTAAGACCGGCTGCCGGGATCCGGCCCGCCATGCCATTGTGCCGCGCCCCGCCCGCCCCGGGAGCGGGGATCACGAAAAGACCGCCGGAGACCGCCCGACCATGTCCCACCGCATCGTCTTCCTCGACCGCGAGACCCTGGATGCGACCCTGCGGCCCCCGGGCTTCCCGCACGAGTACGTCGAGCACGCGGTGACGGCTCCGGACGAGATCGTCGCGCGGTTGAAGGGCGCCGACATCGCCATCATCAACAAGGTGCCGATGCGCGAGGAGACCCTGTCCCAGCTGCCGGACCTCAAGCTGATCGCGGTCGCGGCGACCGGCACCGACGTGGTCGACAAGGCCTTCGCCAAGTCCCGCGGCATCACGGTCGTCAACATCCGCAACTACGCCTTCAACACCGTGCCGGAGCACGTGATCGGGCTGATCTTCGCCCTGCGCCGGGCGATCGTCCCCTACACCAACTCGGTCCGGCGCGGCGACTGGGCCAAGGCGCGGCACTTCTGCTACTTCGACTACCCGATCCGCGACGTCGCCGGCTCGACGCTCGGCATCGTCGGCTACGGCGCGCTCGGCAAGTCGATCGGCCAGCGGGCGGAAGCGCTTGGCATGCGGGTGCTCGCCTACGACGTGATGCCCCAACCGGGCCTCGTCGACCTCGACACGATCATCCGCGAGAGCGACGTGATCACGCTGCACGCGCCGCTGACGCCCGAGACCCGCAACATGATCGGCCGGGACGAGCTCAAGCGGATGAAGCGCGACGCGATCCTGATCAACACCGCCCGCGGCGGCCTCGTCGACGAGGCGGCGCTGGCGGAAGCCCTGACCGCCGGCACGATCGGCGGCGCCGGCTTCGACGTGCTGACCTCCGAGCCGCCGCGGGACGACAACCCGCTCCTCGCCCTCGACCTGCCGAACCTCATCATCACCCCCCACGTCGCCTGGGCGAGCCGCCAAGCGATGCAGATCCTGGCCGACCAGGTCGTCGACAACATCGAGGCCTTCGTGGCCGGCCGGCCGCAGAACGTGGTGGAGTAGGGCGGGACGGAGCGCTAACCCGCTCTCGCCAACCTCGAAGGATGCCCCGCGCCGGCTCGGTTGCCCGCGGCGGAAAGGATCACGATGAAGAAGCTTCTGTTCCAGTTCGACACCGACCCGATGCCCAGCGTGTTCGACGTGGTGGTGGGCTACGACGGCGGCGCCGACATCATCACCGGCTATCCCAACGTGACGCCCGAGAATGTCGGGGCGCTCGTCGACGGCACGATCTACACCCGCGGCGGGTCGGAGAAGAAATCGACCGCGATCTTCGTCGGCGGCGGCAGCATGGCGGCCGGCGAGGCGGTGTTCAAGGCGGTGCGCAAGCGCTTCTTCGGCCCGTTCCGGGTGTCGTGCATGCTCGACTCCAACGGCTCGAACACCACCGCGGCGGCGGGCGTGGCCCTCGTCGCCAAGGCGGCGGGCTCGCTCCAGGGCAAGCGCGCCGTGGTGCTCGCCGGCACCGGCCCGGTCGGCATGCGCTCGGCGGCCCTGCTCGCCAAGGAGGGCGCGACCGTCACGCTCGCCGGGCGCAACCTCGCCAAGGCGCAGGAAGCCGCCAAGGCCATCGAGACCCGCTTCAAGGTCGAGATCCGGGCGATCGAGACCGCGGATGCCGAGTCCCGGGCTGCGGCCGTCAATGATGCCGATGTGGCGTTCTCGGCCGGCGCGATCGGGCTCGAGCTCGTCTCCGAGGCGCAGTGGCAGGGAGCCCGGGACCTCGCCTTCCTGGCCGACTACAACGCCCAGCCGCCGCTCGGCTTCGGCGGGATCGAGGCGACCGACAAGGGCAAGGAGCGCCACGGCAAGACGGTGTTCGGGGCGCTCGGCATCGGCGGCCTGAAGCTCAAGCTGCACCGCGCCTGCGTCGCCAAGCTGTTCGAGAGCAGCGAACAGGTCCTCGACGCGGAAGAGATCTACGCGCTCGCGAAAGAGATGGCGTGATGGCCAATCCTGAGGACACCATCCCGGGCTTCCTCGACGCCCTGGCGAGCGAGCGCCCGACCCCGGGCGGCGGCGGCGCGGCGGCGATCTCCGGCGCCATGGGGGCGGCCCTGGTCTCGATGGTCTGCAACCTCACCATCGGCAAGAAGAAGTACGCCGAGGTCGAGGCCGAGATGATCGCGACCCGCGACCGCGCCGAGCGCTTGAGGGCCGAGCTCACCGGCATGATCGCCGAGGACGTCAAGGCGTTCGACGCGGTGATGGGCGCCTACGGGCTGCCGAAGGCGAGCGACGACGAGAAGGCGGCCCGCGCGGCCGCCATCCAGGACGCCCTGCGGCTCGCCACCGACGTGCCGCTCGCCTGCGCCAGGACCTGCCGGGCGGTGATCGACCTGTGCGAGGGAATCGCCGAGCGCGGCAACCTCAACGTGGTCAGCGATGCCGGCGTCGCCGTGCTGGCGGCCCAGGCCGGCCTGCGCAGCGCCGCCCTCAACGTCTACGTCAACGCCAAGGCGATCGAGGACCGGACCTTCGCGGAAGGCCGCCTCGCCGACCTCGCCTGGGCGCTCGACGGTGCCGACGCCCTGACCGAGCGGGTCTACGGGCTGGTGAAGTCGAAGCTGACCTAAGTGTCGGCGCGCCCGGCGTGAAGTATCCGGGCGACTAAACGAAGCAACGACCCGAGCTTTTCAGCCGGGCGCGAGGAACCCCCTCGTGCCCGGAACGGGAAGCCTTTGCCCAGAACCCAGGAGGACGCCATGGACGTGCACGAGTACCAGGCCAAGGAGCTGCTCGCGAGCTTCGGCGTGCCGATCCCGAAGGGAGCCGTGGCGTTCAGCCCCGACCAGGCGGTCTACGCCGCGACCGAGCTCGGCGGCGGGCACTGGGCGGTGAAGGCGCAGATCCATGCCGGCGCCCGCGGCAAGGCCGGCGGCATCCGGCTCTGCCGCACCACCCACGAGGTCCGCGACGCGGCGAACGACCTCCTCGGCCGGCGCCTCGTCACGCACCAGACCGGCCCCGAGGGCAAGCCGGTGCAGCGGGTCTACATCGAGACCGCCGACCCGTTCGAGCGCGAGCTCTATCTCGGCATCGTCCTCGACCGGAAGGTCGAGCGGGTGCGGGTCGTGGCCTCCAAGGCCGGCGGCATGGACATCGAGGAGATCGCCGCGACCGATCCCGACGCGCTCTTGCAGGTCGTGGTCGAGCCCGCGGTCGGCCTGCAGCCCTTCGAGGCGCGCGAACTCGCCTTCCAGCTCGGCCTCACCATCAAGCAGGTCGGCGCCGCGGTGAAGACGATCATGAGCGCCTACCGGGCCTTTCGCGATTGCGACGCCGTGATGCTCGAGATCAATCCCCTCGTCGTGACCCGCGACGACCGGGTGCTGGCGCTCGACGCCAAGATGTCGTTCGACGACAACGCCCTGTTCCGGCGCCGCCAGATCGCCGACATGCACGATCCCTCGCAGAGCGACCCGCGCGAGGCCCAGGCCGCCGAGCACAACCTGAACTACATAGGCCTCGACGGCGAGATCGGCTGCATCGTCAACGGCGCCGGCCTCGCCATGGCGACCATGGACATGATCAAGCACGCGGGCGGCGAGCCGGCGAACTTCCTCGACGTCGGCGGCGGCGCCTCGCCGCAGCGCGTCGCCACGGCCTTCCGCCTCGTCCTGTCGGACCCGAACGTGCGGGCGATCCTGGTCAACATCTTCGCGGGCATCAACCGCTGCGACTGGATCGCCGAGGGCGTCGTCCAGGCCGCCCGCGAGGTGAAGATCGGCGTGCCGCTGGTGGTGCGGCTCGCCGGCACCAACGTCGAGGCCGGCAAGGCGATCCTGGAGAAGAGCGGCCTCGACCTCATCACCGCCGACACCCTGACGGAGGCCGCGGAGAAAGCCGTGGCCGCCATCCGCACCGCGAACTGAGGGGACGCCCGATGAGCATCCTGATCGACGAGACGACCCGGATCCTGGTCCAGGGCATCACCGGGGACAAGGGCAGCTTCCACGCCCGCGAGATGGTCGAGTACGGCGGCAAGGTCGTGGCCGGGGTCACACCGGGCAAGGGCGGCCGCACCGAGCACGGCGTGCCGGTCTTCGACACCGTGCGCCGGGCGGTGCAGGAGACGGGCGCGGAGGCCAGCATCACCTTCGTGGCGCCGCCGTTCGCCGCTGACGCCATCATGGAGGCGGCCGATGCCGGCATCCGGCTGATCTGCTCGATCACCGACGGCATCCCGGCCCAGGACATGATGCGGGTCAAGCGCTACCTGCGGCGCTACCCGAAGGAGCGCCGGCCGATGGTGGTGGGCCCCAACTGCGCCGGCATCATCTCGCCGGGCAAGGCGATGCTCGGCATCATGCCGGGTCACATCTACCTCAAGGGCAATATCGGGGTGATCTCCCGCTCCGGCACGCTCGGCTACGAGGCGGCCGCGCAGATGAAGGCGGTGGGCCTCGGCATCTCGACCTCGGTCGGCATCGGCGGCGACCCCATCAACGGCTCGTCCTTCCTCGACCACCTCGCCCTGTTCGAGGCGGACCCGGACACCGCCGCGGTCCTGATGATCGGCGAGATCGGCGGGCCGCAGGAGGCCGAGGCCGCGGCCTGGATCCAGAAGAACATGCGAAAGCCCGTCGTCGGCTTCGTCGCCGGGCTGACCGCCCCGAAGGGCCGCAAGATGGGCCACGCCGGCGCGATCATCTCGGCGGCCGGTGACAGCGCGGGCGAGAAGGCCGAGATCATGCGCGCCCACGGCCTCACCGTGGCGCCGAGCCCCGGCGCCTTCGGGACGACCATGGCGCAGGTGATGGCCGAGCGCCGCAAGGCGGCGTGAGCCGGTCCCATGCACGGCTCCCGCAAACAGCGCGGGATCCCCTCTCCCGTGTGGGAGAGGGGTAGGGGTGAGGGTGGCTCGGCTTCGGGATAAAGGGCCGAGCGTCGAGCTGCGCAGCTTAGCGCTCAGAGTTCAAACCTGAAGCCGAGCCACCCTCACCCCCGGCCCCTCTCCCACTCGGGAGAGGGGGGACAGCGCGAACCCTTCGAAGAATCCTCCCTCGATCCCCACGGGGAGCCCCCGATGATCCACACTCCCGTTCCCGACACCCCCTTCGTCCCGCCGCTGATCTCCGGCACCGAGGACCGCGTCGCCCTCGACGTGCTGTTCCGCTCGCTGGTCGACGTCTGCCGGCGCCACCAGCCTGAGCTGGAGGCGACCTTGCGCGGGCAGGCGGACATCGCCGGGCTGTCGCCGGAGCTGACGGCGCGAGCCCTGCAGGTCCAGGGCATCTGGTTCCAGCTCATCGCGATCGCCGAGCAGAACACCGCCATGCGCCGGCGCCGCCACGTCGAGCGCAATGCCGGGCGTGACCGGCTGAAGAACTCGTTCGGCGCGGTGCTCGCCCGCGCGGCCGCGCGGGGCGTGCCGGCGAAGGCCGTGCACGAGATGCTGACGTCCCTGCGCGTGCGCCCGACCCTGACGGCGCACCCGACCGAGGCCAAGCGCGTCACGGTGCTGGAGAAATTCCGGCGCATCTACCTGATCCTGAAGGAGCTGGAGATGCCGCGCTGGACCGAGCGCGAGCGCCACGCCCTGATGGACGACCTGCGCGACGAGATCGAGCTGGTCTGGATGACCGGCGAGCTGCATCTCGAGAAGCCGACCGTCGACCGCGAGGTGGCCTGGGGGCTGCACTTCTTCGACGAGACGCTGTTCGAGATGCTGCCCGAGACCCTGGGCTCGCTCGAGGAAGCCCTGGAGGCCGCCTATCCGGGCACCCGCTTCGAGGTGCCGGCCTTCTTCCAGTTCGGCTCGTGGATCGGCGGCGACCGGGACGGCAACCCCTTCGTCACCGCCGAGGTGACCCGGCGCACCCTCCGGCGCAACGCGCTCGCGAGCCTGGCGCGCTACCGCGACGGGATCGGCGGGCTCGCCCGCACCCTGTCGATCAGCGCCCGCGCCCTGCCGGTGCCGGACGGTTTCGCGGCCGCGCTCGCCGGCCAGATCGCGCGCCAGCCGGACGGGGAGGACATCGCGCGGCGCAACCCGGGCGAGCCCTACCGCCAGTTCCTGACCTGCCTGAGCCGGCGCCTCGACGCGACGATCGCCGGGCTGGAGGAACGACCCGGGACCGGACCGGGCTACGCCGATGCCGACGCGCTGATCGCCGACCTGCGCGCACTGGAGGACGGTCTGCGCGAGGCCGGCTGCGCCTCGCTGTCCGCCAACCGGGTGCGGCCGGTGCGCCGGATGGTCGAGATCTTCCGCTTCTCGACCGTGCGGCTCGACATCCGCGAGAACACGACCCGCACCACCCGGGCGCTCCAGGCGCTCTGGCGCCGGGATCACGCGGGCGAGCCGCCGGACGTCGACGCGCCGGCCTGGACCGCCTGGCTCGAGGCCGAACTGGCGCGTCCCCTCGACGGCCCGCCCGACCTCGCCGGCCTGCCCGAGGAGGCGCGCGAGACGCTCTCCACCTTCCGGCTGGTGGCGGAGATGCGCGGCAGCCTCGACCGCGAGGCCTTCGGCGCCTTCGTGCTGTCGATGACCCATTCGGTCCCCGACATCCTCGGCGTCTACCTGCTGGCGAAGAGTGCCGGCGTCTTCCTCGACTCGGGCGGCACCGAGGTCTGCCCGCTGCCGATCGTGCCCTTGTTCGAGACCATCGACGACCTGCGCGCCGCGCCGGCGATCATGCGGGCGCTGCTCAAGACCCCGGTCGTGCGCCGCTCCGCCCGCCAGCAGGGCGGGGTGCAGGAGGTGATGATCGGCTACTCGGATTCGAACAAGGACGGCGGCTTCGTCGCCTCGAACTGGGAGCTGGCGAAGGCGCAACGCCTCCTGACCCAGGTCGGCGAGCAGGCGGGGATCGGCATCGCGTTCTTCCACGGCCGCGGCGGCTCGGTGAGCCGCGGGGGCGCGCCGACCGCCCGGGCGATCGCCGCCCAGCCGCCGGGCTCGATCCGGGGCCGGTTCCGCACCACCGAGCAGGGCGAGGTGGTGTCGTTCAAGTACGCCAACCGCGGCACCGCCGCCTACCAGATGGAGCTGCTCGCCTCCGCGGTGCTGGCCCACGCCCTCGACGGCGCCGCCCCGGAAACCCCGGCGGCGAACCCGGATTTCGACGACGCGATGGAGGCGCTATCGGGTGCCTCGCGGGCGGCCTACGCGCGGCTCCTGACGCATCCGGACCTCGTGACCTATTTCGGCGCCGCGAGCCCGCTCGACGAGATCGCGCTCCTCAACATCGGCTCGCGCCCGGCCCGCCGCTTCGGCGCGCGCAGCCTCGCCGACTTGCGGGCGATCCCGTGGGTCTTCGCCTGGAGCCAGAACCGGCACGGCATCACCGGCTGGTACGGGGTCGGCAGCGGGCTGAAGAGCCTCGTCGACGTGCGCGGCGAGGCCGGCCGGACGCTGCTGCGGCGGATGTTCGAGGAGTCGCCGCTCTTCCGCCTCATCATGGACGAGGTCGAGAAGACGCTCCTCACCGTCGATCTCGGGCTCGCCCGCGACTTCGCCGGCCTGTGCCCGGACGAGGGCGCCCGCGAGGCGATCTTCGCGATGATCGAGGCCGAGTACCGGCTGACCTGCGCGATGGCGCTCGAGGTGAGCGGTGCCGCGAGCCTCGCCGAGCGGTTCCCGCTCTATCGCGGCCGGCTCGACCAGCGGCTGCCTGTGCTCAACCAGGTCGGCCGCGAGCAGGTCGACCTCCTGCGCCGCTTCCGGGCCGAGACCGACGAAGGCAAGCGCGAGGGGCTGAAATCGGCGCTGCTGCTCTCGATCAACTGCGTCGCGACGGGGTTCGGGGCGACGGGGTGAGGGTGTTTCGCCCGGTTGCCGGATGAGGCGCCCATCCTCCTCTCAGCGCGGGTAGCAGGTCTGCCCGGGAAAGAAGAGGGGAGGGTGGCCCCGAAGGGGGCCGGGAGAGGGGCTGCGCGACGCTGTTCCAGAGGGCGCCCTTCAGAACGGCTCAGTCTTCTCCGGAAGCGTGGTTCCCCTCTCGGCGGGACTGCGTCCCGCTGCCCCGGCTCCGCCGGGCACCCTCCCCGCAGAGGGGGGAGGGAGAGACCCGCGCCTCTTCTTTATCCCCATGCCCCGCCGGGCCCGCGCCCCCCACCTTCCGCCACGTTGCCTGCGTCCCCGACGGACCGCCACACTCTCTCCTCGGAGGAAACCCAAAATGAGCTTCACCCTCGTCCAGCAAGCCACGCCCCGCCTGCACCGCTCCGAGCTTGCGGTGCCGGGCTCGAACCCGACCTTCATGGAGAAATCCGCCAAGTCCACCGCCGACGTGATCTTCCTCGATCTCGAGGATGCGGTCGCCCCCGACGACAAGGAGCAGGCGAGGAAGAACATCGTCCAGGCCCTCAACGACATCGATTGGGGCTCGAAGACGATGATGATCCGCATCAACGGCCTCGACACCCACTACATGTACCGGGACGTGATCGACATCGTCGAGTCCTGCCCGCGCCTCGACATGATCCTGATCCCGAAGGTCGGCGTGCCGCAGGACGTCTACGCCATCGACGTGCTGGTGACGCAGATCGAGCAGGCCAAAAGGCGCGAGAAGAAGATCGGCTTCGAGGTGCTGATCGAGACCGCGCTCGGCATGGCCAACGTCGAGGCGATCGCCCAATCCTCGAAGCGGCTCGAGGCGATGTCGTTCGGCGTCGCCGACTACGCCGCCTCGTTGCGTGCCCGCTCGACCGTGATCGGCGGCGTGAACCCTGACTACGCGGTGCTGACCGACAAGGACGAGGCGGGCGGGCGCCAGACCCACTGGCAGGACCCCTGGCTGTTCGCCCAGAACCGGATGCTGGTCGCCTGCCGCGCCTACGGCCTGCGGCCGATCGACGGGCCGTTCGGCGACTTCTCCGATCCGGACGGCTACCGCTCGGCGGCCCGGCGCTGCGCGGCGCTCGGCTTCGAGGGCAAGTGGGCGATCCATCCCTCGCAGATCGATCTCGCCAACGAGGTCTTCACCCCGAGCGAGGCCGAGGTGACGAAGGCCCGGCGCATCCTGGCGGCGATGGAGGAGGCGGCCAAGGCCGGCCGCGGCGCCGTCTCGCTGGACGGACGGCTCATCGACATCGCGTCGATCCGCATGGCGGAGGCGCTGATCGGCAAGGCCGACGCGATGGCGCGCGCCTGAGGCGGACGGCCGGCGCGTTCCGAGCGGTCGCGCCGGCCCGCATCCATCGGAGGCCGGATCCATCCACCGCGCAGAAACGACGCATGGACCTCGCATACTGCAGAAACAGTCGAGTGCCATACGCTTGAAGGATGCCGGACCGTGCGGCCGCCTCGGCGGTCGCCTGAGCCAGTCGCGGGCCGGCTCCGGACTTGTGGAAGCGCGCGACCGATGAGATCAGAACAGGGCGCTGGACCGATGAAGCGCCGGCGCGGCGGATGGCTGCTGGCCCTCGTCGTGCTGGCAGGGGCCGGCGGCGCCTATGCGTGGCACCGGCACGAAGAGGCCGGCGCGGCGAAACCCGCCGCCCGCGCCCCGGCCGCCGTGCCGGTGACCTTCGCGCAGGTCGAGCAGGGCCCGCTCGCCGTGGTGCTCGGCGGCCTCGGCACGGTCCAGGCCTACAACACCGTTCAGGTGCGCAGCCGGGTCGACGGCGAGATCCTGAAGATCGGCTTTCGCGAGGGTCAGGTCGTCAGGAAGGGCGACCTCCTCGCCCAGGTCGACCCGCGGCCCTACCAGGCCGCCCTCGACCAGGCCAAGGCGAAGAAGACCCAGGACGAGGCCAACCTCAAGAACGCCAAGGCCGACCTCGAGCGCTACACCAAGCTCGGCGACTACGCCTCGCGCCAGCAGACCGAGACGCAAGGGGCGCAGGTGAGCCAGCTCACCGCCCAGGTCGCCTCCGATCAGGCGGCGATCGACAACGCGACGACGCAACTCTCCTACGCCACGATCCAGGCGCCGATCGACGGCGTCACGGGCTTTCGCCTGATCGACGTCGGCAACATCGTCAACGCGGCGCAGCAGACCGCGATCGTCACCATCACCCAGGTCGAGCCGATCTTCGTGGTCTACACCGCGCCCGAGGAGCGGCTGCGCGAGGTGACGAAGGCGCTGGCCGCCGGCCCGGTGCCGGTCGAGGCCTGGAGCACCGACGGGGCGGCGAAGCTGTCCGAGGGCCGCCTCGACCTCGTCAACAACCAGGTCGACACCGCGACCGGCACGATCCGGCTCAAGGCCTCCTTCGCCAACAAGGACCACGCCCTGTGGCCGGGCCTGTCGGTCTCGACCAGGATGCGCACCGGCACGATCCCCGACGCCGTGACGGTGCCGGACGACGCGGTCCAGCACGGGCCGAAGGGCCTCTACGCCTTCGTGGTCGACGATCAGAAGCGGGCGCACATGCAGCCGATCACGGTCGGCCGCTCCGACGGCGGCCGCACCGAGGTGACCAAGGGCCTCTCTTCCGGCCAGACGGTGATCTGGCGCGGCCAGTCCCGGGTGCAGGAGGGCGCGCTCGTCGCCGAGAGCCGGCCGGCCGGCAACGCCGCCCTGGCGCAGAGCGAGGCGCGCTGACATGCAGTTCGGCACCGGGCAGGGGAACGCCGCGCGCGGCGGCATCTCCGGCTACTTCATCCGTTTCCCGATCGCGACCTCGCTGATCATGGCCGGGATCCTGTTCATCGGGATCGTGGCCTATCCGCTGCTCGGCGTCGCGCCCCTGCCGCAGGTCGACTTCCCGACGATCCAGGTCACCGCGCAGCTGCCCGGCGGCAGCCCGGAGACCATGGCCTCCTCGGTGGCGCAGCCGCTGGAGCGCCAGTTCGCCCAGATCCCGGGCGTCAGCCAGATGACCTCGACGAGCGCGCTGGGCATCTCGTCGATCACCGTGCAGTTCGACCTCAACCGCAACATCGACGCGGCGGCGAACGACATCCAGGCGGCGATCAACGCCGCCGGCGGCCAGTTGCCGAAGACGCTGCCGAGCCCGCCGACCTACCGCAAGGTGAACCCGGCCGACTCGCCGATCCTGCTGCTCTCGGCCACCTCCGACACCCTGCCGCTGATCGAGGTCGACGACGCCGCCGACGTGCAGCTGGCGCAGCGCATCAGCCAGATCTCGGGCGTCGGCCAGGTCCTGATCGGCGGCCAGCAGAAGCCGGCGGTGCGGGTGCAGATCGACCCGGCGAAGCTCGTCGCCAAGGACCTGTCGCTCGAGGACGTCCGCACCCAGCTCTCGATCACCACGGTCAACAGCCCGAAGGGCAGCTTCGACGGGGCGACCCGCAGCTACACGGTCTACGCCAACGACCAGCTCACCGTCGCGAAGGACTGGAACGACGTCATCATCGCCTACCGCAACGGCGCGCCGCTGCGGGTGCGCGACATCGGCACCGCGGTGGCGGGGCCGGAGGACGCCAAGCAGGCGGCCTGGGCCAACGGCCAGCGCGGGGTGTTCCTCGTCATCTTCAAGCAGCCCGGCGCCAACGTCATCGACACGGTGGACCGGATCAAGGCCGAGCTGCCGCGCATCACCGCCTCCCTGCCGGCGGGCGTGGTGGTCAAGACCCTGAGCGACCGCACCCAGACCATCCGCGCCTCGGTCGAGGACGTGCAGTTCACGCTCCTCATCACCATCGCGCTCGTGGTGGCGGTGATCTTCGTGTTCCTGCGCTCGGTCTGGGCCACCATCATCCCGAGCGTGACGGTGCCGCTGGCGCTGCTGGGCGCCTGCGCGCTGATGTGGATGGCCGGCTACACCCTCGACAACCTGTCCTTGATGGCGCTCACCATCGCGGTCGGCTTCGTCGTCGACGACGCGATCGTGGTGCTGGAGAACATCGCCCGCCACATCGAGGAGGGGATGAAGCCGATGCAGGCGGCGCTCAAGGGCGCCGGCGAGATCGGCTTCACCATCGTGTCGATCTCGGTCTCGCTGATCGCGGTGCTGATCCCGCTGCTCCTGATGGGCGGCATCATCGGCCGGCTGTTCCGCGAATTCGCCGTGGTGCTCTCGATGACGATCGGCGTCTCGGCCTTCGTGTCGCTGTCGCTGACCCCGATGATGGCCTCGCGCTTCCTCAAGGAGCACGAGGACGAGCATCACGGACGCCTCTACCGCTGGAGCGAGCGGGTCTTCGAGGGGATGCTGCATGCCTACGAGGCCGCCCTCGACGTGGCGCTCCGCCACCACGTCGTGACGTTCCTGACCTTCCTCGGCACGGTGGCGCTCACCGGCTACCTGTTCGTGATCATCCCGAAGGGCTTCTTCCCGCAGCAGGATACGGGCCTGATCGTCGGCATCACGGAGGGCGGGCAGGACATCTCGTTCTCCGCCATGGAGGACCGCCAGCGCGCGGTCGGCCAGGTGATCCAGGCCGATCCGGACGTGGCGAGCGTCGCGATGTCGATCGGCGGCAGCGGCCAGGCGCTCAATTCCGGCCGGATGTTCATCACCCTGAGGCCCCGGGACGACCGCGAGGCGAACGCCTTCCAGATCATCGACCGCCTGCGGCCGAAGCTCGCGAAGCTCGAGGGCGTGAAGGTCTTCCTCCAGGCCTCGCAGGACGTGCGCACCGGCGGTCGCTCCTCGCGCACCCAGTTCGAGTACACGCTGCAGGACCCGAACCTCGACGAACTCAACACCTGGTCGCCGCGGCTCCTCGAGAAGCTGAAGACCCTGCCGGAGTTGCGCGACGTCGCGACCGACCAGCAGACCGACGGCACGACCCTGACCCTGTCGATCAACCGCGACGCCGCCTCGCGCTTCGGCATCACGCCGCAATTGATCGACGACACGCTCTACGACGCGATCGGCCAGCGCCAGGTGGCGCAGTACTTCACCCAGCTCAACAGCTACCACGTCGTCATGGAGATCCTGCCGGCGCTCCAGGGCAACCCGGACTCGTTGCGCGACATCTACGTGAAGTCGCCGACCACCGGCGGGCAGGTGCCGCTCGCCGCCTTCGCCACCTGGACCACCGTGCCGGTGCGCCCGCTCTCGATCAGCCACCAGGGCCAGTTCCCCTCGGTGACGATCAGCTTCAACCTGGCGCCCACCATCGCGCTCGGCCAGGCGACCGCCGCGATCGACAAGGCGGCCAAGGACCTCGGCGTGCCGGCGACCCTCGCCACCGGCTTCCAGGGCACCGCGCAGGCGTTCCAGCAATCGCTCGCGACGGTGCCGCTCCTGATCGCCGCCGCCCTGGTGGTGGTCTACCTGATCCTCGGCATCCTCTACGAGAGCTACATCCACCCGCTGACGATCCTGTCGACCCTGCCCTCGGCCGGCGTCGGCGCGCTCGCGATGCTCCTGTGGTTCGGCTACGATTTCAGCCTGATCGCGCTGATCGGCATCATCCTGCTGATCGGCATCGTGAAGAAGAACGGCATCATGCTGGTCGACTTCGCGATCGTCGCCGAGCGCCACGAGGGCATCGGCCCCGAGGAGGCGATCCGCAAGGCGGCCCTCCTGCGCTTCCGCCCGATCCTGATGACCACGATGGCGGCGCTTCTCGGCGGCATCCCGCTGATGTTCGGCACCGGCACCGGCTCGGAGATCCGCCAGCCGCTCGGCTACGCCATGGTCGGCGGCCTCGCGGTGAGCCAGGTGCTGACGCTGTTCACCACGCCGGTGATCTACATCTACCTCGACAAGCTCTCGACCTTCCTGTCCGGGCGCACGCACGGCCCCCGGGATGAGGACGAGGTGCCGGCGGACGAGGAGCCGCCGCGGCTGCGGGAGGCGGCGGAGTAGGGGGGCTCGGAGCGTCGCCCGACCAGCCTCGGCAGGATCGACACCCGTCTCGTCATCGTGACGGGCTCAAGAGCCCGTCACGATGAAGTCGCGCAGGATCGCGGAGGCCCGCTCGGGGGCGTCGCCGAACACGCCGTGGCCGCACTCGGCGAAACGTTCGAAGCGCACGCGGTCGGGCGGCAGGGAGGCCACGATCGTCTCGCTGAAGGCGATCGGCGAGACCGGGTCGTGATCACCGGCCATGACGAGGACGGGGCAGCGCAGGCCCGCGAGAGCGGACCGGAAGTCCATGCGCCCCTGTTCATTCTCGGGCCCGTTGAAGTGCAGGGCGGTGTCGTGGCGGATCACCGCCCGCCGCATCGCCTCCGGGTCCGAAGGCGTCCGGCGGTAGAGCGGTCCGCAGACGCGGATGAAGTCCGCCCGGCGCTCGGCGGTCGGAGCCGTCCAGTAGGCCTCCGCGATGCGGGCGGCCTCGGGGCCGCCCAGATGGCCGAACCGCTCGAAGACCGCCGGGAACTCGAACTTGGCGGCGGTGCTGACCAGCACGAGCTTGCCCGGATGGTCCGGATGGCGGGTCGCGTAGGATTGGGCGACGTAGCCGCCCCACGACATCCCGAGCACGATCGGCCGGACGAGGCCGAGGGCGTCGCACAGGCCCTTCACGTCGTCGCCCCATTGGGCCAGCGTCCAGGCAGAGCGTTCGCCGTCCTCGCTGCGGCCGTTGCCGCGGTGGTCGTAGTAGACCACCTGGGCCACGTCGCTCAGCCCGGAGAACAGGGGCTTGAGGGCGCTATGGTCGAAGCCCGGCCCGCCATGCAGAAGCAGCAGGGTCGGCTTCTCGCGCATGGTGTCGCCGGCCGGCACCAGCCCGGCATTCTCGACGTCGACGAAGAGGCGGACGCCGTTGACGCTGACGAACATGGGGCGTTCCGTCCTCGTTGCCGGTGACGGCGGCTGCGAACCGGGCGGCCCCGGCCCTCAGGCCACCGCCGCCTGCTTCTGCACGCTCAGCAGCATGTTGGCGATCTGGCGCACCTGCAGCTCGCTGTCCTGCAGCTCCTTCTTGCGGGCGCCGCCATAGGCGAACTCGTCGTGGTCGATCCCGGGAACCGACAGGCCGGCTTCCGTGAAGTAGCGCTCGAGGCGGGCATGCAGCTGCTCCCAGACGCCGAGGCGCGACCAGCGGATGAAGGTCTGGGCCGCCATCCACCACGGGCCGTACTGCACCGGGACGGCGCGCCAGTTGGTATCGTGCCAGTGACGCCAGAGGATCGCGTCGAGGGTTCGCTTGAGGTCGTGCGGCTGCGTCTTGCCACGAGGCCGGCATTCCTCGAGCAAAGGTGCCAGCATGGCCCACTGCGCCTCCGTCAACATAAACATCCCCTCGTCCACGCTTCCGCCTGGAGGCATGTTACCAAGGGTAATTTGCTTCTTCAATCGGGTCATCGACCGGCGGTTGAAGTTTGTTGACTCTCTGCAACATCCAGGAATGCGCAGATCGTTTGTGTTCGAACATGTACCCCTAGGAAAGATTTGCTTTATTACTTGTAAGAATAGATATTTCCGCTTGTAACTGCTTGCAAAAATATCGAGTGGCCGGTGAAGTAAAATGCGTCCCGGCGCCCGAGATGAGGCCGGAGACCGCACCGCAGCGTTACCCATGAGAACCGGACATTGCGCCGCCGAAGCGGCCGAGCGGGAAAGCGGTTGTTTTTACGGAACCCGAAGATGACACAAGAGACGACGAGGCAGAGCGATGCACTACCGTCCGACTGTCGCTGCGTCGCAAAAACCACGAGCGATTGCACGGCCCTGCGACCTCTAGGGCATGCCTCGCTCCGGCCGGACGCGCGAATGCCGGCACGAACCGCACGCCCTGGGACCGTCGGCCGTGGACGCTCGCGGGGGAGGCACACGCAGACGCGGGATCGACGGCGTCCGGGTCGTCGCGGGCACTCACGGGCCGGCGAGGCTCCGGCACGCCACCTCGGGCCGGCCGGCACACCGCGAAAGGCCGCAGGAGCGGCGCGCATCGGATCGAGGCGGAGGTCGGGTCGATGAGGGATGGTGGAGCTAAGCGGGATCGAACCGCTGACCTCCTGCATGCCATGCAGGCGCTCTCCCAGCTGAGCTATAGCCCCGTCCGTCAGCCGCGGCGCTGGGTACGCCGGCGGGTCTCGTCAGGTTCGGATCGCGTCTCGCGATCGGGTCA
Organism: Methylobacterium terrae; assembly: GCF_003173755.1. Classification (NCBI taxonomy): domain Bacteria; kingdom Pseudomonadati; phylum Pseudomonadota; class Alphaproteobacteria; order Hyphomicrobiales; family Methylobacteriaceae; genus Methylobacterium; species Methylobacterium terrae. Next base: position 3,104,853 of record NZ_CP029553.1, read on the forward strand.
CACCAGGCGGGGCCTGGGATGATGTGGTGGAGCTAAGCGGGATCGAACCGCTGACCTCCTGCATGCCATGCAGGCGCTCTCCCAGCTGAGCTATAGCCCCGTCCATCATCCGCGGCGCTGGGCACGCCGGCGGGTCTCGTCGTTACTGGTCGCGGGTCGCGACCGGATCATGCCAGGCAGGGCCCGAGATGATTTGGTGGAGCTAAGCGGGATCGAACCGCTGACCTCCTGCATGCCATGCAGGCGCTCTCCCAGCTGAGCTATAGCCCCACGCTGCAGGACGTATGGGATCCGTCCCGGAACCGGCAGGTCGCCCTCGGGGAGGGCGTCGCCGGTGAGCGGCGGTATAGGAGGGTGCCGCGCCGGACACAAGCCCCCCGGGGCGGCTCTTCGCGAAGTTTTCGTGACCGTCGGGAATTCCGGAGCCCCGCCGGGGGCTTAAGGGCGCCCGCCGGGGGCCTAAGGGCGACGGAGGCGGGCCCGCCTCCGTCGCCCGCTTCGAGAATCAGGATTCCTCGTCGCTCTCGATGTCGCCGTCGATGAAGTCGGAGACGTCGTCGCCGCTCTCCTCGTCCTCCTCCAGGAAGGTGTCGTCGTCGCCGCCGGCATCGCTCACGTCGGCGTCGTCGTCGACCGAAGTGTCGTCACCGCCCTCGGCGGCCTCGACCTCGTCGAGGGAGACCATCTCGGGGGCGCCGGCCTCCTCCTCGGTCTCCTCTTCGCGCGGGGCGCGGTTGGCGATCGCCGGGGCGGGCACGCGGGTGGTGGAGAGCGCGGCGACCTGATAGACCGTGCCGCACTTCGGGCACACGGCGGGGTCCCTGCTGAGGTCGTAGAACTTCGCGCCGCAGCTCATGCACTGGCGCTTCAAGCCGAGTTCCGGTCTGGCCACGGTAGTTACGTTCCTGTCGATGTCGGAAGAGAGTGGGTTCGGTTAGTCGCGCCCGCCAGCCCTGTCAAATACCCGGGGGACCGGCGGATGACGCGGCGGCGCCCGCGTGCTAACGACCCGGCCGTTTTCCCGCGCTCCCCAAGCGATTCTCGAGATCCAGGCCGCCTGCCCGTGTCGCACGATTCCACTCCGTCCCCGATCACCGCCCAGGCCGGGACGGCCCTGCGGGGCCGGCTGCGGCCGCCCGGCGACAAGTCGATCTCGCACCGGGCGATGATCCTCGGCCTGCTCAGCCTCGGCGAGACCCGGATCGAGGGCCTGCTCGAGGGCGACGACGTGCTGCGCACCGCCGCCGCCGCGAAGGCGCTCGGCGCCGGGATCGACCGGGACGGGGAGGGGCGCTGGCGGGTGCGCGGCGTCGGCGTCGGCGGCCTGTCCGACCCGGCGGGCGTGCTCGATTTCGGCAATGCCGGCACCGGCTCGCGGCTGATGATGGGCGTGGTCGGTGGCCACCCGGTCACCGCGACCTTCGACGGCGACGCGTCCTTGCGCAAGCGGCCGATGCGGCGGATCCTCGATCCCCTGGTGCAGATGGGCGTCACGGTGGTGGAGCAGGCCGAGGGCGGCCGGGTGCCGCTCACCCTGCGCGGCCCCCGCGAGGCGGTGCCGATCACCTACGACAGCCCGGTCGCCTCGGCACAGGTGAAGTCGGCGGTGCTGCTCGCCGGCCTCAACGCCCCCGGGGTCACCACGGTGGTCGAGGCGGCCGCCACCCGCGACCACACCGAGCGGATGCTGCGCCTGTTCGGCGCCCACGTCGAGGTCGAGGCGATCGGTCCCGGCGGCCACGGCCGGCGCATCGCGCTGACCGGCCAGCCGACCCTGAAGGCCACCGACGTGGTGGTGCCGGCCGATCCGTCCTCGGCCGCCTTCGCGCTCGTCGCGGGGCTGGTGGTGCCGGGCTCCGAGGTGGTGATCGAGGGGGTGATGATGAATCCCCTGCGCACCGGCCTCCTCACCACGCTCCTCGAGATGGGCGGCGACATCGAGCGCCTGAACGAGCGCGAGGAGGGCGGCGAGACCGTGGCCGACCTGCGGGTGCGCCACAGCCGCCTCACCGGCGTCGCGGTGCCGCCCGAGCGCGCCCCGGCGATGATCGACGAGTACCCGGTCCTCGCGGTGGCGGCCGCCTGCGCGCACGGCACCACCCGGATGCAGGGCCTGCACGAATTGCGGGTCAAGGAATCCGACCGCCTCGCCGCGGTGGCGGCCGGCCTCAAGGCCAACGGCGTCCCCCACACCGTCGAGGGCGACGACCTGGTCGTGCACGGCGACGGCGCCGCCCCGCAGGGCGGCGGCACGGTCGAGACCCATCTCGACCACCGCATCGCGATGGCGTTCCTGGTCCTGGGGATGGCCGCCCGCGAGCCGGTGACGGTCGATGACGGCGCGATGATCGCGACGAGCTACCCCGCCTTCCTCGCCGACATGCGGGCGCTCGGCGCCGCGCTCGCGGCGTGAGCGGCCCGATGGTGATCGCGATCGACGGCCCGGCAGCCTCCGGCAAGGGCACGCTCGCCAAGCGCCTGGCGGCGCATTACCGCCTGCCGCACCTCGATACCGGCCTGCTCTACCGCGCCGTGGCCCTGACGCTCCTCGATGCGGGGCAGGACCTCGCCGACGAGGAGGCCGCCGCCGCCGCGGCGCGGGGCCTTTCCCCCGCGTTCCTGGCCGATTCCCGCCTGCGCGGCAGCGCCATGGGCGAGGCGGCCTCGATCGTCTCGGCGCAAGGGCAGGTCCGCGCCGCGCTCCTCGACTGGCAGCGCCGCTTCGCCGGCTCGGCCGAGGGCGCGGTGCTCGACGGGCGCGACATCGGCACCGTGGTCTGCCCGGACGCCGCCGTGAAGCTGTTCGTGACCGCCTCGGCGGAAGAGCGCGCCCGCCGCCGCCACCGCGAGCTCGACGGCCGCGGCGAGGCGGTTGCCTACGAGGCGGTGCTCTCCGACATCCTGCGCCGCGACGCCCGCGACGCCGACCGCGCGGCCGCCCCCCTGCGGGTGGCCGAGGACGCCGTGGTGATCGACACCACGGACCTCGACGCCGACGCCGCCTTCCGGGCCGCCACCGAGGTGGTCGACGGGCGGGGCTGAGCGCCGGAACCCCGCGTCTCCCATGCTCGTCCTCAAGGCGAGGGCGCGGGTCGGACGGGCGGTGAAAACCCGTTCGTGCCGACCATGACGCCCGCCTGACACCCCTCCGCCACGAAGCCGTGGCATGCCCCCCTCTCGACACCGCGCGCGATCCGGCGCGCTCCCCATTTCGGACCTCCGCCTCCCATGATCCGCCTCGACAAGATCGCCAAGCAGAACGGCAACCAGCTCCTCTTCATCGAGGCGTCCGCCGCGCTCCAGCGCGGCGAGAAGGTCGGGCTCGTCGGCCCCAACGGCGCCGGCAAAACGACCCTGTTCCGGATGATCACCGGGGAGGAGCAGCCCGACGAGGGCCAGGTCTCGTCCGACCGCGGGATCACCATCGGGTATTTCAGCCAGGATGTCGGCGAGATGGCCGGCCGCTCGGTGCTGTCGGAGGTGATGGACGGCGCCGGTCCCGTGAGCGCGATCGCCGCGGAGCTGCGCGAGATCGAGACCGCGCTCGCCGATCCCGACCGGGCCGACGAGGTGGAGGCCCTGGTCGAGCGCTACGGCGAGGTGCAGGGCCGGTTCGAGGAGCTCGGCGGCTACGCGCTGGAAGGCCGGGCGCACGAGGTGCTGGCGGGCCTGAGCTTCGCCCCCGAGATGGTCGAGGGCGATGTCGGCGCCCTGTCGGGCGGCTGGAAGATGCGCGTCGCGCTCGCCCGCATCCTCTTGATGAACCCCGACGTGATGCTCCTCGACGAGCCGAGCAACCACCTCGACCTCGAGAGCCTGATCTGGCTCGAGGATTTCCTCCGGGGCTTCGACGGCGCCCTCCTGATGACCTCGCACGACCGGGCCTTCATGAACCGGATCGTCGGCAAGATCATCGAGATCGACGCCGGCTCGCTCACCACCTACTCGGGCGACTACGCCTTCTACGAGCAGCAGCGCGCCCAGAACGAGGCGCAGCAGCAGGCGCAGTTCGAGCGCCAGCAGGCGATGCTGGCCAAGGAGATCAAGTTCATCGAGCGCTTCAAGGCGCGCGCCTCGCACGCCGCCCAGGTGCAGAGCCGGGTGAAGAAGCTCGACAAGATCGAGCGCGTCGAGCCGCCCCGGCGCCGCCAGAGCGTCGCCTTCGACTTCCCCGCAGCCCCGCGCTCGGGCGACGACGTCATCAGCCTGAAATCCGTGCGCAAGGCGTACGGCAGCCGCACGATCTACGATGGCCTCGATTTCGGCATCCGCCGCCGCGAGCGCTGGTGCGTGATGGGCGTCAACGGCGCCGGCAAGTCCACCCTGCTCAAGCTCGCCACCGGCACCACCGCGCCGGATGCCGGCAGCGTCACGATCGGGGCCAGCGTCAAGCTCGGCTACTTCGCCCAGCACGCGATGGACACCCTGGTCGGCGAGCAAACGGTGTTCGAGTTCCTGGAGGAATCCTTCCCGCAGGCCGGGCAGGGGTCGCTGCGCACGCTCGCCGGGTGCTTCGGCTTCTCGGGCGACGATGTCGAGAAGCGCTGCCGGGTGCTGTCGGGCGGCGAGAAGGCGCGGCTCGCCATGGCGCGGATGCTCTACGACCCGCCGAACTTCCTCGTCCTCGACGAGCCGACCAACCACCTCGACGTCGGCACCAAGGATATGCTGATCGCGGCGCTCGCCCAGTACGAGGGCACGATGCTGTTCGTCTCGCACGACCGGCACTTCCTCGCCGCCCTGTCGAACCGGGTGCTGGAGCTGACGCCCGACGGCATCCACCAGTACGGCGGCGGCTATTCCGAGTACGTCGAGAAGACCGGGCGGGAGGCGCCGGGCCTGCGGCACTGAGCGCCGCCGCGGGCCTCCCGCCGCTCCTGGTCAGGCGCCCGGCACCCGCCACGGCGCCTCCGCCGCCGCCTTCGCGTCGTAGGCCGCGATGGCCGCCTCGTGCTCGAGCGTCAGCGCCACGTCGTCGAGGCCCTCGACGAGGCAGCGCTTCTTGAACGGGTCGATCTCGAAGGGGATCGCGGTCCCGTCCGGGTCGGTGACGGTCTGGGCCGGCAGGTCGACCGTGACCGCGGCGCCGGGCGCGGCCGCGAGGCGCGCGCGCAGGGACGCGACCGCGTCCTCCGGCAGGGTCACGGTGAGAAGCCCGTTCTTGGCCGCGTTCGAGGCGAAGATGTCGCCGAAGCTCGGCGCGATCACGCAGCGGATGCCGCCGTCGACGAGGGCGTAGACCGCGCCCTCGCGCGAGGAGCCGCAGCCGAAATTGCGGTCGGCCACCAGGATGCCGGCGCCCGCGTAAGCGGGCGCGTCGAGCGGCACCGCCTCGCTCCGGCGGCGCTCGTCGTGGAACAGGAAGTTGCCGTAGCCGGCGCTCCTCGGCTTCTTGAGGAAGCGGGCCGGCAGGATCTGGTCGGTGTCGACGTTCGCCACGTCGAGCGGGACCGCGACGGCCTCAAGGGTGGTGAAGGGCTGCATGGTCAGCGGTTCCCGAGCCGGCGGATGTCGGTGAGGCGGCCGGTGACGGCGGCGGCGGCGGCCATCGCCGGGCTCATCAGGTGGGTGCGGGCATTCGGGCCCTGGCGGCCCGGAAAGTTGCGGTTGGTGGTCGAGGCGCAGCGCTCGCCGGCCGGCACGAGGTCGCCGTTGATGCCGACGCACATCGAGCAGCCCGGCTCGCCCCATTCGAGGCCGGCCTCGCGAAACACCCGGTCGAGCCCTTCCGCTTCGGCCTGGCGCCGCACCGGGCCGGAGCCCGGGACGACGAGGCCCGGCACCGCCGCCTTCTGGCCGCGCAGCACGCCGGCGGCGGCCCGCAGGTCCTCGATGCGCGAATTGGTGCAGGAGCCGATGAACACCCGGTCGATCGCGACCGCTTCGAGGGGCGTGCCGGGGGTGAGGCCCATATAGTCGAGCATCGCCCGCATCTGGCCGGCCTTGGTGGGATCGGCTTCCGCGCCCGGATCCGGCACCGCGGCGGTGACGGGAAGCGCGGTCTCGGGGCTGGTGCCCCAGGTGACGGTGGGGGCGATGCTGGACGCGTCGAGCGTCACCTCGCGGTCGAACCGGGCATCCTCGTCGCTGGGGAGCTGCCGCCAGGCCGCCACCGCCCGATCGAACAGCGCGCCCTTCGGAGCGTAAGCGCGCCCTTCGAGAAACGCGAAGGTGGTGTCGTCGGGGGCGATCATCCCGGCGCGAGCGCCGGCCTCGATCGACATGTTGCAGATGGTGAGCCGCCCCTCCATCGACAGGCCGCGGATGGCACTGCCAGCATATTCGAGCACGTGCCCGACCGCGCCGCCGGCCCCGATCACGGCGATGATCGCCAGGATCACGTCCTTGGCGGTGACGTGGGGGCCGAGCACGCCGTCGATGATCACCCGCAGGGTCTTCGGCCGGCGCTGCCACAGGGCCTGCGTCGCCAGCACGTGGGCGACCTCCGTCGCGCCGATGCCGAAGCCGAGCGCCCCGAAGGCGCCGTGGGTCGAGGTGTGGGAATCGCCGCAGACGATCGTCAGGCCCGGCAGCGTCAGGCCCTGCTCCGGCGCCAGCACGTGGACGATGCCCTGCGCGCGGTCGTCGAGGCCGAAGTGGCGGATGCCGTGCCGGCCGGCATTGTCGGCGAGCGTCGAGACCATGTTGGCGATCTCGGGATCGGGGATCGGTCCGCTGCGGTCGCGGGACGGGACGTAGTGGTCGGCGACCGCGAAGGTCAGCTCGGGGCGGCGGATTTTTCGGCCGGCATGGTCGAGCATCCCGAAGGCGTGGAACGAGCCCTCGTGCAGCAGGTGCCGGTCGATGGCGAGCAAAGCCTGCCCGTCGGGACGGGTCGCCATGACGTGGGCGTCCCAGACCTTGTCGAGGAGGGTGCGGGGTTGCGGGGTCATCGGGCGTCCTCCGTCTTGTTGTTGGGATTCAGGAAGAGGGACAGGGTGTGATGCGGTTCGGCGTCACGATTCTCGGGAAAGGCCGGAAGATGTGGTGGACGCTTCCGTTAGATATTCCGTTTCGAGGTGAAGCGCGTTCCCCTCTCCCGTGTGGGAGAGGGGTTAGGGGTGAGGGTCGAGACGGTGCCGCCTTGAACTCAGATCGTTCCGCTACCAGCACCACGTTCAGAGCTTTACACGGAAGCGTGCCACCCTCACCCCTACCCCTCGCCCACACGGGAGAGGGGATCCCGCGCTATACTTTTTAGAGCAGTTTGACGGGTGATTAAGCCATCGCCATCGCCCCCGCCGCCTGGCCCGCGATGCGCCCGAGCGCCACCGCCGCCAGGAGCCCGTTGCCCGAGAGATACCCGCCCGGCCCGGTCCCCGAGACGCCGCAGGCGGCGCCCCCGGCCGCGAACAGGTTCGGGATCGGTGCGCCGCTCTGCGTCAGCACCCGCGCGTCGCGATCGACCACGAGACCCCCTTGCGTGTGGAACAGCGCCCCGGTCACCCGCACCGCCCGGTAGGGGGGCTCAAGCGCCGGCACGCCCGCGAAGGAGCGCCCGAACTCGTCCCGGCGACCTTCGCGCTTCAGTGCCTCGACCTCATCCAACGTCCCGGCCAGGGCGGCCTCCGGCATGTGCAGCCGCGTCGCGAGTTCCGCGATCGTATCCGCCGCGACGATCGCCCCGGCGCTCTCGGCCCTCCGAAAATCCTCGAACTGGCGGGCGATCCCGGCGATGCGCTCGTCGAACACCGTCACGGCGAGGCCATCGGGCTGGCGCAGCACCTCCGCCGCCTGCTCGGAATAGCCCTTGCTCTCGTTCGAGAAGCGGCGCCCCTCCGCGTTCACCTGGAACCCGCCCTCGGTGACGGTCGCCCAGGTGATCAGGATGCCGTGCGGATGCGCCACCGAGCCGTGGCCCTGGTGGCCGGAGAGGTGGCGGGTCGCCGCGCCGAGCGCCTCGCCCCAGAGCAGCGCGTCGCCCTGGTTGCCCTCGTGGCCGAAATAGAGCGCGCCGGCCAGTTCCGGCACGTGCTGCGCCACCAGCGCCTTGTTGCCGCCGTAGCCGTTGCAGGCGAGCACCAGCGCCCGGCAGGCGACGCGCTCGCGCGAGCCGTCGGGGCGAACGAGGCCGAGGCCCCGGATCGCATCGCCCTCGGTGTAGATCGTATCGACCGTGGCGTCGCACAGGATCGGGATGCCGGCCGCCTCGACCGCCCGGGCGAGGCGATCGACCAATTCCTCGCCCGACCGGCTCGGCAGGCCGTGCATGCGGTTGGCCGAGTGGCCTGGATAACGGAAATCGGTGATGACCGAGAAGGGCAGGCCGTGCCGGTGGCTGAGCCATTCGAGGGCCGGACCGACGGAGCCGGCTAACCGCGCGACGAGGGCCGGGTCCGGCTCGTTCTTCGCCTTCGCCATGATGTCGGCGGAAAACAGCTCCGGGCTGTCCTCGAGCCCGGCCTCGCGCTGCCAGCGCGTGCCGGGGGCCGGGACCAGCCCGGCCGAGAGGGCGGTGGAGCCGCGGGGCACGGGATCGCGCTCGATCACCAGCACCTCGGCCCCGGCCTCGTGGGCGGCGAGCGCCGCCACCAGCCCGGCAGCGCCGGCGCCGATCACCGCGACCGGCACGTCGATGTCGAAGGCGATCCCTTCGGCGGATTCGACCCTCATGCGGACAGCTCCGCCAGGATTTCCGCCACCTCGGCGACGCGGCAGACGGGCTTCAGGGCGTCGATCGCGGTCCGGTGGACGGCCGGCGAGAAGGCCGCGCAGGCATCCGACAGCACGGTCACGGAAAAATCCCGGACATGGGCGTCCCGCACCGTCGAGGCGACGCCGCCGTTGGTGACAATGCCCGACACGATGAGCCGCTCGATCCCGGCCTTGCGGAGCACCCATTCGAGCCGGGTCATGTAGAAGGCCGAGTAGGCGACCTTCTCGACCGCGAGGTCGGCGGGCTGGAGCTCGTCGACGAGCGCATGGCCCCAGGCGCCGGGCAGGAAGTCGCCCTTCGCCAGGAACGGCCGCAGCTCGCGCAGGTGGGGCGAGATCATCGGCTCGCCGCCCTTGCCCGGCACCAGGGTGAAGTGGGTCGAGACGATGAAGCCGCCCCTGGCCCGGATCAGCTCGGCGAGCGGCCGGACGCGGGCCGGCACCGCGGCGATCTCGGGCGCCGCCTGGCCGGCGCGGCCGTAGGCGCCGTCCGGGTGCAGGAAGTCGTTCTGGAGATCGCAGATCAGGAGCGCGGTGCGCTCCATCGGGATCGGACCATGGCTCATGCGGGCTCTCCCGTGCGGGTGACCACGACGTTGCCGAGCCGGTCGACCCGGGCCGTCAGGTCGGGATCGACCACGGTCGTGGCGTCGGGCTGCTCGAGGATCGCCGGGCCAGGGATCTCGGCGCCGACCGGGAGCGACAGGCGGGCGTAGACCGCGGCCTCGTGCCAGGCGCCGGAAAACCAGACCGGCCGGCTGCCGAGGCGGGCGGCGTCCAGCGAGGCATCCGCCCCCGGCGCGAGCGCGGCGAGGTCGAAGTGGGGCCGCCGTCCGATCGCCGCGGTGCGGAGGTTGACGATCCGGGTGCCCAGCCCCGGCAGCAGGCGGCTGAACGATGTGCGGTAGGCCCTCTCGAACGCCTCCTGGATGACGGCGACCGTGACGCCGGTGGTGCCGTTCTCGACCGTCACCGGCAGGGCGACCGCGACGGTGTGGGTCTGGCCGACATAGTGCATGTCGAGCTCGAACACCGTGTCGATCCGCGAGACGGTGAGGCCGGCGGCCTCGACGACCGCGCGGGCGGCCTGCGCCTCCGCCACCATCCGGCGGTCGAGGGCGGCGGCGTCGAGGTTCGCCAGCGACAGGTTGAGGGTCTGGACCTGGTCGTGGCGAATGTCGGCGATGACGCAGCCGAGCGCCGAGGTGACGCCCGGATAGCGCGGCACCAGGGCGCCGCGCAGGCCCACATCCTTGATCAGCGCCCCGACATGCAAGGCTCCTCCGCCGCCGAACGGTACCGCGGCGAACTTTTGGGGGTCGTGCCCGCGCTCGATCGAGACGAGGCGGATCGCGCCCGCCATCTTGCCGTCGGCGACCCGCACGATCGCTTCGGCCGCCGCCATCACGTCGAGGCCCAGCGGCGCCGCGACGTGCTCGTGGATCGCGGCTTTCGCCGCCTCGACGTCGAGGCGCTTCAAGGCCCCGCCGATCGGCCGCTCGGCGTTGATGCGGCCGAGCACCACGTTGGCGTCGGTCAGCGTCGGGCGGGTGTTGCCCTGGCCGTAGCAGACCGGACCCGGCCGCGAGCCCGCGCTCTCCGGCCCGACCTGGAGCAGCCCGCCGGCATCGACGTGGGCGATCGAGCCGCCGCCGGCCCCGATGGTGCTGATCTCGATCATCGGGGTGCGGATGACGAGGCCGAAATCGATGGTGGTCTGGGCGGCGAGCGCCGTCTCGCCCTCGACCACCAGCGACACGTCGAAGGAGGTGCCGCCGAGATCGCCCGTGATCACGTTCGGGAAGCCGGCCTCCTTGGCGATGGCGGCGGCCGCGATGACGCCGGCCGCCGGCCCCGACAGGGCGGTGCGGACGGGGAGCCGCCGGGCGGTCGCGGTCGACATCACGCCGCCGTTCGACTGCACGATGTGGAAGCGGCCCTCGAACCCTTCGGATTCCAGCGCCCGGTCGAGCTTGCCGAGATAGCTGCCGACCACCGGCTGCAAGTAGGCGTTGAGCACGGTCGTCGAGGTGCGCTCGAACTCGCGGATCTCCGGCAGGATGCCCGACGAGCGCTCCACGTTGGCGTTCGGCCACACGGACGAGGCGGCCTCCATGGCGACCCGCTCGTTCTCCGGGTTGGCGTAGGCGTTGACGAAGCAGATCGCCAGGGCCTCGGCGCCGTTGGCGAGAAGCGCGCGGGCGGCCTCCGCCACCTGCTCGGGATTCACCGCCTCGCGGATCGTGCCGTCGGCGAGGGTGCGCTCGTCGACCTCAAGCCTCAGGTCCCGGTCGACGACGGGGACGAAGTCGCCCCACAGGCCCCAGGTGTGGCGCCGGTCGCGCCGGCGCATCTCCAGCACGTCGCGGAATCCGCGCGTGGTGATGAGGCCGATGCGGGCCCCTTTCCGCTCGAGCAGCGCGTTGGTGCCGACGGTGGTGCCGTGGACGATCGAGGCGAGGCCCGCGACCGGGCCGAACCCTTTGAGGCCGGCGAGGAAGCCGACCGCCTCGTCGCCGCGGTTCGACGGCACCTTGCCGGTCTGGAAGCGGCCGGCGGCCTCGTCGTAGTAAAAGAGGTCGGTGAAGGTGCCGCCGACATCGACGCCGACGATGGCGCGGGGGGTCATTGCTCGTCTCCGGTCGTCAGGGCGTAGTCGCGGGCAGCGGCCTCACGGGTCACGTAGCCGAGGCGCAGGTCGCGCTTCAGCGCCTCGCGGTCGCGCTCGGCCGGGTGGCCGAAGCCGCCGCCGCCGGGGGTCTCGAGCCGCACCCGCTCGCCGGCACGCACGCGCACGTCGGTCACCTTCGAGACCATCGGCGGGCTCGCCCAGCCCTCCGGAACCTGCCAGCCGAAGCGGTTCAGCGCCGCGGAGTGACCGCCCTTGACGCCGAACGGCGCCACCTTGCCGCGCTCGCCGAGCAGGAACACGTCGGCGTCGGTCAGGGTCTCGATCTCGTAGACCGCGCCCAGGCCGCCGCGATGGGCGCCCGCCCCGGCGCTGTCGGGCCGCAGGGCCCACTGGGTGAAGACCACCGGATAGGCGGCCTCGAGGATCTCGACCGGCGGGATCGTCGCGGTCGAGATCGGGTTGTTGGCGTGGCTGAGCCCGTCGGTCTCGGGGTTGCCCCCGAGGCCCCCGCCGAAGAACGAGAACATCACCCAGCGCGAGCCGTCGGCCCGGTGGCCGGCGAGCGAGAGCGCGTTGATGGTGCCGAAGGGCGCCGCCGTCGCCCGGTCCGGATCGGCCTCCGCGAGGGCACCCAGCACCACGCCGATCAGCCGCAGGATCGTCTCGGTGTAGCCGGCCATGGGCTTGGGCGCGCCGGCGCCGAGCAGCGTCGTCTCCGGCACCGTGAAGGTGATCGGCCGCAGGCAGCCGGCATTGGCCGGCACCTCGGTGAAGACGTGCTTCAGGGCCACGTAGCAGGCGGCGACCGTCGTCGCGTGCGAGATGTTGATCGGCCCCTGCGCCGGCGCCGACGAGCGCGAGAAGTCGAGGACCATCCGGTCGCCGTCGATCGTCAGGTCGAGGGCGATGGTCAGGGGCTCGTCGGTGATGCCGTCGTTGTCGAGCACGTCCTCGAAGCCGTAGCGGCCGTCCGGGAGCGCCCGGATCGCGGCGCGCATCAGGGCCTCGGCCCGGTCGGAGAAGGCCGCGAAGGCGGCATCCACAATGCGGTCGCCGTACTCGTCGAGGAGGGCGGCGAAGCGGCGCTCGCCGAGGTCGAGGGCGTTGAGCTGGCCGTTGAGGTCGCCCCAGTTCGAGGTCGGCACGCGGGTGTTGGCGGCCAGGATGTCGACGATGTCCTGGTTCAGGCGCCCTGCGGAGAACAGCTTGACGGGCGGGAAGCGCACGCCCTCCTGGAAGCTCTCGGTGGCCTTCGGATTGTAGCCGCCCGGCACGTTGCCGCCGATATCGAGCCAGTGGCCGACCGAGGCGAGCCAGCAGAACAGGGTGCCGTCCCGGAAGACCGGGCGGACGAGCCGGAAGTCGTTGAGGTGGGTGCCGCCGCTGTAGGGATCGTTGAACAGGAAGGTGTCGCCCGGCTCCAGGCCGCCCTCGCGCTCGACCTTGGCGATGACCGCCTTCACCGCGAAGGCCATGGCGCCGACGAAGATCGGCAGGCCCTTGGTGCCCTGGACCAGGGTGTCGCCGGTGGTCGCGTGATAGAGGCCGTGGCAGGCGTCGCGGGCTTCCGCGATGATCGGGTTGAAGGCCGAGCGGTAGAGCGTCGCGTCCATCTCGTCGGCGATCTGCTCCAGGCGGCCCTTCAGCACCGCCAGGGTGACGGGATCGATGGACGTCATTGAGCGGATCCCTCGTAGGCGCGGCCGCGGGCCAGCATCTCGGGCGTGCCGATGAGCGCGTTGAGTTCGCCGAAATCGAACATCCGGTCGGCGAACGGCGTGTTGGTGCCGGCCTTGGCGAGCGAGGCGTAATAATCCTTCGCGGTGCGGGCGAGCGCCCGGACGATGCCGCCGGGGAAGATCACCAGGCGGAAGCCCAGAGCCCCGAGATCGGCGGCGGACGCCAGCGGCGTGTCGCCGCCCTCGACCATGTTGGCGAGCAGCGGGCGGGTCGAGCCCAGCGCCTTCGTGACCTCGGCGAGCTGGTCGGCGGAGCGCGGCGCCTCGACGAACAGCACGTCGGCGCCGGCTTCCGCATAGGCCCGCGCCCGCTCGATGGCGCGCTCGAAGCCCTCGACCGCGACCGCGTCGGTGCGGGCGACGATCAGGGTCTCGGCGCTCGCGCGGGCGTCGAGCGCCGCCTTGATCTTGCCGACCATCTCGGCCCTGCCGATCAGCGTCTTGTCCTGGAGGTGGCCGCAGCGCTTCGGATAGCTCTGGTCCTCGAGCTGGATCGCGCTGGCGCCGGCCCGCTCGAACAGCCGCACCGTGCGCTCGACGTTGAGCGCGTTGCCGTAGCCGTTATCGGCATCGACCACGAGGGGCGTCGCCACCCGGTCGCGCACCAGCGTGATGGTCTCGGCGACCTCGCTCATCGAGACGAGGCCGATATCGGGCCGGCCGAGGCGCGTGTAGGCGATGGCCGCGCCCGAGAGATACAGGGCCTCGAAGCCCGCATCCGTGGCGAGGGAGGCCGTGAGGGCGTCGTAGACGCCCGGAGCGACGAGGACGCGGTCCTCGGCGAGGCGGGACTTCAGGGACATGACGCGGGGTGTTCCTCGTTCGGTTTCATCGCGTTCGTTGGGTGCGCATCCCTCCCCACCGCTCATGGAGCTGCCCAGGAGAGGACAAGCGCAGGTCCCCCTCTCCCGTGTGGGAGAGGGGACAGGGGTGAGGGTGGCACGCTTCCGCAGTAAAACTCAGATCGTCGTGCTGGCGGCGGAACGTTCGGTGCCTCTATCGGCACCGTCTCCACCCTCACCCCTACCCCTCTCCCACACGGGAGAGGGGATCCCGCGCCTCATCTTGTGTGCAATGCGCCCATTTTTAATTCTCTGATATATGATTATGCAAGATTTTCACATTTTAATCAGGAGAATACCAAGGAGCCGCGCAGGCTGTGTCTTGATTTCACGCCACCAACGCCAGCAACGCCCCGACCCCCTCGGCCTTGTCGATCCCCGCCACCGCGGCGATGACCGCCTCGCTCCGCTCCGCCCCCCAGACCGGCCCGGCGAGCGCCCGGAACTTCTCGCGGACATCGTCGGCCGAGTACGGGTCCTCGGTGTCGCCGCGGTTGGTCGTCGCCTTCGCCGAGAGCCTGCGGCCGTCGGCCAGCGTCAGCGTGACCTTGGCGGGACGCAAGGACGGCAGCTGCGCCGTCATGCCGGGATCCTCCTGCACCATCACCCGGCGGGCCAGCGACAGGATGCGGCGGTCGGCCCGCGCCTCGTCCCGGAAGGCGTCGGTGTCGGCCTCGCCCCGCACCAGGGCGGCCGCGAGGGCAAAGGGCAGCGAGAACTTCGCCGCCAGCATCGTCGCGGGCGCCGGGTGGTCGAGCTGCGCCGCCCAGACGTAGGTGGCGACCTCGACCGAGCGCACGGCATCCGGGTCGATCGGGCCGGCCTCGGTTCGGATCTGCGCCAGGGCGTCGAGGGCGCCGTGGGTGTAGCGGCAGGCGGCGTGGCGCTTGAAGTAGTTGCGGGCGATCTCCCAGCGAAACCCCAGCTCCTCGACCATCGCCTCGGGCGAGAAATCCTCGGCGAGGATGCCGCCGTAGACCGTGCCGATCCCGTCGCGCTCCGGCAGGAAGCCGCTCCCGGCGAGATCCCAGGCGGTGAGCCCGAGCTGGTTGGAGAAGCCCGCATAGGTGTTGCGGACGGTCGCCCCCTCCAGCATCGTGCGCCGGCTGGTGCTCAGGCCCAGGGACGAGGCGAGGCCGATCGTCCGGCCGATCATCGCGGCGTCGGCGCCATGCAGCTTCGCCACCGCGAGCGCGGCGCCGACCGTGCCCCAGGTGCCGTGCGGGTGCATCGTCACCCGCAACTTCGAGGCGATGCCGATCCGCGCGCCGATCTCGTAGCCGAGGACCAGCGCCGCGATCAGGTCGGCGCCGGAAGCGTTCGTTTCCTGCGCGGCGGCGAGAACCGCGGGGACGACGTGGATCGCGGGATGGCCGCGGGCGTACTGGTTGCCCTCGTCGAGCTCGAGCGTCGTGCCCGCAGTCCCGTTGACCAGCGCCGCGTCGCGCGGATCGAGGGACAGGCCGCTGCCGATCGCCGGCGCCGGACCGTCGCGGCGGGCGGCCAGCCGCTCGGCGAGCGCCCGGCATTCCGGCTCGCGCATCCCGGCGGCGATGACGCCGAGAGAGTCGAGGAGGACGAGGCGGGCGCGCTCGTGCGCCGGTTCCGGGATGTCGGCGGGGGCGAGATCGGCCGCGAACCCCGTCCAGCGGTCGAGCCAGGCCGGGACGGGCTCGGCGAGCAAGGTGGTGGCCGGGACGATGCCGGGGGTGACGATGCCCATCGCTAAAGCCCCAGATAGGCCCGGCGCAGGGCCGGGTCGGCGGCGAGGGTCGCGGCGTCGCCCGACAGCGCGACGGTGCCGTTCTCCAGGATGTAGGCGCGGGTCGCGAGATCGAGCGACTGCACCACGTTCTGCTCCACCAGCATGATCGGCAGTCCTTGCCTGTTGAGGGTACGGACGAGCGTGAACATCTCTTCGACGAGGAGCGGCGAGAGCCCGAGCGAGGGCTCGTCGAGGATGAGGAGGCGCGGCTCGGCCATCAGGCCGCGGCCGATGGCGAGCATCTGCTGCTCTCCCCCCGAGAGGGTGCCGGCGGCCTGGGTCGCGCGCTCGCGCAGGCGCGGGAAGGTCGAGAAGACCCGCTCGATGTTCTCCCCCCGCCGCGCCCGGCCGCGGCGGTAGCTGCCGAGCACCAGGTTCTCGCGCACGCTCAGGTTCGGGAAGATCTTGCGGCCTTCCGGCACGTGGATCAGGCCGGCCTCGACGATCGCGGACGCCGAGGCCTTGCCGATCGGCCGGCCGTCGAAGCGGATCTCGCCGGCGCGCGCCGGGACGACCCCGGACAGCACCTTGTTGAGCGTCGTCTTGCCGACGCCGTTGGCGCCGAGCACCGCGACGATCTCGCCCGCGCGGACATTCAGGTCGAGGCCGCGCAGGACCTCGGTGGCGCCGTAGCCGGCGCGAAGGCCCGCGACCTCAAGCATCGACCGCCTCGTCGTTGAGGGAATCCTGGGCCTTCATCCGGGCGGCCGCGCCCTTGCCGAGATAGGCCTCGATCACCCCCGGGTCGGCGCAGACCTGGCGCGGCGGGCCGGACGCGATCATCCTGCCTTGTGCGAGCACGAAGACCTCCTCGCACAGGGTCATCACCGCCTGCATGATGTGCTCGATCATCAGGATGGTGACGCCGTCGTCGCGGATGGAGCGCACCACCGGCAGGATGTCGCGGATCTCCGACGGGTTCAGGCCCGCCAGCACCTCGTCGAGGAGGAGGAGTCGCGGCTCGGTGGCGAGCGCGCGGGCCACCTCCAGGCGCTTGCGCCCGGCGACCGTGAGGTCGGCGGCCGGCTTGTCGAGCTGGTCGGCGAGGCCGACCCGGGTCCCGACCTCCCGGGCCTTCGCCACGGCGTCGGCGCGACGCGGGTGGCGCAGGTAGGCGCCGACCGCGATGTTCTCGGCGACCGTCAGCCCGGCGAAGGGCTGGACGATCTGGAAGGTGCGGGCGATGCCGCGGCGCGCCCGCAGGTGCGGGGCCTCCGCCGTCACGTCCCGCCCCTCGAACAGCACCCGGCCCTCGCTGGGATTGAGGAAGCCCGAGATCATCCCGAACAGGGTGGTCTTGCCGGCGCCGTTCGGGCCGATGAGCCCGGTGATCGAGCCGGCCGGCACGGTGAGCGAGGCGCGGTCGACCGCAACGAGGCCCTGGAAGCGCTTGGTGAGGGATTCGACGGCGAGCATCGGTCAGGCCCCCATCGCGGCGGCGCGCGCGTCGCGGGCCTCGCGCCGGCGGCGAAAGGGGCGCAGGCCGAGCAGCCCCTGGGGCGCGAAGGCGATGACGGCGATCAGGCAGGCGCCGAACACCACGAGGTCGACGCCGGGGACGCCGCCGGCGAGGTGCTTGGTCAGCTCGCCGAGGCCCTGCAGCGCCAGCGCCCCGACGAGCGGCCCGAAGGCGGTGCCGATGCCGCCGACGATCGGCGCCAGCAGCGCCTCGACGGAGATCCAGGTGCCGTAGGCCACACCGGCATCGAGGTAGAGGAAGTACTGCACGTAGAGCCCGCCGGCCGCGGCGGTGATCGCCGCCGAGAGCGCGATGGCGCGAAGCTTCACCGCGAGGGCGTCGACCCCGAGCGCGCGCGCCGCCTCCTCGTTCTCGCGCACCGCGATCAGGTGGGCGCCGAAGCGCGAGCGCTCGAGCCAGCGCGAGGCCAGCAGCGCCAGGCCGACGAAGGCGAGGACGAGGAGGACGAAGTAGCGCCGGTCGGCGAATTGCAGCGAGGCGAAGCCGGGCTGGAGCTTCAGCAGCAGGCCGGCCGCGCCGCCGGTGATGTCGGCGGTGTTCGCCAGGATGCGGAACACCTCGGCGAAGGCGAGGGTGACGAGGGCGAAGTAGGAGCCGCGCAGGCCGGCCCGGAAGCTCAGGTAGCCGATGGCGAGGCCGACCAGCGTGCCGAGGCCGATCCCGGCCGCGAGCGCCCCCCAGGCGTTCCAGCCGAACTTCACCTGGAGGACCGCGGTGGCGTATGCGCCGCTGCCGAAGAAGGCGGCGTGGCCGAAGGAATACTGCCCGCCGAAGCCGCCCAGCACGTTCCAGCCCAGGCCCGCGAGCGCGATGATGAGCGTGGTGACGAGGAAGTTGAGGAGGCTGCCCGACAGCCCCAGGAAGGGCAGGGCGGCGAGCACGCCCAGGACGAGGATCACGGGCAGGAGGTCGCGGGCGCTCATGCGCGGGCTCCGAACAGGCCGGTCGGGCGCACCAGCAGCACCAGGATGAAGATCAGGAAGATGCCGATCTGCCCGAGGCTGTCGCCCAGCAGGAGACCGGAGAAGCTCTCGACCACGCCGATGACGAGGCCGCCGATGAGGGCGCCGGCGATCGACCCCATGCCGCCGAGCACCACGATGGTGAAGGCGACGAGCACGAAGGCGGCGCCCGAGCGCGGGTTGACGTAGTAGGTCGGCATCAGCAGGCAGGCGGCGACGGCGAGGCAGGCGCAGCCGATGCCGAAGGTCACGGCGTAGACGTGATCGACCTCGATGCCGACGAGGCGCGCGCCGAGCTTCTCCCGCGCCACCGCGCGGATCGCCCGGCCGGTGTCGGTGCGGTTGAGGACGAGCCAGAGCACCCCTGTGACGGCGAGGGAGGCCAGGAAGCCGATCACCCGCGGCGTCGAGAGCAGGAGGGGGCCGAGCTCGATCACCTGGAGGGCGGCGTCGGAATCGAGCGCGCGGGTGTCGGAGCGGAACAGCGCGAGCAGCGCGTTCTCGAGCACGATCGACAGGCCCAGCGTGACCAGCAGCACGTTGTTGTCGCTGCCGTGGCTCGCCGGGCCGATGACGAACCGCTGCAGGCCGTAGCCGAGGCCGAACATCAGCGGCACGATCCCGATCATCGCGAGATAGGGATCGACGTGGAACAGCGCGAAGGCGCCCCAGACCGCGAACATCGCGCAGGTGAGCAGGGCGCCATGCGCGAAGTTGATGATGTGCAGCACCCCGTAGACCAGGGTCAGCCCGAGGGCGATGAGGGCGTAGACCGCCCCCGTCATCAGGCCGTTGAGGGCCGCCTCGATCAGGATCTGGGGCGCGTACATCGTCACGCCTTGAGCGGGAAGTTGGCCTTAGCCTCGGCGAAGGCGTCCGGCGCGATCACCTTGACGTCGCCGCCCTGCACCTGCGTGTTGAGCGGCAGCGCGGAGGTGTTCTGGCCGTTCGAGAACTTCGACTGGCCGTAGGGCATCACCCCGCTGGCGAAGCTCTGGGTCGAGAGCGCCTCGATGATCTTGAGCCGGTCGGGCGCGCCGGCCTTCTCGATCGCCTCGGCCATCAGCCGCACGGCGGAGTAGTTCATCGGCACGTTGTAGGCGAAGGCGCGGCCCGCGGCTTCCGTGCGCTTGCGCAGCTCGGGCGTCAGCGGGTTCTTCGGATCGGGCCAGTGGTTGCAATCCATCACGCCCTCGGCCGCCTGCGGGAACTCCTTGACGAAGCGCAGGGACGAGGCGCCGCCGCCGAGGATCGCGTAGATGCCCTTCGGCCGGACCCGCTGCTGGAGCATCGTGCGGGCGAGCAGCACGAACTCGCCGTAATAGTTCGACGGGATGACGAGGTCGGGCTGGAGCGAGCGGATGCGCAGCACCACGTTGGCCATGTCGCGGGCCGGGGTCGGGTGCGAGACGGTCTCGAGGATCTCGAAGCCGAGCTTCGGCAATTCCGCCTGGAGGAGCTTGGCGAGGCCGGAGCCGAACAGGCCGTCCTCGTGCACGATCACGACGGTGCGGGCCGGCTTGCCGGCGGCGTCGTTCAGCGCGACGAGGCGCTCCAGCGCGCTCTTCGTCACCATGCCGAAGCTCGGCGAGAACCGGAAGGTGTTCTTGAGGCCGCGCTGGGTCAGCTGGTCGGCGACGCCGACATCGATCAGGTAGGGCAGGTCGTAGCGCGAGGCCGCCTGGCTCGCGGTGGCGCAGAGCCCGCTGCCGAAGCCGCCGACGATCGCCGCCACGCCCTCGCCGTTCAGGCGCTCGGTCTCCTGCGCCGCGGCTTCGGGGCTCGAGCGGCTGTCGGCGAAGACGATCTCGAGCTTGGCGCCGCCGAGGCTTTTGAGCCCGCCGGCGGCGTTGATGTCCTGCACGGCGAGTTCCGCGCCGAGCTTGCCGAGGTCGCCGTCATTGGCGAGCGCGCCCGTGACCGGCTGGATGATGCCGAGCTTCACGGTCGACCCCTGCGCCCGCAGGATCGACGGCATCGCCACAAAGGAGGTCGCGGCGAGACCGGTGCGCAGGATCGCGCGGCGGGAGGGGGAGACGATCGAGGTCACGGGGCGGGCCTCCTGTGGGCGGCGGGTCGGCGGGGGGTGGAATCAGGCTTGACGGGGCGCGGCACGGCGGGCGTCCAGCGCCGCTCGCCGGCGTCGCCCGTGCGCACGAGGTCCATCTGGAAGGCGTAGCGGTCGGGCCGGTAGAGCGCGTGCAGGTGCTCGACGCCGCGGCCGGTGGGATCGAACACGACCCGGGTCAGGTCGATCAGCGCCGATCCGACCTCGAGGTCGAGGGCCTGGGCCACCTCGGGCCCGGCGAGGGTCGCGCCGATCGCCTGCGTCGCCCGGTCGGCGGTGACGCCGGAGCGCTCCATCAGCGACAGGAGCGGCGTCGCCGCGAGATCGGCCTCCGAGTAGGACAGGCCGACCCGCTCGGGCACGTGGGTGGTGAGGTAGGAGAAGGGCCGGCCGTCGATCAGGCGGACGCGCACCGAGCGCTGCACCCGCTCGCCGGGATCGAGCAGCAGGGCCTCGGCGATGGCGGCCGGCGCCGCGACGTACTCGAAGGACAGGAGCCGCACGCCGGTGGCGCGCCCCATGGCGATCAGCCCCGCGAGCAGGTTCGGCAGGTCGCCGATCACCGGCCGGGCGCCGTCCGGACCCTGCACGAAGGTGCCGGAGCCGGGGCGCCGCCGCACCAGCCCCTCGCTCGCGAGAAGGTCGAGGGCGCGCCGCACGGTCACCCGCGCCAGGCCGTGCTCGGCGGCGAGCGCCGGCTCGCCCGGCAGCCGGGCGCCGCTCGGCAGCCGGCCGCTGGAGATCTGGTCGCGCAGCAGCAGGTAGAGCCGGCGCGCCTTGTGGGGCTCGATCGCGGAGGTCACGGGGCCATCCCTGGCTCGTGGCTTGCATGACTCGTGGCGTGCACGAGTCGGGTTGCAAGTGCCGTCCACGGTCATCCGCCGGCGCTCACCTGTCCGATTATGCAGACAGGTTGCTGTCCGTCAATTGGGACAGGTGGCAAGAACGAACAGGAATTTTCCGGGCGCCCGGGCGGGGCGGAGCCGGCGACCGGCACGGGCCGGTCCGGATCTCATCGCTTCCTGGTTCGCTCCGGGCCCGCGGAAGCGGCGCCCCGGACGACCCTGGGCGGGGCGATCGTCCGGCTCCGCCCCTCGCGGGCGCTTGCGCCTTACCGCGACGGCACCCATTGCCGCGACAGCGCGTAGAGGCGGTGCCCGAACGACCAGGTGCGCAGGAACCGCTTGGCGTAGCGCACCGGATCGTCGGCGAGGCGGCAGCGCCGGCGCAGGATGTCCCGGGCCGCCTCCGGGTCGCCGACGTCGAGGAGCTGGCGGGCGTATTCGAGCATCAGGAAGTTGCGGTAGCGCCCGGCGGAGCGCACGAGGTGCGGCGGGACCGCGTTGTGGCGCAGGAGGGCGGTCAGCGTCCGGTCGAAGGGCGGCGGCAGCGGGCGCTTGCGCATCTGGTGGGCGAGGACGCTGGTCGGGTGGCCGTCGCGGTAGACCGCCGTCGGCTCGGCCACGTAGCGGAAGGCGCCCTCGAGGGCGAGGCGGCAGAAGGTGTCGGTGTCGCCGCCCATCGCGGCGCCGACCGGGAACAGGCCCGCCCGCCGCAGGGCCGTCCGCTCGATCATCACCGCGCTCGGATGCACGGCGTAGGGGTAATGGGCGAGGGCGAAGGCGAAGAAGTCCTCGGTGCGCTGCCCGGGCAGGGCGGCCGGCATCACCGGCGCGGCGCGGCTGGCGAGCAGGTAGTTGCTGAACACCAGCACCGCGTCGCCCCGCGCCGCTTCCGCCGCCAGGTTCTCCAGGTGACGGCCGGCCCAGAGGTCGTCGGCATCCAGGAAGGCGATCCAGTCGCCGCGGGCCTCGGCGATGCCGCGGTTGCGCGCCGCCGCCTCGCCGCCGTTCGGCTGGCGCACCAGGCGGATGCGCGGGTCGGGATGCGCCGCCACGATGTCGCCGCCGCCATCGGTCGAGCCGTCGTCGACGACGACCAGCTCGAAATGCGGGTAGCTCTGGCGGAGCACCGCCGCGAGGGTTTCGGCGATCACGTCCGCCTTCTGGTAGAGCGGGATCACCACGGAGAGGGTCGGCAGCACGGATCGGCCTCCGGTCGGTCGCGCGGGTCATGCCGCGTCCGCCCTTGCTTACCAAGCCGCCGCGGGCGCCGGACCCGCCGCTTCCGGCGCTGCCGCCGCGGCGCCGCCTCCGGCATCCGGGGGCGGTCCTCCCCCGATCGGCGAACACGCTCCCGCCGAAGGCGGCGGTGCCGCGCTCCGCCGCCGCCGCTAGCCTCCTGCGGCGGCCGGCTCTCGTCCCGGCAAGTTCGGGTCCCGGCAAGTTCGGGTCCCGGCAAGTTCGGGTCCCGGCAAGTTCGCATCTCGGCAAGGTCGCGGCCCGGCAGCCGGCAGGAGGTTTCTCGCGATGATGGAAGCGGTGCGGGCCGGCGCCGGCGGCGATCCCGAGGCGCGGCGGATGCAGGCGGCGCTGGCGCGCAATCTCGCGGCGTTCCGCCACCTCCTCGCCCGGGCCCACCAGGCGGCGACCGAGGGGCGCGACGAGCATGCCGCCGTACTGGGCGAGGCTGCGGCGGCCTTCGCCACGGCCAACCATTGCGGCCTGTTCTCCAGCCCGGAGCTCGAGCGGCTGGTGACGGCCCTCGGCCGCCGCCTCGCGCCGCATCCGGTCGCATCGCGCGCGCCGCCCCGATCCTCGCCGGACCGGGTCCTCCACGTCCTGACCGAGGCGAGGATCGTGGGCGGCAGCAGCCGGATGGCCTGGCGCTGGATCGCGCAGGATCGCGGCCGGCGCCACTCGGTGGCCCTCACGCGCCAGGACGGCGCGCGGCTCCCGGCCCCCCTCGTCGCGGCGGTGCTGGCGAGCGGCGGCGCGGTCCACCGCCTCGACGGGGCGGGCCTGCTGGCGCGGGCGCGCCAGCTCGCGGCCCTCGGCCGGGAGGCCGACCTGGCGGTGGTGCACACCGAGCAGGACGCCGTGCCGCTCCTCGCCTTCGCGGATCCGGCCCGCTCGCCGCCGACCCTGTTCGTCGACCACGGCGACCACAAGTTCCGGCTCGGCCTCGCGGCGAGCACGGTGGTGGCGAGCATGCGCGAATCCGGCCAGCGCCACGCCCGCCGCCGACGCGACGTCGACCCGGCCCGCAACCCGCTGCTGCCGACCCTGCTCGACGCGGCCCCGGAGGCCGGACGGCGGGAGGAGGCGCGCCGGGCCCTCGGCCTGCCGGCCGAGGCGCGGATCCTGCTCAGCATCGCCCGAGGGACGAAGTTCGGTGCGCCCGGGAGCCCGAGCTACGCCGATCGGCACCTGTCGGTGCTCGAGGCCGATCCGGCGGCGCTCCTGGTGGTGGTCGGGGCGGGCACGCGCCCGGATTGGCAGGCGGCGGCGGAGCGCAGCGGCGGGCGCATCGTCGCCCTCGACGAGCGGCCCGACACCGCTCCCTTCTACGATGCCGCCGACATCTACGTCGATTCGTTCCCGTTCGTGTCGATCACCTCGCTGCTGGAAGCCGGCAGCCGCGGCCTGCCCCTGGTGAGCTGCTTCCCGCACGCGCCGGAGGCCGAGATCTTCGGCGCCGACATGCCGGGGCTGACCGGCTGCCTGCGGCGCGCCGGGGCCTGGCCCGAGTACCAGGAGATCCTCGCCGGCCTGCTGGCCGACGGGGCGGAGCGGCGCGCCCTCGGCCTGCGCACCCGGGCCTCGATCGCCGCCGTCCATACGGGGGAGGGGTGGATGGCGGCGCTCGAGCGCGCCTACGCCCTCGCGGCGCGGGAGCACGGCCCGTTCCGGGCGCCCCGGCCCGACGACGGGCCGGCCTTCGACCCCGTCGACCTCATCGTGCCGCTCGTCTGCCCGCAGGGCCACGCACCGGAACAGGCGATCGCCCAGCAATTGCGGATCTATCCCCTCTGGGCGCGGCTGAAGCTGTGGCTCGCGCTCGCGCGCGGGGCCGGGCCGGACGCCCGGATCGGGCGCAGCACCCTGGCCTGCTTCCTGCCGCCGGCCGCCCTCGCCCGGCTGCGGGCGGCGATGGCCCGGCGCCGGAGCGCGAGGGCGTGCGGGGGGGCCTGAGGGGGCATGAGAGACGGGATGGGGGACGACGAAACTCGGTCGTCGGCGCCCGGGATCAAGGCCCGCCGCGGCGCCGACGGGACACGGAACCGGGGTCTCGGTGCCCCTGGGACGCCCAGGCAAGAGATTGGGACGCTCGGACGTATCCTGCATCCCGCATCCGTGTTTGACCTTGGACCCCTGAACTGCTTCCCGGCTCAAGGACGATGTCGAAGCGCTCCTCTACCCCGATCCCGGCCTGGCTGCGTCGCCGCGGTTACTCTCCCCGCACCAAGGTGTGGCTCGCGGCCGCCTGCGAACGGACCCGCCGCCGGTCCGGGACGCCGTCGCCGGAGAGCGGGTGCGAGATCATCCCGTTCCCGGTCCGGTCGCCGGCCGTGGCCCGGGACGCGATGCGCGGCGCGGAGCCGCCACGGGTCGCCACCACCTGGCAGTAGGCGAGGCGTCGGACGGACGGCCTCTCCGCCTCGAGGAGCCCTGCGCAACATCCGCCGAAGCGGTCACCGGTTCGGCGGCGGAGTCGATGCCGTGACGGACGCCGAGCAGAGTGGCGCCGCTCCGCTCAGCCGCCCGGATGCACGAACAGGGTGTCGAACTCGCCCGGCTCGTAGTGGCGGCCGGTGATGTCGGTGATCACGATCCACTCGTGGCCGTCCGCCGCGAGTTCGTCGGCCTTCTCCAGCGCCGCCTCCGGCGAGGTGCGCTGGTACGAGAGGTGCCCGTCCGGGGTGTGGGCCGTCACGACGAGATGCATGGCTCTCCTTGCATATGCGGAGAGGCATTCTACAGGAACATGCCTCGCAGGGCGAGTCGGACCGAGACGGCGCCACGGCCACGCTTCCTGACCCATTGTCACGGAGCGGCCTTACTCACCGGCTAGGCGTGCCGCGTCGCCGCTTCCTGGAGGCCATCGGATGCCCGTCCTGCTCGCCGCAGCCTCATGCCTCGCCCTCGGCATCGCCCTCGTGGTGCTGCTCGGCCTCAACGTCTGAGCATCGGTCGCCGGGGCGGTGACCGCTTCGGCGACGACACCGAGGCGAGACGGCGAAGCCGAGCGGCGTTGCGCCATGCGACCCTGCTCAGAGCAGCGCCTTCGCCGCCTGCGCGACCTGGCGAATCGAGGTGTCGACCTCCCCGGCCGAGCCGGCGATCCGCTCCATGCTCCGGCGCACCGAGCCGACGCTCTGGGCCGCGTTCTGCATGTTGAACGACATGTCCCGGGTCACGGCGGCCTGCTCGACGATGGCGGAGGAGACCCCGACCGAGATCTCGCTGACGTGGCCGATGGCGGCGACGATCGCCTGGAGCGCCGCCACCGCCTCGGCGGTCGCGCCCTGCACGGCCTCGATCTGGGTGCCGATCTCCTGGGTCGCCCGGGCCGACTGGCCGGCGAGCGCCTTGACCTCGGCGGCCACCACCGCGAAGCCGCGCCCGGCCGCTCCCGCCCGGGCGGCCTCGATGGTGGCGTTGAGCGCCAGCAGGTTGGTCTGGTCGGCGATCGAGCGGATCAGCGACACGGCCTCGCCGATCCGGTCGGCGGCACCGGTCAGGCTCGTGACGATGCCGCCGGCATCCTGGGCCTTGCGCACCGCCGCGTCGGAGGCGGTGCGGGCCTCCTCGGCATGCCGGCCGAGCTCGGCGATCGAGGCGGCGAACTCCTCCGTGCCGGCGGCCACCGCCTCGACGTTGCCGGAGGTCATCACCGTCTGCTCGGTGGTGGCGCGGGCCTGGTCGGTGACAGCCGACACCGCGACGGTGATCGCCGCGATGTCCGCCTCGATCGCCCGCTGGCCGGCGCTCCGGCGCTGCTGGTCGAGCACCCGCTGGGTGATGTCGGTGGCGAATTTCACCACCGCGCAGGGCTTGCCGTCGAGGTCGAGCACCGGATTGTAGGCGCCGAAGATCCACACGTCGCGGCCGGCCTTGGCCACGCGGTGGAACTCGCCGGCCTGGTGGCGGCCGGCGGCCAGCGCCTGCCAGAACGCGGCGTAGTCCGCGCTCGCCCGCTCGGCTTCCGGGACGAACAGGCTGTGGTGGCGCCCCACCACCTCGTCGCGGGTGTAGCCCATCACGCCGAGGAAATTGGCGTTGGCCTCGGTGATCGTCCCGTCGGGCGTGAAGTGGATCACCGCCTGCGAGCGGTCGAGGGCGGCGATCTGGCCGGCCAGGTAGGCGTCGCGCTCCTTGCGGGCGGTGATGTCGGAGGCGAGCTTCACGATCCGCACGACGCGGCCGCGGCGGTCGAGGACCGGGTTGTAGGAGGCCTGGATCCAGATCGCGCGCCCGTCCTTGGCGACGCGGCGGAACTCCCGGGTCTCGAACCGGCCCTGCCGCAGGCCCTCCCAGAACGCCGTGTAGTCGGGACTGTCCCGCTCGGCCGCCGGCATCAGCAGGCCGTGGTGCCGGCCGCGCAGCTCGGCGAGGGTGTAGCCGGTCAGCGCCAGGAAGCCGGCATTCGCGTCCAGGATCGTCCCGGACGGGTCGAATTCGATCCGGCTCTGCGACCGGTCGACGGCCGCGAGGAGCGCGGCGTGGCTCGAGTGGAGAAGGGACACGGCTGCGGCCTCGGGCATCGGTTCCCGGTCAAGGTGCTCCGGGTTTATTATTGAACAGTGAAGACTGGAAAATTTTCCGGGCGGCCATCAAATGATAAAATACTCCCTGCGAGCATGCTATTCACTGAAAGTGCCCTAGATGACCAGGTCAGATGCTGACGAGCATTTTTCGCAAGGCGGGAAGATACCGACCGTCGTGAGCGCAGTCGCGGTGCAAGGAGGCGGCTCGCCGCCCCGCGAAATACGGAGACCGGCAGGCAATTCGGCGATCGAAGGGCGATCAACGGGTCCGGAAGGTCCCTGGACACCCTGATCGCCGGCCAGGCAGGTCGGGTGTGCACGGATCTATTTAGGACACGATACTATCGACGCCGACCGGACAGTGGCCGGATGCGCGACGCCGAGGCCGATCATCGGGTGCTCCGCTCGGTCAGGCCCGTACTGCGTGCCGGTCCGGCCTCCGCTCGGCCTGGAAGGATGGAGCGTCCGCGACGCGGGGATCGCCGGCGGGCTCGCCCGTCGGCGGCCCTCACCCCTTGCGCTGCGCCTTCACGTAGCTCGTGATCGCAGCCTGGCAGTTCGGGGACAGCTTGGCCTTGTTCTGGCGGAAGCAGGCCTGCACCTCGGGACCGTCCGGCGCCAGGTTGCCGCAATAGGTCAGGTAGTCGCCGGTGCAGTACTGCTTGAGCACCGCGCGATCGACCGCGACGGGCTCGGCGAGGGCGGCGCCCGTGGTCAGGGCGAGGACGAGGGTGGAGCGAAGGAGCACGTCGTCTCTCCGGTTGAGCGGATCGGGGAGGGGAGGAGGGGGGTACAGGCCAGACGATCCTGGCCGCAATGAGTTAGCGCGGCCGTAGCGATGATCTAGCAGGTCCGCGGCCGAGGACAAGTTTTCTCGCGGCGAGACTTCCGAAATCGCGCCGAGAGCGGTCGCCGGGACATCGGGATTCTGCCCTCGACTGTTCCTCGACCGCCCCGGACAAGTCATAACATCGCCCGTTCGCATCGCCGCACCGATGCAGCGTTCGTCGGGGCGGCGGCACCAGGACGGCGCTGCCGCCGGGGCGCCGGGAGTCGGTGAGCGGGGCAGCCGAGGGCGCCGGGATCGGCAGGCGACCTCATACCCTCCGCGCTCATGCATCGACCCGTCGACGCCAAGGCGTCCAGCGCAGCAGCGCCGACGCCCGTTCGGGCTGAGCCAGAGCCTTCGGACGGGTCCGTTCGAAGGCGCACCGGTGTCAGAGACGGCTGAGGCGCACCCGGGCGACGCCCGACATGCCGATCGCCCGGGCCGACGCCTGGGACAGGTCGATCACCCGGCCGCCGATGAAGGGGCCGCGGTCGTTGATGCGCACGACCACCGAGCGGCCGTTCGTCGTGTTGGTGACCCGGACCCGGGTGCCGAAGGGGAGGCGGCGGTGAGCCGCCGTGAAGGCGTGCGTGTTGAAGCGCTCGCCGTTCGCAGTGCGCCGGCCCTGGAATCCGGGGCCGTACCAGGAGGCGGCACCGGACTGGGCTTCGGCGGGCGTGCTGGCTTGTAGGGTCGCTCCGACGGAACCTGCCACCGCGAGCCCGATGATCGCCAGCTTTGCCTTCGAAACCATTTCGCATTCCCGTTTTGTTGCTTGACGCGGTGCAACATAAAACCGAAGAAGGCGACATTATGGAACAGTGAAAATCGAGATAATCTGTCGTATACTCGGAACTGCTGATCTGGCGGATGTCCGAGATTTACATCCGTTAACTGTTTTCGCAGGTCGATCCGCCGCGCCGGCGGGATGGAACCCGCGCCATCATACGGCCAAGGTCGGGCCGGCGGGCCGGGTCAGGACGCCCGCGCGGCCTCCCGCAGGGCGACCCGGATCAGGTCGGCGAGGGTGCGGGCGCCGAGCTTGCGGCGCAGCTGCGTGCAGGTATTGGCGATGGTCTTGTAGCTCAGGCCCAGCTCCTCGGCGATCGCCCCGTGCGAGCGGCCGGCGCCGAGGCGCTCGAGGATCTGGCGCTCGCGCGGGGTGAGGGGCGGCGCGGCCGGTGTCTCGCACCGCAGCCGCGCGACCTCGGCGGCCAGCGAGGGCGCGACGTAGGTGCCCCCGGCGCGCACCCGCTCGAAGGCGAGGTGGAGCTCCGCGGACGCCGTGTCCTTGAGGACGTAGCCCGCCGCCCCGCTCTCGAGGGCGCGCGCGGCGATCTCGGGATCGTCGTGCATGCTGAAGACCAGGATCCGGGTTCCCGGCGACACCGCCCGGATCCGCCGGATCAGCGCGAGGCCGCTCAGCGACGCGCCCTGGAAGGTCAGGTCGGCCACCACGATCTCGGGGCGGTGGCGGCGGAAACGCCGGTAGCCGGCGGCGATGCCGGTGGCCTCGTGCACGGTCTCGACGCCGGCATCCTCCAGCACGCGGCGGCAGCCCTGCAGCACGACCGGATGGTCGTCGACGACGAGCACGTTCACGGGTTCGATCCTCCGGCGCCCGGCCCGCGGCGACGCCGCGGGCCGCTCGGCCCCATTCCTGGCCTGCGGCGTCGCCGCGGGCCGCCTGACGGTCAGTTGGTCGGCTCGCCGGCCGCGACCTTGGCGGTCCAGTCGTCGAAGGCGACGACCGTCTGGCGCTGCTCGCCCAAGCCCTCGATGCCGAGAGTCACGACGTCGCCGGCCTTCAGGAAGCGGGCCGGCTTCATGCCCATGCCGACGCCGGGGGGCGTGCCGGTGGTGATGACGTCGCCGGGCTCGAGCAGCATGAAGTGCGACAGGTATGAGACGATCTGCCGGCAGTCGAAGATCATCGTGCGGGTCGAGCCGGTCTGCATCCGCTCGCCGTTCACGTCGAGCCACATGCCGAGATTCTGCACGTCGGCGACCTCGTCCGGGGTGACGAGCCAGGGGCCAAGCGGGCCGAAGGTCGGGCAGCCCTTGCCCTTGGTCCAGGTGCCGCCGCGCTCGAGCTGGAACTCGCGCTCCGAGACGTCGTGGCAGACGCAGTAGCCGGCGACGTAGTCGAGCGCCTCGTTGGCGTGGACGTAGGACGCGCGCTTGCCGATCACGATGGCGAGCTCGACCTCCCAGTCGGTCTTGGCCGAGCCCTTGGGCAGGATCACGTCGTCGTTCGGGCCGACGATGCAGGACGGCGCCTTGTTGAACAGGATCGGCTCGGCCGGGATCGGCGAGCCGGTCTCGGCGGCGTGGTCGGCGTAGTTGAGGCCGATGGCGATGAAGTTGCGCACGTGCCCGACGCAAGCGCCGAGCCGCGTGCCGGCGGGGACCTCCGGCAGGGTGGCGGGGTCGATCCCCCGCAAGGTGCCGAGGGTGTCGGCGGCGAGGAACGGGCCGGCGACGTCGCGGATCACGCCCGACAGGTCGCGGATCCGGCCGCCCTGGTCGACGAGTCCCGGCTTCTCCTCACCGCTCTCGCCCCAGCGCACAAGCTTCATGGTCGCCTCCCGAAACATCCGGTTCGAGGAGTCCCGGCCGACCGTTCGAGGCCGGGATCCCGCAGGGTCCGGACATTGGCGCCGGCGCGGCACCGCCGCAAGCCGGCAGGGGCGCGGGGGGAGCACGGCCCCGTTGCAGTTTCGTCACATCTGGGGCGAAACCATGTCGGCACGGCGAGCAAGCGGCGACAGGATCTTCTTCATCTATACGCTGGGCGGATCGAAAGATGGATAAAAAGCCTGTTTTCGACTTTTCCCGCGAGCAGATCCACAGCTCAAATCGAAAAAACTCCAGGACAAATCCGTCGGAACCCCGCCCATCGCCGGGATTGCACACCGGCTGCCTGCTGCCGCATCATTCCGCTCAAGCTGCGGGCGATATGAAGCCACGCGGCACGCGATTTCGGGTGTCGAGGTTACGTCATGACGGGTTTGAGGAGGGCGGCGCTGCTGGCCGGCGCATCGGTGGCGGTGCTGGCCGGTACCAACGGGGCGGCGCAGGCGGGAGCGTTCGGCCTGCGCGAGCAGAGCGCTCAGGCGATGGGCATGGCCTTCGCCGGCGCGGCGTCCGGCTCCGGCGGCCTGTCGTCGATGTTCTGGAACCCGGCCGTCGTCACGATGAAGCCGGGCTGGAACTCGGACTTCAACGCCACCCTGGTGGTCCCCTCGGCCACCATCACGCCGACGACCGGCACCTTCCCGCCCCTGATCGGGCTCGGCAATTCGGGCGATATCGGCCAGGCCGCGGTGCTGCCGGCGACCTACACGAACTACCAGCTCAGCGACCGGCTGTTCATCGGCCTGTCCGGCGCCGCGCCGTTCGGCCTCATCACCAAGCCGAACAACGTCTGGGCCGGGCAGACCTACAGCCGCTCGTCGAAGGTCTTCTCGCTCAACTTCAACCCGGTGATCGGCTACAAGGTCAACGACTGGCTGTCGGTCGCGGCCGGGCCGGTGCTCGAATACTTCAAGCTGACCCTGCGCCAGGCCACCGGCATCACCCCCGGGGCGAACACGGGGTTCCTCAAGGGCGACGACTGGGGCTGGGGCTTCACCGCCGGCGTCGTGGCGCGCCTCTCGGAGGGCACTACGGTCGGCGTCGGCTACCGCTCGTCGATCAACCACCAGATCGAGGGCTCGGCCTTCGGCATCGGCCAGGTCCGCGCCTCGCTCAACACCCCCGAGAAGGTCTCGGTCGGCCTGACCCAGGCGATCACCCGTGACCTGCGCCTGAACTTCGGCTTCGAGTGGGACAACTGGACCCGGATCGGCTCGCCGGCGATCGTCTCGCTGGCCCTCGGCCGGCCGGTGACGGCGCTGCCGCTGAACTACAAGAACGGGTTCTACTACTCGGTCGGCGCCGAGTACGACTTCACCCCGCAATGGACCGGCCGCGTCGGCTTCGCCTACGAGCAGTCGCCGATCGATCTCTCGAACCGCTCGACCCGCCTGCCCGACGGCGACCGCTACTTCGCCTCGGTCGGCGCGAGCTACCGCCTCAACGAGAAGGTCCAGTTCGACGTCTCCTACCAGCACCTGTTCTCCGTCGGCGGCCGCACCCGGATCGCGATCGTGCCGGGCGAGCCGCTCTACACCCCGCCGCTCGCCTTCCTGGGCACCGCCGACGCCAGCGCCGACATCGTCTCTGTCGGCCTGAAGTACCGCTGGGACACCCCGCCGGCCCCGGCGCCGATCCCGGTGCCGCTGGTGCGGAAGTACTGAGGTGAGGGCGCCCTTCGAGGGGCAGTGGGCTGCTCCTCTCGACGGCGCTTCCTGACTGCACGTCATTCCGGGGCCGCGCAACGGAGCCCGGAATGACGTATCGGATGGATTTCCGACTGCTGAGCGATTCAACCGCGTCGTCAGAAGCCGGTGGGCGACCATGACGACTCTCCCGCCGACTCCGATTCCCGACAATCGCAAGCTCGTCACCAACGAAACCGCCAAGCTGCTCGCGAACAATCTCGACCGCGTATCGACGGCGTGTTTCACGGTCGGCGCAGCCACGCCTGTAACCGGCTGGCTCTTCGGAGTGAGCGGACTGAACCAGGTGCCATGGTGGTTTCTGGCAGTCATCGTCTCCTGTTGGCTCGGAGGCTCCGCGCTCCCACATGACCTGGCACGACGCGTTCTCAGAGGGCTCATCCCATGAACGAGTATGCGGTCCTCGCCCTGATCGTCCCCTTCGTCGCGGTCGGCGTCGCCTACGTCGCGGTCCGGGTCCAGGAGCGACAGATCGCCCGCTTGAGACGGGACCTCGAGGCCGAAGCCGAGCAGGCGCGGCGTGCAGCTCTCGGCTAGGGACGAAAGCCGGTCGTCGTGATGATGGGAGGGTTGGTCGCGACCCGATTTGGACGGCCCTGTGCCGACATCAACAATCGCGACAGCCATGACCCACGAACTCTACCGCGTGATACGCCTGCTCGAAAGAGAGCGGATTCACTACCGTCTTGATCGCCATCGCGACGATAGCATCATGGTTACGGCAACCTTGGTCGGCGAGCGGATCGAGATCGATGTGTTCGAGGACGGGCACATCGAATATTCCCGGTTCCGCGGAAGCGAGGATGTAGAGGATGACGTCGCCTTGCTCGAAGCGCTGTTTCGCGAGGAGGGCAAGGAGTGATGGTCCTGCCGCTTCTTACTCCCGGTGGTCCTTGCCGTGGCTAAGCTGATAGGTTTCGGACCTTGAGCACCACTTCGGAGGAAAGCCCCCGGGACACCGCCCGGGGGCCCGCCTCATCTCACGCCTTCTCGAGCACGTAGGTCCCGGGCGCCGGGCCGAGCGAGGGCAGGGCGTCGCCGCCGGGCCGGCGCGCCGGCACCCGCTCGCCGTTCTGCTGCTCGAGCCAGGAGAACCAGTACGGCCACCACGAGCCGGGATGCTCGGTCGCCGCCGAGATCCACTCCTGGAGCGTGCCGTGGGCCGGTCCGCCGGTCCAGTACTGGTACTTGGGCTTGGCCGGCGGGTTGACCACGCCGGCGATGTGGCCCGAGCCCGCCAGCACGTAGTCGACGGGACCGCCGAAGGCGCGGCAGCCCTCGAACACCGAGAGCGCCGGGGCGATGTGGTCCTCCCGCGTCGCCAGGTTGAAGACCGGCGCCGTCACCTTGCCGAGGTCGAGGCGCACGTTGCCGAGCACCATCTCGCCGCGCGACAGCTTGTTGTCCAGGTAGCAGTTGCGCAGGTAGAACGAGTGGTTGGCGGCCGGCATCCGGGTCGCGTCGGAGTTCCAGTACAGGAGGTCGAAGGGCAGCGGCGCCTTGCCCTTCAGGTAGTTGTTGACGACGTAGGGCCAGATCAGGTCGTTGGGGCGCAGCATGTTGAAGGCGTTGGCCATCTTGGCGCCTTCGAGGTAGCCGCGATCCTTCATGCCGGCCTCGATCGAGCGGATCTGCGCCTCGTCGACGAAGACCTTGAGGTCGCCGGCATGGGTGAAGTCGACCTGGGTGGTCAGGAAGGTGGCGCTGGCGATGCGGTCGTCGCCGACCGCCGCCATGTAGGCGAGGCTGACGGCGAGCAGCGTGCCGCCGACGCAGTAGCCCACCGCCGAGACCTGGCGCTCGCCGGTCGCCCGCTCGATCGCCTCGAGCGCGGAGAAGATCCCCTCGCGCATGTAGCTCTCGAAGTCCTTCGAGGCGTGGCGCGCGTCCGGGTTGACCCACGAGATCACGAACACGGTGAGGCCCTGGCTCACCGCCCAGCCGATGTAGCTCTTGTCCTTGTTCAGATCGAGGATGTAGTACTTGTTGATCCAGGGCGGCACGATCAGCAGCGGGCGCTTGAGCACCGTGTCGGTCTGCGGCGCGTACTGGATCAGCTCGATCAAGTCGTTGCGGAACACCACCTCGCCCGGCGTGCTCGCCATGTTGACGCCGACCTTGAACTGGCCCTGGTCGGTCTGGCGCACGCGCAGCTCGCCGCCGCCGGCCTCGACGTCCTCGGCGAGCATCTTCATGCCGCGCACGAGGTTGGCGCCGTTCTCCCGGAAGGTCTCGCGGATCAGCTCCGGGTTGGTGGCGAGGAAGTTCGACGGCGACATCGCCCCCGAGATCTGCCGGACGTAGAACTGCGCCTTGGCGCGGGTATGGTCGTCGAGCCCCTCGGCCTCGTCGACCAGGATCTCGGCCCAGCGGGTGGTGATCAGGTAGCCCTGCTTCAGGAAGTCGAAGACCGGGTTCGCCGACCATTCGGGCGCCGCGAAGCGCTTGTCCTTCGGGTCGGGCAGGGCGACCGGCGTGACCGTCTCGCCCTGCATCTTCTGCAGGGTCGAGCCCCACAGGGCCAGGAACTGGCCGCCGATCAGGCTCTGGGCCTCCATCGCCTTCTGGGGATCGGTGAACCACTTCTCGGCCACGGTGCCGAGCGTGCGCACCACCTCGGTGACCGATTCGGCGAGAGCGGTGTTCGGTTTTCCCTCCTCGAGGGGCTTGGCGTAGGCGGCGAGCGCCCGGCCGAACTGCTCGGTCATCAGGCCCGCATTGCGCGACAGGGCCTCCACGTCAGCCACCGGCACCTGTGCCCCCGGTCCTTGCGCCCCTGGTACTTGCGCAAACGGCGCCGTACTCCTCTCGGTCGTCACGTGCGCATCCCTCCCTCGTTGTCGACGCCCCGCCCTGACGAGCCGCCTTTCCGACAAAATATCGTCTCAGACCGCCGGTTCCGCCAGATCACCGGACCGGGTTTCCTCACCGCCACGGTGCCCTCGCGCAAGGTTCCCTCGACGTCATGCCCGTCTTCCCCGCTCTTTGGCCCGGTCTGGCCCGCCTCGCCCTCCTCTCGACCTGCCTCGCGGCCGGCGGCTGCGTGCTCGACGGCGCCTCGGTGCGCGACGCCGCGAAGTCGGCCGGCTTCGGACCGAAGGAAGTCGCGGCTCCCGACTTCGTGGCCCAGTCCCGCCGCGGGGGCGGGGACTTCCTGCCGGTCGGCGAATCGGCCCCGCCCCGCGAGACCCGTGCCAAGTCGGCGGCCGGGGTGAAGGCGCTCGAGGCCGATCTCGATGCCAGCCGCCAGCGCAACGAGGTGAAGGGCCGCGACGCCGCCAAGGTCGGCGGCGCGGTCAAGCCGCCGGCTCCGCCGAAAGTCCCGCCGGCCGAGTGACGCGGAGTCACGAACGGCGGCCGCCCGAACTTCCTCTTCCCCCAAAACCCCTCTAGACAGCGTGTGTGACACGCGCGTCGCAGCGGCGGCGCCGATCCAGGACCCGGCCATGACCGATTTTCACCGCATCAAGCGACTGCCCCCCTACGTCTTCGAGCAGGTCAACCGGATCAAGGCCGCCGCCCGCGCCAACGGCGCCGACATCATCGACCTCGGCATGGGCAACCCCGACCTCGAGGCGCCCCGCCACGTGATCGAGAAGCTGGTCGAGACCGCCGGCAAGCCGCGCACCGACCGCTACTCGGCCTCGAAGGGCATCGCGGGCCTGCGCCGGGCCCAGGCGAACTACTACCAGCGGCGCTTCGGCGTCTCGCTCAACCCCGACACGCAGGTCGTGGCGACGCTGGGCTCCAAGGAGGGCTTCGCCAACATGGCGCAGGCCATCACGGCGCCGGGCGATGTGGTGCTGGTGCCCAACCCCAGCTACCCGATCCACGCCTTCGGCTTCCTGATGGCGGGCGGCGTGATCCGCTCGGTCCCGGCCGAGCCGACCCCGGCCTTCTTCCCGGCGGCCGAGCGGGCGATGCAGCACTCGATCCCCAAGCCCGTGGCGCTCGTCGTCTGCTATCCCTCGAACCCGACCGCCTACGTCGCCTCCCTCGACTTCTACCGCGACCTCGTCGCCTTCGCGAAGAAGCACGAGCTGATCCTGCTCTCCGACCTCGCCTACGCGGAGGTCTACTTCGACGATCATAACCCGCCGCCTTCCGTGCTGCAGGTGCCGGGCGCGATCGACGTGGCGGTGGAGTTCACGTCCCTGTCCAAGACCTTCTCGATGGCCGGCTGGCGGATGGGCTTCGCGGTCGGCAACGAGCGGCTGCTCGCGGCGCTGACGCGCGTGAAATCCTACCTCGATTACGGCGCCTTCACGCCGATCCAGGTCGCCGCCACCGCGGCGCTCAACGGCCCGGAGGATTGCATCCACGAGATGCGCGCCACCTATCGCCGCCGCCGCGACGCGATGGTCGACGCGTTCCAGAAGACCGGCTGGGACATCCCGGTCCCGTCGGCCTCGATGTTCGCCTGGGTGCCGATCCCGGAGCGCTTCCGCGGTCTCGGCAGCCTCGAATTCTCGAAGCTGCTCGTCGAGAAGGCCGACGTCGCGGTGGCGCCGGGCATCGGTTTCGGCGAGCACGGCGACGATTACGTGCGCATCGCGCTGGTCGAGAACGAGCAGCGCATCCGCCAGGCGGCCCGCAACATCCGCCGCTTCTTCGACAATGCCGACCGCACGCTGCACAACGTCGTGCCGATGCAGAAGGTCGGCTGACATCGTCACTTGTGGCCGGGGGGCGACAGGGGAGGCGCAATCGCGCCCCATCCGCGCTCCCCGCCGCCGCTCCGGCCCCGGTTCGGGTTGATCCGGGGGCTGCTGAGCGTCAGGGTGCGGCCAAGGTTTGGCTCCACCTTAGGGTATCCGATGCGTCGCTCGCTGAAGCTCGTCGTTCTCGCCGCCGCGGCCGCCCTGCCGGCCGCCTGCGCGCCGAACCCGATCATCGCCCGCGATCCCGTCCCGGCGCCGAGCCCCGACATCGCCTATCGCTGCTCCTCGACCCCGGCGCTCCTCAACGGCTACTGGGCCGATTGCGAGCGGGTGCGGCGCGAGCGCGAGGTCGTAGTCCGCACCAAGGGCTAACTCGCGCCCAAACCCGGACACCACGCCGCGCCCCGGAACCGGGCGCCGCTCGCCACGCGTTGACCCGGCATCCGTCACCGGAGGATGCCCCGCGTGGTCCGTCGTTTCATCCTGCCGCTCGCCGCCCTGGCAAGCCTGTCCCCGGCCATCCTCGCGGGCACGGCCCTCGCGCAGTCGCCTCTGCCCCTGCGCGTGCGCCCGCCCATGGCCGTCGAGCCGGACATCTACAACCGCGCCGCAGCAGCCGGCCCCGTCGTGCTGCAGGTCTCGCCCGACGTGACCGTCGGCCCGATGCCGTTGGGCCCGACCCGGCTCGTGGCGATCCGCGCCGTGCCGGTCGCGGCCGTCACCAATGGCGGCGGCTTCGGGCCGAGCGGCTTCGGCTACTACAACGACAGCGTGAGCGAGGGCCCGCTCAACCGCCCGCACCGCATGGCGGACTACGTCCTCGGCAGCCGGACCTACTAGACTCCTCCCCATTCAGAGAAGGATACGTCGATGCGCGCACGCTTCCTCGCGGCCGGCCTCGTCGGCCTCGCCACCCTCGCCGCCGCCCTGCCGGCCGCGGCCCAGAGCGTCGGCTACGTCACCGGCTTCCCGGGCCGGGACCCGGCCGGCGACGACGAGATCGGCTGGGGTCCGGCCTACCGGCCCGAGACCAGCTTCTCGCAGCCCGGCACGCCGCCGACCCCCGGCGACTTCGCCGGCGCCGCCTACCGGGCGCGGACCGGGCACGGGCCCTACGACGCGATCCAGGCCCCAATGCGGCCGGTGCGCGCCTACCAGTACCAGAACCCGGGCTACGGCGACGCCCCGGGCTACGACCAGGAACCCGGCTACGCCCCGCGCATGCGGAGCGTGCGGGCCCGGCATGCGGTCAAGCCGCGGCATCACGCCAAGGCGAAGATGCACCGGACGTACCGGCAGGTGATGCGCTGACGGCACCGGCGCGCCTCAGGTATTCGTCACTCACGGTGCCACCACGCAGGGTCATCCCGGCACTCGTCGCAGGCGAGACCCGGGATGACGATGCCGAGTGACAGGACCGCCGGGTGCGCCGAAGCGACGCCCCGCATATCGCTCAGGCAAACCCCTCCAGCACGATCTTCCCCTTCGCCCGCCCACTCTCGAGGAGCGCGTGGGCGCGCCTCAGGTTCGCGGCGGTGATCGGGCCGAAATGCTCGGCGAGCGTCGTGCGCAGCCGCCCCGCCTCGACGAGGCGCGCCACCTCGTCGAGCAGCGCGCCCTGCGCCGCGACGTCGACGGTGCCGAACATCGGCCGGGTGAACATGAACTCCCAGTGCAGCGACAGGCTCTTGCGCTTGAGGATCGACACGTCGAGCACCGCCGGGTCGTCGATCAGGGCCAGCCGCCCTTGCGGCGCGATCAGCTCGGCGATTCCCGCGAGGTGGGTGTCGGTGTGGGTGGTCGAGAACACGAGGCCCGGGGCGCCGAGCCCGAGCGCCGCGACGCCCTGCGCCAGCGACGCCCCGTGATCGACCACGTGATGCGCGCCGAGTTCCCGGCACCAGTCTCGCGTCTCCGGCCGCGAGGCGGTGGCGATCACCGTGAGGTCGGTGAGCTGGCGCGCGAGCTGCGTCGCGATCGACCCGACGCCGCCGGCCCCCCCGACGATCAGCACGGCCTCCGCCGCGCCGGGCACGGGCTTTCGCACGTCGAGCCGGTCGAACAGCGTCTCCCAGGCGGTGATCGCGGTGAGCGGCAGGGCCGCGGCCTCGGCGAAGGACAGCGAGGCCGGCTTGGTGCCGACGATGCGCTCGTCAACGAGGTGGAACTCGGCATTGGTGCCGGGGCGCTCCAGGGCGCCGGCATAGTAGACCGCGTCGCCGGGTCGGAACCGCGTCGCCTCGGGACCAGCCGCGACGACGATGCCGGCGGCGTCCCAGCCCAGGACCTTCCAGCCGCCGGCCTCCGGCGCGGCGCGGCGGCGCACCTTGGTGTCGACGGGGTTCACCGAGACGGCCCGGACCTCGACCAGAAGGTCGCGTCCCGTGGGCTCGGGGCGGGGCAGGGTGATGTCCCGGAGGGCGGCCTCGTCCTCGATCGGCAGGGAGGTCTGGTAACCGACGGCGCGCATGGGCGGGCTCCTTGATGACGGATGCCCAGATGACCGCTACTCTCACGAGGCGCAAGAACGCACATGAAGCGCCCATAGTGTCGAAAAGGATACCGTCATGGCCCGCACCCGGCACCGTAGCCTGGATTGCAGCCCGGGCTGCGCGGTCGAGGCGACGCTGCAGCTGATCGACGGCAAGTGGAAGGGCGTGATCCTCTACCACCTGCTCGACGAGGTGCCGGAGCCGGGGGGCGCCCTGCGGTTCAACGCCTTCCGCCGCCGGATGCCGAACGTGACGCAGCGGATGCTGACGAACCAGCTGCGCGAGCTGGAGGCGGACGGGCTCGTGCACCGCACGGTCTACGCCGAGGTGCCGCCGCGGGTGGAGTACCGCCTGACGGCGCGGGGCCGCACCCTCGAGCCGGTGATCCGGGCGCTCAAGGCCTGGGGCGATGCGCACGCCATGCCGGCCTCCGGGGCCGACGCGGCCTGCGGAGCCGACGCGGCCTGACGGGTCAGCGCGACAGGCTGCGGAACGCGCAAGTCCGCCCGCGATCCTCGTAGCCCGCCGGGCACTGGGCGACGCAGGCGCCGGAGGCGAACTTCAGCGGCGGGCGACAGTAGGATTCCTCCTGCTGGGCCCGCAGGGCGGGCGGCCGGAGGAGGGCGACCGCGATCATCACGGCGGCCGTCAGGATGATGCCGAGAGTAATGAGGCGCAGCACGGATCCGCACTCCTTTGTGCACTGCACGCCACCATATGGGGCCCGCGCGGCGCGCCGACAGGGAGGCCTCCGGCGATGCCGCGGAGGGAACCGCGTGGACGGCGCGGTGCGGCATCCTGGCCCCACCACCTTGTGCGCTTGACCCGTTGCGGCGGACGTGGCCCCACTCGCCGCGATACTCCGGCCACGCTGCCGGTTTCCATGCAGCGACAGCCCCCGCACCTAGCGCAGGGAAAGGACAGGATCTCGCACGATGGCGGAGCTCAGCCGTCCGGACCTCGATTACCGCCTGAAGCAGCAGAGGATCCTGTCGGAATTCGGCGTCGAGGCCCTGCGCGCCGACGATCTCGGCCGGCTCCTGCAGCGGGCGACCGAGCTGTGCGCGGAGGGGATGTCGGCCCAGTTCTGCAAGGCCCTCGAGTACAAGCCGGGACACGACACGCTGCTCGTCATCGCGGGCGTCGGGTGGGGGCCGAACGTCGTCGGCCACGCCCTCGTCGGTGCCGACCTCGCCTCGCCGGCGGGCTACGCCCTGAAGACCGGGCAGCCGGTGATCTCCAACCACCTCGAGAACGAGCGCCGCTTCCGCACCCCGCAGCTGATGGCCGAGCACGGCGTGCGCCGGGCGCTGAACGTGCTGATCCGCAACCGCGAGGGCGAT
Organism: Methylobacterium terrae; assembly: GCF_003173755.1. Classification (NCBI taxonomy): domain Bacteria; kingdom Pseudomonadati; phylum Pseudomonadota; class Alphaproteobacteria; order Hyphomicrobiales; family Methylobacteriaceae; genus Methylobacterium; species Methylobacterium terrae. The sequence continues at coordinate 3,145,274 of NZ_CP029553.1, forward strand.
TTCGGCGTGCTGGAGGTCGACGACAGTCGCGAGGGCCAGTTCGACGAGGCCGACATCGCCTTCATGCAGGGCTTCGCCAACCTGCTCGGCGGCGCCATCGAGCGCCAGCGGGCGGAGGCCCGGCTCCAGGCCGCCCTCGACCGCCAGGAGCTGCTCACCCGCGAGATGAGCCACCGGGTCAAGAACAGCCTCGCGACGGTGGCGGGCCTGCTCTCGCTCCAGGCCCGCACCACCGAGGGCCAGCAGGCGCGCGAGGCGCTGGACGATGCCCGCTCGCGGGTCGAAGCGGTGGCGCAGGTGCACGACCAGCTCTGGCGCCAGCCCGACCTCGCGGCGGTGGAGCTCAAGGGCTTCCTCGAGAGCCTGTGCGAGAAGCTGCGCGAGAGCGCGCCGGGCCACGCCATCACCTGCGAGGCGCCCGCGATGACGATCCCGGCCGACCTCGCGATCCCGCTCGGGCTGTTCGTCAACGAGCTCGTCACCAACGCGGTCAAGTACGCCTATCCGGGCGGCCACGGCCCGGTGCGGGTCGAGGCGGTGCCGTCGAGCGACGACACGGTGCGCCTGAGCGTCTCCGACGACGGCGTCGGCCTGCCCGAGGGGTTCGACGCGGCCGCCGCCCGCCGCAGCCTCGGCATGCGGGTGATCCACGGGCTCGCCCGCCAGCTCGGCGGAGAGTTGGCGGTGTCGGGGACGAAGGGCGCCTGCTTCGCCCTGACGCTGGACCCCAAGGCGGCCTGAGACGCCGAACGCCCCCGGGTGGATGGGGCCAGGCGGGATTTTTCCCGGGCGCGTCGCGGCGAGCCGCTTCCCACGGCCGCGCCTCTTGCACTACGCTCTCCGGCAGCGCTGCCGCTCGAACGCCGAATGACGGGCGGCGCGACGGGGACCGGAAGACCGGCCCCGCCTCGAACGAGCCCGGGCGGCAGATCCGGGCGGAGCAAGGGCAGGAAACGATGGGCGAGTTCTCCCGCGGCGGTCCGAGCCGCCGCAGCATCCTGGCATCCGGCGCCGCGGCGGCCGGCCTCGGGTTGATCGGCTCACGTCCGGCCTTCGCGGCCGTGGACTGGAAGCGCCACGCCGGCACCACCCTCGAGGTCAACCTGATCAAGGGGCCGCGCGGCGACCTGCTCCACCGCAGCGCCGCCGAGTTCACGGCGCTCACCGGGATCAAGGTCTCCTCCGAGGTGATCCCCGAGCAGCAGCAGCGCCAGAAGATCGTCATCGAGCTGACCTCCGGCCGGCCGAGCTTCGACGTGGTGCACCTGAGCTACCACGTGCAGAAGCGCCAGTTCGACAAGGCCGGCTGGCTCGCCGACCTGTCGGGCTTCATGAAGGACCCGAACCTGACCGAGCCCTCTCTCAAGGAGGCCGATTTCAGCAATGCGGGCCTGCAATACGCCAAGACGCCGAACGGCGAGATGCGCTCGCTGCCGCTCTCGGTCGACTACTTCATCCTGTACTGGAACAAGGAGCTGTTCCAGAAGAAGAACGTCGCCTTCCCCGAAACCTACGACGACATGGTGCGGGCGGCCGAGACCCTGACCGACCCGAAGGCCGGCACCTACGGCTTCGTCGGCCGGGGCTTGCGCAACGCCAACATGGCGCTCTGGGGCGCGTTCTTCCTCGCCTATGGCGGCCGTTTCCTCGACGACAAGGGCAACCTCCTGATCGACGGCCCTGAGGCCGTGGAGGCGACCAAGATCTACCAGCGCCTGCTGACCAAGACCGCGCCCCCCGGCGTCGTCGGCTTCAACTGGATGGAGTCGATGGCCGCGTTCACCCAAGGGCGGGCCGCGATGTGGCTCGACGGCGTCGGCTGGGCGCCGCCGCTGGAGGATCCCAACGCCTCCCGTGTCGTCGGCAAGGTCGGCTACGCCGTGGTGCCGAAGGGCCCGAAGGACCATGCGGCAGCAACTTATGGCGACGGGATCGGCGTCGCGGCGGCGAGCACCAAGAAGGAAGCCGGCTACCTCTACTGCCAGTGGGCGGTCTCGAAGCTCATGGGCGCGCGCCTGCTCCAGGCCGGCGGCGGCGTGCCGTTCCGCGACTCGATCCTCGGCGACGCCGAGGTGCAGCAGGGCGTGAAGATGCCGCGCGAGTGGCTCGATTCGGCGATCGGCTCGGCCAAGATCAGCAAGCTCGGCCTGCCCGTCGTGGTGCCGGTGGCGGAGTTCCGCGACATCGTCGGCTCCGCCGTCACCGCCACCCTGTCGGGGGCCGACCCGGCGGCCGAGCTGAAGAAGGCGGCCGAGCAGTACCGGCCGATCCTCGAGCGCAGCGAGAAGGCGTGATGGCGCGGGCCGGCCTCGCATCGCCAGCGGACGACCTGTCACCGGCCGAGGAGGCCGCGCCCGCCCGCTGGCGCCCGCCGGGCTACTGGCCCTTCGTGGTACCGGCCCTCGTCGTCGTCGTCGGGGTGATCGTCTTCCCCTGGGCCTTCACCCTGTGGATGAGCCTGCACGAGTGGAAGGTCGGCGCGGCGCCGGCCTTCGTCGGCCTGTCGAACTACGCGCGGCTGCCCACCGATCCGCGCTTCCTCGACGCGGTGTGGCAGACGCTGGTCTACACCGCGCTCTCGGTGGTGCTGCCGCTCGTCCTCGGCACGCTGGCGGCCTGCGTGTTCCACGCGAAGTTCCCGTTGCGCGGCTTCCTGCGCGGCGTGTTCATCCTGCCGATGATGGCGACGCCCGTCGCCATCGCGCTCGTCTGGACGATGATGTTCCATCCCCAGCTCGGGGTCTTGAACTACCTGCTCTCGCTGGTCGGCATCCCGCCCCAGCTCTGGGTCTTCCACCCCGCCACGGTGATCCCGTCCCTGGTGCTGGTCGAGACCTGGCAGTGGACGCCGCTCGTGATGCTGATCGTGCTCGGCGGCCTCGCGGCGCTCCCCACCGAGCCCTACGAGAGCGCGCAGATCGACGGCGCCTCGATCTGGCAGATGTTCCGCCACATCACCCTGCCGCTGGTCGCCCCCTTCCTGTTCGTCGCCGCGATGATCCGGATGATCGACGCGGTGAAGAGCTTCGACATCATCTTCGCCATCACTCAAGGGGGACCGGGAACGGCGTCGGAGACAATCAACATCTACCTCTACAGCGTCGCCTTCGCCTATTACGACGTCGGCTACGGCTCGGCGATCGCCGTGGTGTTCTTCCTGCTCATCATCGCCCTCGCCGCCGCCCTGCTGGTGGTCCGCAAGCGCACGCAAGGCGCCGTCGCATGAACTGGCGCTGGCTCGTCAAGCAGGCCGCCCTGCTCTTCGCCGTCCTGGTCATCGTCTCGCCGGTGATCCTGTTCTTCGTCTGGATGCTGTCGCTCTCGGTCAAGTACGAGATCGACAACGCCTCCTACCCGCCGATCCTGATTCCCGAGCGCTTCGCCTGGAAGAACTACCTCGACGTCCTCGAATCGAACCGGTTCTCGACCTACTTCGTCAACAGCCTCCTGGTCACCGGCACGGCGACGCTGCTTGCGCTCCTCGTCGGGGTGCCGGCGGGCTACGGCATCGCCCGGATGAAGGCCGCGAAGGCCGCGGTGGTGATCCTGGTCGCCCGCATCACGCCGGGCCTGTCCTACCTCATCCCACTCTTCCTGCTGTTCCAGTGGCTCGGGCTCCTCGGCACGCTGTGGCCGCAGATCATCATCCACCTCGTCGTTACGGTGCCGATCGTGATCTGGATCATGATCGGCTACTTCGAGACCACGCCGCTCGAACTGGAGGAGGCGGCGGTCATCGACGGCGCCAGCCGCTGGCAGGTCTTCCGCTACGTGGCGCTGCCGATCGCCAAGCCCGGCATCGCGGTCGCGATGATCCTGGCGGTGATCTTCTCCTGGAACAACTTCGTCTTCGGCATCGTGCTCGCCGGGCGCGAGACGCGCACCCTGCCGGTCGCGGTCTACAACATGATCTCGTTCGACCAGCTGAGCTGGGGTCCGCTCGCCGCGGCCGCGCTCATCGTCACCCTGCCGGTGCTGGTGCTGACGGTGTTCGCGCAGCGCCAGATCGTCGCCGGGCTGACGGCCGGGGCGGTGAAGGGGGGGTGAGGGGGCAGCGCACGTCCCGCCCACTCGCGAAGCTCATGCCGAGCACGGCACCTTGAAAGGCACGGCTCTCATAATACCCTCGGGCCTTGGAACGGACCCGTTCCAAGGCGCTGCGGTATGATACCAGCGCGCCTTGCCACCGGCGGGTCGACGGCAGGGCGTCCGGCGCATCGGTGCCGGCGCCCGTTCAAGCGTAGCCAGCGTCTTCGAACGCTTCCGTTCGAAGACGCTGCAGCATGAGACATCCGCCCGATCGCTTCGCTGCGCGGGTTTCGGCGTCGCTCGAGCGTGTGGAGCCGTCGGCTCCCCCGCGCGCGCTCGTGATACCGCTTCCGGAAGTCACCGTCGGGAATCGGCATCAGACCTTCGCCGCTTCGGGTCCTCCCATGTCCTCGCTCAGCATCCGCATCGACCTCGCCCCCGAGATCCGGGTCGGCCCCGGCAAGATCCGTCTCCTCGAAGCCATCGCCGAGCACGGCTCGATCTCGGCCGCCGGCCGGGTGCTCGGGATGTCGTACCGCCGCGCCTGGGTGCTCGTCGACGAGCTCAACCGTTCGTTCTCGCAGCCCGTCGTCGAGGGCCAGGTCGGGGGGCGCAGCGGCGGAGGTGCTCACGTCACGCCGTTCGGCGAGCGCCTGATCGCCTGCTACCGCGCCATCGAGCGCGATGCGACCGCGGTGGCCGCCCAGCACCTGGCCGGCCTTGAGGGCGCCGTCGCCGCACGCTGACCGCCCGGGGAGCGCCCCCGCCGCCGGGGGGCTGGCGTGCGATGGATGCTGACGACCCCGCGCTGCGGTCGTCCGGATATGGTGGCCGCGGCCGATGACACGGCCGCCACGGAGATGGTCATGCCGCTTGCCGCCTTGCCGCGCCGGCTCGCGACCCTGGCGGCTCGCACCGGCCTCGTGCCGACGGACGATTCCGGACGCAATGCGGCCCGCGCGTCGTCCTGTCCGAGGAAGGGCAGGGGATCCCGGCCCGGCACGACCTTGATCCCGATCGCATCGGATCCGTGACGCACCCGCCCCGCTCGATCATAGGCGCCGCTCCGTGTCGATCGCCGACCGGCGCGCCAAGCGCGCCGGGGCCGGTGTCCTCACCGCCAGCGACTAGGACCTCCACGGCCGGGCGGTCTCGCGCCCGGGACGCCGAGGGCGGGGCGCCCCACCGCCAAGGTCATCGACGCTGTTACGCCCTGAGATCGGCCGGCGCTGCACCGACGACGCGATAATCCGGTCCGGCGGCCGGTTCTTCGGCGTCGAGGGCACCGACACGACCAGCGGGACGGCGGCGGGACGGAACGGTGTATCGGCGGCCGCCCCCATTCCGACCGTTGTGGTCGAGGAAACCGTCGCCGAAGGCACGCGCGGGATCATCGGCGACCTCGTGCCTGCCCCCCGGCGGTCTCGGCGGCATTTCAGCCCCGACCTGCACATCGTTCCGGGCAGCCACCGGGCGACGGAGACGCCGACCCTGCCCGACGGCCTGAACGCCGATCAAGCGCCCTGGTCGGCGACGCCGCCTCGGGCCGACCTCCTACCAACGACCGGCCGCTTGGCGCGTGCGAAGGGACCGTTCGTCCTCGCTCGGCGGCCTGGTGGCGAAGCTGCCGGTCTCGATCGCCCCATCCCGCTCGAGCGCCGCGAAGTGGACGCCCTTGGGCGAGTGGGCCTGCTCGACCAGCCGCCACGCACGGGCCGCCGACGGATCGTCCGCGTGCCAGCGCTTGCCGCGACCGAGCATGACCGGAAAGGTGATCAGCACGATCCGGTCGATGAGGCCCGCCGCGAGCAGCGCCGGGTAGAGCATGCTGCTTCCCTGGATGAGGAGATCGGGACCGTCGCTCTCCTTCAGGCCGGTGACCGCCGCGACGGGGTCGCCGACGAGACGCTGGCTGTTGGTCCAGCCGAGCGCCCGGTCGGACGAGGTCACGACGTGCTTGCGCACGGCATTGAAGGCCGCTCCGATCGGCTGATCCCCGTTATGCGGCCAGTAGGCGGCGAAGATCTCGTAGGTCCGGCGCCCGAGCAGCAGCTCGTACTCCGCCTCGAACAGCCTCCCCATCGCCCCGCCCAGCGCGGTGTCGAAGTACGGGAAGGTCCACCCACCATGAGTGAACCCGGTCTGATCCTCCTCCGGGCCACCCGGGGCCTGGATCACGCCGTCGAGCGACTGGAACAGGGATCCGGTGATCCTACGCATGGACGGAATCCCCCCTGACGGCGGCCTCGATCCGGGCGATGTCGATCTTGCGCATGGTCATCATCGCCTCGAACGCGCGCCGGGCGGCGGCCTTGTCGGGATGGCCGTTGGCGCGCAGCAGCGCCCGGGGCGTGATCTGCCAGGAGAAACCCCACCGGTCGGTGCACCAGCCGCACTGGCTCTCGGCGCCGCCGCCGTCCACGATGGCGTTCCAGTAGCGGTCGGTCTCCGCCTGATCCTCGGTCAGCACCATGAAGCTGACCGCCTGGTTCGCCCTGAAGGCGGGGCCGCCGTTCAGGCCGACGAACGGGCGGCCGAGGACGGTGAACTTCACCGTCAGCTCGGCGCCCGCGGATCCGCCGGGGAAATCCGACGGCGCCTCCATGGGGGCGCCGACATGGCTGTCCGGAAAGGTCCCGGCATAGAACTCCGCGGCCCTGCGGGCCTCGCCGTGGTCGAACCACAGGCAGGTCGTCAGCTTCTCGCTCGTCATCGTCCGTCTCCCGTCACGCCGCCCGACGCGGACCGGCGAGGCCGAGCCGGTTGCCCGCCGGATCGGCGACGGTGGCCGAGTGGCTGCCGCCGGGGATCGGGTCGGGTCCCTGGAGCACCGTGCCGCCCCTCTCCCGGACCGTCGCGACCGCGACGTCGATGTCGGCCACGTGGACGTACCAGTTCCACCGCGCCGGCGCGCCGGTGGCGGCGCTCGGCATCACCGCGCCCGGGCGCAGGTCTCCCCGGCCGATGAAGGCGTACTCGCCCATACCCCCCATCGGCATCGCCCCGAGCTTCTCCCAGCCGAACAGCGCGCCGTAGAACGCGATCGCCGCCTCGGGATCGGGGGTGGCGAGCTCGATCCAGACGCCGTGGCCGAGGGTCCGCTCCGTCCCCAGGGGAACGGGGCCGAAGGCACGGCTCTCGCCGGGCCTGGCGGGCGTCATCATGGCGAACATCACGCCCTGCGGATCGCGCGCCATCGCGAAGCGGCCGACATGGGGGATGTCGACGGGCCCGAACGGGACCTGCCCGCCGAGTTCGACGACCCGGGAGGCCAAGGCATCGACGTCCCCGGTCGCGAGGTAGATGGCCCAGCCGGGGAGGCCGGGTGCCCCGGGGATCGACCCGCGGATGCCGGCGACGGGCGTCCCGTCCGCCTCGGCGATCCGGTAGCCGCCGTGCTCGGGCATGGGGGACGGCGCGACATGCCAGCCGGCGACGGCCTCGTAGAAGGCTTGCGCGGCGTCCTGGTCGGTCGCGTTCAGCTCGAACCAGATGGGCGTTCCCTCGACGGTCGGCATCGGACCTCCTCCGTGACACCATGCGCGTCCGCCGCGTCGCGGCACCGCTTGTCCCAGGCTGGCATCGTCGGTTATAGAAAGCAACTATGGAGTCAGAAAAAATAACTGAAGCGGGATCGCGGGCACGAGAGCGCCGTTACGACGATGCCTGCGGCACCGCCCTCGCGCTGGAATTCATCGGGGAGCGCTGGTCGCTCCTGATCATGCGCGAGCTGGTCTTCGGTCCCCGGCGCTTCGGCGAGATCAAGGCGAACCTTCCGGGCATCAGCGCCAACGTCCTGACGCAGCGCCTGGAGAGCCTGGAGGAGGTGGGCATCGCCCGGCGCTACCACCTGCCCTCTCCGGCGAACGTCCAGGTCTACGACCTGACGGAGTGGGGCCGCGAGGCCGCGCCGCTGATGCGCGGCCTGGGCCGCTGGGCCGCCCGCTCGCCACGGCACGACGTGAGCCTCTTCATGTCGGGTGCCTCCGCGATGATGTCGCTCCAGGCCCTGGTCGACCCCGCGCGGGCGATGGCGTTGCCGGTGTCGGTCGCCTTCCACTTCCCCGGCGAGGACTTCGTCGCGCGGGTGGCCGGCGGTGAGATCCTCGTGAGCCGGGGCGCCGTGGAGGGACCCGACCTCGCCTTCACCGGCGACACGATGGCGATGCGCCGGACGATCTACGGCAAGGCGCCCCTCGCCAGGGACGGCGCGGGCGGCACCCTCGCCGTCGCGGGCGATGTCGATCTGGCGCGGTCCTTCATCGACCTCTTCCGCCTGCCTGCCAAAGCCGCCTGATCCCGGCTCCGCTGGCTGGTCGGCGAACAGGCCAGCCACGTCCAGAAGTCCCTCGAGGCCGCCAACCTCAAGCTCGCCTCGGTGCTCACCGACATCATGGGCCAGTCCGGCCGCGCCGTCCTCGACGCGCTGGTCGAGGGGGAGCGCGATCCGGCCGGGCTGCAGGGCGCCGGTCAGTCCGCGGGTGAGGGCGCCGCCCGAGGCGATCCGTGCCGCGCTGACGGGCCGGATCGGCGATCACCACCGCTCCCTGCTCGGTGTCCATCCGCGCCAGTACGACGGATCAGGACGGGCGATCGGGGAGATCGACGCGCAACGTGGAGAGCGACCTCGGCCCTTTCGGGGAAGCGGTGAAGGTGCAGGTGACGATCCCGGGCATCGGTGACCTCACCGCGCAGGTGATCCTCTCCGAGATCGGCCCCGACATGAGCCGCTTCCCGACCGCCGGCCACCTGATCTCCTGGGCAGGCCTATGCCCGGGGAGCGACGAGAGCGCGGGCAAGCGCCGCTCGACACGGCTGCGCAAGGGCACGCCCTGGCTCAAGACGGCCCTGGTGCAGGCGGCCTGGGCCGGAACGCGCAGGAAGACGAGCGACATCAGGGCGCAGTTCCGGCGCCTGGGCGGCCGGCGACCTCGACGCCGCCGCACGGCGCGCGCCCTCGACCTCCGCTTCCTTCGCTCGAGCAGGGATCACTTGGCTCGAGCAGGGATCGTTTGGCCACGGTCGCGACGCGAAGCGCATCCATGACCGGAGCGAGAGGCGGCAGCCCTGGCCTTGGGGTTTCGCGATCAGAAGACGGCGTGGTCGCCGCGCTCGGCCTCGGCCTCGCCCCGGAGCAGGCGCGCGTAGTAGTCGAACAGCGTCTCGGACCCGGTGCCGGGCGTCGCCGCCGCGTCGTACCGGCCCGAGGCGGGGTCCAGAACGAGCATCGATTCCGTGGCGTAGTAGCGCCCGATCCGCGCGAGCTCGGCCTTGTCGGCCAGCGAGGGAACCACGCGGCCGGACGTGGACAGCCCCCAGACCACGGCATCCAGAAGACCCACCGGCACATGCCGAAAGCGCGGGGGGCGGCCGAGCAGGGCGAACAATGCCTCGCCCTGCTGCCGGGGCGTGATCGCCTCGCCCGGTCCGCCGATCGGGAGAACGCGGTTGCGCCGCTCGCGCTCCTCGGTGCACGCGGCGAGGTAGCGGGCCAGATCGTCGTCGCTGATCGGCTTGCAGGCCGTGAGCGCGCCGTCGCCGAACAGCAGCCAGGGCCTGCCCCGCCGGACGCCCTCGACCTGCCCGGAGAGCGACTTGAAGAACGCCGTGGGCCTGACGATCGTGTAGTCGATCCCCGAGGCGATCAGCGCACGCTCGAAGGCCAGCTTGGCCCGCTGGAACGCGAGCAGCGGCTTCTGGACGCAGATCGCCGAGAGCAGGACCATGTGCCCGATGCCGGACGCCCTGGCCGCGGCCAGCACCACCAGATGCGCGTCGTGGTCGATCGCCCAGGCGTCGCGGGGACGCCCGGTGCGCGAGGCGAGGCACGTGACCAGGGTGTCGAAGCGCTCGCCGCGCAGGCCGTCGCGCGCCAGCGAGGTCGGATCGGTCACGTCGCCGAACCGGACGGCGGCGCCCGCGGGAAGCCCGAGGGGTGCGGCGGCATCCGACCCGGTCGGCAGGCCGGGCCGGGACCTGACGAAGCAGACCACGTCGTGACCGCGCGCCACGAGGGCCCGCGCGGTTGCGCGGCCGATGGTGCCCGTGGCGCCGACGAGGAAGACCCGCCGCCCGCGACGGCCGGAGGATGCGTGCGCCATGGTTCTCCCCGACAGGCCCTCTCCAAGATCGCCGGCGCGACCATAGCGCGGTCCCGCACCGCCGTGGGGCGCCACGTCCCGGGCGTCGGGCGGCGAACGGCGGGGAGGTGACCCAGAGGTCCAGGCGCAGGTCAGGGCCCGACCCGGATCAGCCGCCGGCGGTCACCGCCACGGAGTCCTGGCCGCGCTCGGGTCACCCGCCGGACCCGCTCATACCCTCGCGCCTCGGCATCGACCCGTCGATGCCGAGGGGTCCGGCGCACCAGCGCCGACGCCCGTTCGGGCTCAGCCGGCGCCTTCGAACGGATCCGTTCGAAGGCGCTGGGGCATCAATCGACGCAGCGATACACCGTGCCGATCGCCTCGGCCGCGCCCCAGCCGGCCGCGTCGTTGAGGAGGTAGAGGTGGGTACCGCCGGTCGCGGCGGTCCGGCGGCGGAGGTCGACGAGAAGCGCCTCGTAGGCCTCGACCCTCGCGGCGGCGACGAGGCGGGCGGGGCGCCCGAGGGTCGCCACGAAGCGGCAGCCTCTGACGGCCGCGAGGTCCCGCACGAGGGTCACGCCGTCCCCGGGCTCGCGGACCGACAGGCATCCGGCGAGCAGTGCGGAGAGGGCAAGCAGCGCCAGCGGAGCGCAGGAGCGCCGCATCCCGGCCGGGCGGCGAGCGATCGCGCGCGTCATGGCGACACCGGCTGCGGCTTGGCGTCGGCGCGGGGCGGGGCCGGCGGGGGCAGCGCGGCGAGCATCATGCTCGCCGCCTCCGGGCTCGGCGCCGCGGCCTCGGCCTCCGCGAGGGCCTGCCGCCGGTCGGAATCGGACGGGATCTCCGCCTTCACCTTCAGGGGCTTCGACGATTTGTACCGCTTCACGTGCTCCGCGGCGGCGAGACCGGTCCTGAACTTCCACAATCCCTTCTCGGCCCCCTCCATGATCAGGGCGTAGACGCCGAGCTCGATCGCCTCGCGGACCGCGAGCTGGGTCGGCTCGTTGCGCGAGAAGCCGGCCTCCGCCTCCAGGATCTTGTCGATCGCGATGAACTTGTAGGTGCTGCCGTCGACCAGGACGGAGTAGATCGTCTTGGTGGTGGTGACGCTGAGCAGGACCTGGCCGCTCTGCACCGAGACGAGGCGCAGCGCGACGGTCACGGCGTCGCGCCGGTACTTCGTGTCCGCGCCGATCCCGAGGTAGCGCGCGCCGAACCCGCCCGTCACCGTGTTCGCGTCGTAGGCCAGGATCCCGCCCTCGAGGATCAGCCCGGCGAAGCGCAGCGGCGGGAGCGGGGCCGCGCTCGCCCCCTGGTACTCGACCCGGGTCGCGCGGATGAGCTGCCGCTCCTGGAGCAGCGCCTGGAGGCCGCCGCGCTCGACGACGTTGAACCACCTGCCCCCGCCGGCGCGGCGCAGGGCGTCGACCACGAAGGCCGAGCCGCCCTGCGTCACCGCGCGCGAGTACTCGGCGAAGTTGTCGCTCGGCTTGTTCTGGCCGGTCAGGTCGGGAAACGCGTAGAGCGCGACGTCGATCGGCCGCTGGGGCGGCGGGAGGGATTCGAGCCCGATTCCCGTCGGGGAGGAGGGTGTCACCTGGGGCGCCTCGGCCAGGATTTCCCGTTCTCCGGCGACCGTCTGGCACCCTGCCAGGGCGAGGGGCGAGCAGAGGAGGGCGAGGATGCGTGCGATCTGGGATGTCATGTCTCAGCCGTTCGCCGGCGGCCGTTCGGCCGATGCCGGCCCGGTCACCGGAGAGTTGCTGCGCGGGGAAGGGCGAAAAAGGCTCTAGAAGCCGAGGGGCACCGTTACGGTCGACGTGCTGGTCCCGTCGTTGACGGTGATCTGCACGTTGGCGCCGACCTGCTGGAACGTGATCGTCGTTCCCTGGACCACGAAGGTCCCGCTCTGCTGCGCGTTCTGCCCGAAGATCGCGGTCGTGATGCGATCGGCGACCGCCGCCAGGAGCCGGGCGTTGATGATCGCCGCGAAGTTGTTGGCCTGCGACGTCGAGGTCTGGGATTGCTGCGCCTGCTGGATCGCCTGCGCCATCGCGGCGCGCTGCTGCTCCTGCCGCACGAACACGTTCTGCGACGTCCCCTGCTGTAGAAGCCAAGTCCCGTTCAGTGGAGATCCGCCGAAAGACGGATTATTGGGCTGGTACGTCAACGGCGAGCCCGCGGCCGCGACGACACTCAACACGAGACCGGATGCGGCGGCGACGCTTGAGAAACAGTTCACGAGGCCTCCAACACGCTCGCTGCCCCGACGGCCCGGCACTAACAAATATTGTCAGGGGACAAGCCCTTTGCCAACTGTTCCGCTCGCCCCCTGTATTGTCATCGCGCGGAACGCGACCGGCTGTGGCTTCGTTGTCACATCGCGTCCGGCGGACCCATACCTGTCAGCGCTTCTCCATCGACCCAGGCGGATTCGCGCATGCGCGCGGGGCATCGCTCCGTGGGGACGGAGCCGTCACTCCCGCGGCGCGCCCTCGCGGTCAGCGCCGCGGGGCGACCGGCAGCGGCGTCGCGCCCGGCGGGACGATGACGGGCGCGGCCGCCGCGCCGGAATTCGTCTGGACGACCGAGATGTTCGCGTCGCGCCCCACCACCGTCAGCCCGTAGTTCAGGTTGTTGCCGGTCTGGGTGTTCGTGACGACGTTGCGCTGCCCGCTGACGTTCAGCGTGGAGCTGTTGTTGTCGCCGGTCTGGGTGGTGCCGACCGTGTTGCCGGTTCCGTACAGCGTCAGGTTCGACGCGCTGCCGTTACCCGTCTGGACCTGCGAGGTGGCGTTCGATCCGCCGTAGATCGTCGCGACCGCGGCGTTTCCCTGCCCCGTCTGGCTGATGGTGCCCGTGTTGCCCGCGCCGAACTGATTCAGGACGGCCGTGTTGCCGCTCGACCCGGCCGGGGCCGCACCCGGGGCGGGCGCGCCGCCGAACAGGCCTGCGCTCGACGCGCCCGCGGAGCCCGCCGTCCCGGCACCCCGGCCCGCGGCATTGCCGGCGGCCGCGTCGAGGAGGCTCTGCTCGACGGTCTGCGCCGTGACCGACCGCCGGTCGGGCGAGGCGACCGCGCGGTCGACCTGGTTGATGTAGACGCCGCCCTGCTGGGCCGCGGCGGGCCGGGCGAGGGCGGCCGCCACGAGGCCGAGCGCCGGGAGGCCGAGCGCCGGGAGGCCGAGCGCCGGGAGGCCGAGCGCCAAGAGAAGCCGGTACGCGCGCATGGTCGTGATCCTCACAGCGGGGTCGCCGCCGGTCCCGAGGACCGGCATTCGATGGTGCGGCCGAGTACGTCGAGGGTGAGGACGGCGTCGTAGCGCGCGCCCTGCTCCAGGCCGAGGCCGGCCTGCCCGACGCTCACGGGACGACGCGGCTCGGCGCGGAACTCGCCCGCCTGCGCGATGTCCGAGGATCCGGCGGCTCCGGTCTTGCGCACCCGCAGCCGGTAGCGTCCGGCGAGGGCGGCACTCGCCTCGGCCCAGCCCCGGATCGTCACGACGGGTCCGTCGCGCTCCTCGGTGATCGCGCACGTTACCGCGCTGCGATCGCCCTCGTCGGCCTTCGTCATTGCTGCTCCCCCGGACATCCAGATGGCTCCCGCGGCGATCAGGCCGGCGAGGGGGCGCGGCCATGCCGCTCCCCCGCGGGATCGCGCCGCCCCCGTCATGACAGGATCGCCGCCTTCGCGAGGAGCGCGACGAGCTCGGCCTGGCGCCTGGTCTGGGTCTTCACGAAGATCGACGCGAGCTGGGTGCGCAGCGTCGCGTGGCTCAGGCCCGTCGCGCGCGAGACCTCCGCCAGGGTCTGCCCGCAGCCGATCGCCTGGGCGAGCCGCGTCTCCGCGGGCGTCAGGTCGAACAGGCGGCGAAGGACCTTGGCGTCGGGTTGCGGCGGGTGGGCCAGCTCGACGAGGACGAGCACCGTGTGGGGTGACCCACCGGCCTCGACCGGGGTCGCGTGCAGGACCAGGGGCGGGCGCGGCTCGCGCCGGATCGTCACGAACAGCGCGTCGTTCGGATCCAGCTTCGCCCTCGCCGCCGCGAGGAGCGCCCGGAGGGCGTCCCGGCGCGCCCGGTGGTCGGCCCCGGCCGCGAGGTCCAGCATGCGGTCGGCGTTCCGGTTGGCGCCCAGGACGTCGCCGGAGGAACCGAGGACGAGGACGCCGCACGGCGTGCGGTCGAGGACGTCGAGGAGCGAGGCGGCGAGCCCGTCCGGGAACGATGCCGCTTCGGAGAAACCGGTCTTCATCTTGCCCCAGGCGAGCGGATGGTCGTCGAGGGAGCTGCGCCAGGCCGCACCGTCCGGGAGCGGGCCGGGACCATCCGGACGGCGTGCCGGCGCCGGCACGCAGGAGTGCGGAGGAACGGGGCTCGCCGACCCGGCATCCACGTCAGCAAAGCTGTGTCGCAAGTTTACTCCCCCCAACCTTGCGCCGTGTGCGGATCGGCAACTTCGGTGTCCGGCGTCGTTTCCGCTCCTCGGGTCGATGGCGTGCCACGCCTGATCAGACCGATGTCCTTGGAGCGATACGCCAAGGCCTAACGACAATTACGCCACCACCCTTCGAGATCAGAAACAGTCCTACAACTGCGTGACGACTCCATTAACCCTTCATCCAAGAAGGCGATGACTCGTTACCCGAATTACCTCGCCAGACCGATTTGTCAAACGGAATCAGCATTGGTGCTTCACCACCCTTCGGCACCGGGATCCTGGCTCAGCACTTTTCCGAACTGTTGATTTATCGGCGCTTCATTCGAACGAATGATGCGAAGCGCGTTCCGGATCGACTAGTAAATAAATCGTTAAGCCAAGCGGCCCGGCGCCAAGACGCCGGCCCTCGCGCTGACAAGGGGAGGCGGCCACGCCGCGTCAGACGTTCGACAAGGCGGACAGCCGAGCGCTTTCTCGCCAGCTTACGGGGATTGAACAATGAAAAAGCATCTTCTCGCGCTTGCCGCGGGCACGGCGACGCTCGTTCTTGCGACTTCAGCTTTCGCTCAGTCGAACACCGCTTTCACCAGCCAGCGGGACAGCAACAACGTGATGGACATCACGCAGTCCGGCTCGGGCGGCTTCGTGGGATTCAGCGATGGCCAGCGGGTCGATCAGAGAGGCGGGAGCGGCAACAGCCTCGTTGTCCGGCAGAGTGGCGCGAACAACGTCGTCGGCGCGACGGATTACAACACGGCGCAACAGGTTCTGGACGGCGCTCAGAACGGATCTGCTAATACCCTTCGCATCGATCAGAGCGGCTCTGGCAACGGCGTTCGTTACAGCCAGTTCGGCAATAACAACGGCAATCTCACGGCCGGCAGCTCCAATGGCGCGAACAATTTAGGTCCGTATGGCGGGACGGGCTTCCAAAGCCCCTTCGGCGGCGGCAACAATCATGGCGGTGCCGCGGGCGACGTCGCACGTTGGGATTACGTCCGTCAGGAAGGCACGGGCGATCAGTTGGCCATCAAACAGGATTCCCGTGACGCTTCAGGCGCAAATGGCGTCATCTCCCGCCAGAACAGCACCGCGTCGCGCATCAGCCTGGAGCAGCTGGCGACTAGTTCCGGCAACAACTACGCGTACTTCATTCAGAATGGCGGATCAGGGAATACGGCCGCCGTCCAGCAGACGAATCTCGGCAACGTGTTCAACTTGGCTGATATCCGTCAGGGCGACGGGTACGTCGGCCGCAGCACGACAGCCTCGACGGTCAACGCGACGCAGTCCGGCTCGGCACTCGATCTGTTCGTGAACCAGAGCGGTCAGTGGAACCAGGCGACAACCTCGCAGGAGGTGGCCAGCAATACCATCTCGATCTTCCAGGCTGGCATCGGCTACGATGATCTCACTGCCAACAAGGTAGATGCCAGCCAGCTCTCCGGCTCAGGCAACTATCTGTACGGCTACCAGGATGGCTATGCAAATTCCATTCTGAGCAGGCAGGATGGCAACAACAATTTTGGGTACATTACGCAGATCGGCAACTCCAACAACGTCACCAACCGGCAGTCCGGCGACAACCATCAGTTAATCGCCTTGCAGGTTGGCACCGGGTTGATCGTGGACTCGACCCAGAATGGCAGCGGCCAGTACGCGTCCATCGACCAGAACGGCTATAACAACTCCTACACTGGATTGCAGTCTGGCACCTCCAACCAGGCGTATGTGAGCCAGGGGCAGAACGGCAACATCGCCAACGTCGTCCAGGCCGGCTCTGGCAACCTCGCCACGATCCGCCAGAACCGCTGATCCAACTCGACCGGAGGACGGCCCGCGCCGCCCTCCGGTCCTCGTCGCCCCGCGGGCGGTGCCCGGGATCGTGCCCCAGGGCGTTCCTCGCGGCGACACCCTTTTCTGCCCTTCGAGACCGAACTCGCTCCCGCCCGCCTCGCAAGCGACGACAGGTGGATCCTCGGCGTCTCGGTGAAGGATTTCGAAGGTCGCGCCCGATCCTGTGCTGATCTCCGCGTCGTCGGAGCGTCCCGAATCTGAACGCGCCGGCGCCCATCTTTCATTAAGGTGCCTTGATCACACAGAGCACAGGTGGATCTCAGGACGCCATGCCTCGCTTGACCTTTCCGATCGCTCGAACGGTGATTGCCGGCGCCGGCCTGTGGCTGGCCGCAGCAGCCGCATCCGGCGCCCTCGCGCAGGCTCCCGCTGCGGGCGCGCCGCCGAGCACGGCGGCACCGTCTCCCGCGGCGGGCCCCGCTCCCGCGACCCCGGCCAATCCGGCCTGCGACGCCGGCTGCGTCCGGGCGAATGCCGACCGCGCCGTGCAGGCCTGCGCGCCGCGGATCGAGGCGGAAGCCCCGGGCGACTACGAGTGGCTGCTGCGGCCCTACGGCAGCATCTTCCAGGAGGCCGACACGCCCGAGCAGGCGAGCTCGACCGTCGTGCGCTACCGCGGCGACTCGATCCGCTTCCTGTCGCCCCAGAAGGAGTGGCTCCGCGCGATCTACGAGTGCGGCTTCGACGCCGGAACCCGTCAGGTCGCCTACGTGCGGGTCCGGATCGGCGTGCTCGGCAAGCGCAGCGCGGTTCCGGTCGCCGCCGCCGCGCCGGCCCCGCGGGCGCCGGCCGCCGCACCGGCCGCCACCCCAGCGGCCACCCCAGCCGCGAAGCCGGCGGCGCCGGGCCCGCAGGCCGCCGCGCCGAACCCGGCGCCGCCCGCCGCGAATTCGAGTGCCCCCCAGCCGGCCTCGATCAACCTGCGGGCGATCGGCGAGCCGAGCCTGGTCGACGTCCGCCAGATTCCCGCCGGAGCGAGGCCGCCGAAACCCTGAGGAGACGAGCCGGCAGGTGCCGCGCGCGGCGGGACCGATGCGGTCCCGCCCGGTCGAATACGCCGCTACACTGGCCTCAGGCAAGTCACAGCCTTGTATCGGCCCTCCCTGCGGCCGCGACGTGGTCCCGATGCGTTGAAGACAGAAAGCCTTGCGGCGTGTTCGCCAGGCTACAGACAGGCGGCCGCCAGACGCTAGAGTGGCATGAATTGCGCGAAAAGCGCGGTGATGGGGGCGGATTGTCGGTCGTGCGTGTCGTCGTTCTCGCAATCATTGCCGCGTTCTCGGCAGGTTCGGCCGCCGCAACCGGCCCCGCCTCGCCCTCGGCCCAAGCGGAAGATGCGATCCTCGCGCAGATGACCGGGCGCGTGACCGGCGCGATGACGTCGGCGCCGCTGCCGCTCTTCATCCGCATGGCGCCGATGCGCCCGCCGGTCGTGCCGGCGATGCGCCGGGAATTCGTCGCCCTGGCGGAGAGCGCGGCCACGCGGCACGGCCTGGATGCCGAGTTCTTCAAGCGCCTCATCCGGCAGGAGAGCGGCTACAACCCGAACGCCGTGAGCGCGGCCGGCGCCCAGGGCATCGCCCAGTTCATGCCGGCGACCGCCCTGATGGTCGGCCTCGACGATCCCTTCGATCCGAGGAAGGCCCTGCCGAAATCCGCCGAGCACCTGGCCGCCCTGCGCCAGCGCCTGGGCAACGAGGGCCTCGCGGCCGCCGCCTACAATGCCGGCGAGGCGCGGGTGCGGGCGTGGCTGGCCGGCCGCTCCGCCCTGCCGCTCGAGACGCAGAACTACGTCCTCACCATCACCGGCCGGCAGGCCTCCGAGTGGATCGCGCGCGGCGCCGCGACCTTCGACCGGATCGGCTTCGCCTGGCCGGCCGCGGCCGGGACCTTCGATCGTTCGCGGGAGGAGGGCTGGCGACCCGGAAGCGGCCTGTTCGAGGCCGCCACCCCGAAGCCCTCCCCGAGGCCTCTCGCGGCGACGGCGCATCCGCGCGCTCCCGCCGTCGCGAGCGCCGCACGCCGGCCGGTCTCGGGGGAGCGGGACCTGTGCGCCAGGATGGGCTGCATCGTTGCCGCGTCGTACTAGAGCAGCGCGCGATCGCGCTGCCTTCG
The DNA here is from genome assembly GCF_003173755.1 of Methylobacterium terrae. Lineage (NCBI taxonomy): Bacteria > Pseudomonadati > Pseudomonadota > Alphaproteobacteria > Hyphomicrobiales > Methylobacteriaceae > Methylobacterium > Methylobacterium terrae. The sequence goes on from NZ_CP029553.1 coordinate 3,163,798, forward strand.
GACGCTCCTCCAGGCGTTCGATGGTGCCGCATCGTCTGCGGCGAACCGGCGTCCGCTTCGTCGGAGGATGCGTCCGGCGATCCCGCGCGGCGGCCGGCGGCTCAGCGCTGCACGACCGTCAGCCGGTGCCCGGTCCCGCCCTGGATCGCGCCGAGCTGGTTGCCCTGCCCGAGCTGCACCGCCTGGATCATCCCCAGGATTCCGCTCTGCTGCAGCGTGACCGTGTTGCCGGATCCGGCTTGATGGACGGAGACCGCGAGCCCGTCGCCCGACTGCGCCACCGTCAGGTGATTGCCGAAGCCGCCCTGGATCAGGGCCGCCTCGTTGCGAAAGCCGTCCTGGACGAGGCCGATCGCGTTGCGCGTGCCGGCCTGCGGGAGGCCGGGCCGGCCGACGTCGCCCGCCGGGGGAGCGAGGAGCAGGTCGCTCGTCCCGCTCCGGCCGAGACCCGCCGCGGCCGCCGGTTCGCCGCCCGGCAAGCCGGTGATTCCGCCGGCGAGGAGCCGCGGGCCCTGTCCGCCGGACCCGAGGGCGCCCCTGTCGGAGCCCATGCCGGTTCGAACCGCTCCGGGCGCGACCTGCGCGATCCAGACCTCCTGTGCCCGCGAAGGACAGGAGAATCCCAAGGCGGCGACGGCCAGCAGGACTGCGCCGAGAGATCCGGTCCTGACCATGCGCCCCACCTCGCGTTCGCCGCCTCGATCGGACGAACGATAGTCGTGCCGCGTGGAGAACAGGTTAAGACGGGCCGGACATGGTCGGAGGCGACACGATGAGAGCAGTCCCGTCTTGGTCGGTCTTGATTCATCTGACGCTGGGCACGGCCGCCCTGGCGCAGGGCGCAGGGTCGAGCGGCAACGTCAACGATTGCACGTTCCTCAAGGACCCGATCGAGCTGCGCAACTGCATCCTGCGGTTCGAGGGCACGGGTACGCCGCCTCCGGCCGTGATCGAGGCGCCGCCCCCGGCGACGCCCGCGGACGGCGCGCTGCCCGGGACCGCCGCGGAGGAGAGCACGGGCAAGCCGTCCGGACGGCGCGCCAAGAGCAGGCGGGCGCGCGGCAGGCCGCAGGCGCCCCCCGTCGCGCCGTCCCGGGCGCGCGACACCCCGACCTCGATCGAGCAGGTCGAGATCCCGCCGCGGGCCCGGTGACGGGCGGGGTGCCGGCCGCCCCTCAGCGATCCGTCCGGTGCGCCACCACGCCGACGAGGGCCACCGCCAGCGCCAGCCCGGCGCCGATCAGCGGCAGGTGGCCGTAGCCCACCCCCGCCGTGATGGCGACGCCGCCGAGCCAGGCGCCGAGGGCGTTGCCGAGGTTGAAGGCACCCTGGTTCACCGTCGAGGCGAGGTTGCGGGCGCCGTCGGCCGCGGTGAGCACCCGCATCTGCAGCGGCGCCACCAGGGCGAAGGCGAGGATGCCCCACAGGCCGATCAGCGCGGTGGCGGGCATCAGTGAAGAACTCGCCGGCACGAGGGCCAGCAGCACCGCGACGAGGGCGAGGCCCAGGCCGATCACCGAGGGCATCAGCCGCCAGTCGCCGAGGCGCCCGCCGAGCACGTTGCCGAGCGTCAGCCCGACGCCGAACAGCAGCAGCACGCCGGTGATCGCCGACGGGCTCGCGCCCGCGGTCGCGGCGAGCATCGGCGCGACGTAGGTGAAGACGCTGAACAGGCTCGCCGAGGCCAGCACGCTGAGCAGCATGGCGAGCACCACCTGGGTCCGGCGCAAGGCTCGCATCTCCGACAGCAGGCTGCCGGATTCGTGGGCCAGGCGCCGCGGCAGCCAGGCGAGGAGCGCCGCGGCGGCGACGAAGCCGATGCCGACCACGGCCCAGAACGTCGCCCGCCAGCCCAGCGCGTGGCCGAGCGCGGTGCCGAACGGCACGCCGAGCACGTTGGCGAGGGTGAGCCCGGTGAACATGATCGCGATGGCGCTCGCCTTGCGGTGCGCGGGGACGAGGTCCGCCGCCACCACCGAGCCGAGGCCGAAGAAGGCGCCGTGGCAGAGCGCCGTGACGATGCGGGCGAGCATCAGGAGGCGGTAATCGGCCGCGAGCGCGCAGAGCGCGTTGCCGAGGATGAACAGGCCGATCAGCACGAGAAGCGCCCGGCGCCGGTCGAGGCGCGACAGCAGCACCGCCACGACCGGCGAGCCGAAGGTGACGCTGAGCGCGTAGCCGGAGACGAGGAGACCCGCCTTCGGGATGCTCACCCCGAGATCCGAGGCCATCTCGGGCAGGAGCCCCATGATGACGAACTCGGTGGTGCCGATGCCGAAGGAGGCGGCGGCCAGCGCCAGGAGGGCGAGGCCCGCGGCGCGCCCGGTCGCCGCGGCGCCGGCGGTGTGATCGAGTGTGTGCTGCATCGCCGTCCTTACTGTTGCGATGCAGCATAAGGCGGGAGGCCGCCCGGGGTTCAGCCCCGGCGCCGCATGGCAGGCCTGCGGCGGCTCGGCAGGCCTGTGGCGGCTCGGCAGGCCTGTGGCGGCTCGGCAGGCCTGTGGCGGCTCGGCAGGCCTTTAGCGGCTTTGAAAGGCCTGCGGGGGCTCGGAAAGGCCGGGAGGATGTTGGCTCCGTCGAGAGACCGAGGCGACCGTTACGGCAAGGCCGCCCGCGGCCCGGTGCCGGCGGGCAGGGCCGCCAGGGCGTCGCGGACGATCGACTCGGTGAGGATCTGCGGCAGCACCGCGACGCCGCCGCGGCCGTCGTAGAGCAGGTAGAGCGGCACGCCCGAGCGGCCGTTGGCCTCGAGCACCCGGGTGATCTCCGGGTTCTGGTTGGTCCAGTCGCCGGTGAGCTGCGCCACGTCGTGGGCCCGGAAGGCCTCGCGCACCGAGGCCGCCCGCAGGGTGGCGCGGTCGTTGACCTGGCAGGTGATGCACCACGCCGCCGTCATGTTGACGAAGACCGGCCGGCGCTCGGCCAGGAGCGCGTCGAGCCGGGCCCGGCTGAACGGCTCGACCCCGTCCGCGGCCGCCACCGCGACCGGGCCGGCGCGGTCCCGGTCGAGCACGGCGAGGAGGCCGGCGACGCCGAGGAGGCCGACGAGCGTCGCGGCCTGCGCGGCGCGCCGGGCGACCGCGCCCGCCATCCGCCCGCGCTCGCTCGTCCAGGCGCAGAACGCCACCAGCACGAGGCCGGTGAGCCCGGCCATCAGCCCGGTCGGCCCGACCTGCCGGCTCAGCACCCAGACCAGCCACGCCACCGTGAGGTAGAGCGGGAAGGCGAGGACGCCCTTGAGGGTCTCCATCCAGGCGCCGGGCCGCGGCAGGCGCCGCAAGCCGGCCGGCCAGGCCGCCAGCAGGGCGAAGGGCAGGGCGAGCCCGAGGCCGAGCGCCGCGAAGACCGCGAGCGCGACCGGAGCCCCCTGCGTCAGCCCGTAGCCGACCGCCGCCCCCATGAAGGGCGCGGTGCAGGGCGTGGCGACGATCGTGGCGAGCACGCCGGTGAAGAACGAGCCCTCGAGCCCGGCCCGCCGGGTGAGGCCGTCGCCGAGCGACGCCGCCCGGCCGCCGAGGTGCCAGACCCCCGACAGGCTGAGGCCCATGGCGAACAGCCCGTAGGCGAGGCCGGCCACCACCAGGGGCGATTGCAGCTGGAAGCCCCAGCCGATCTGCGCGCCGCCGGCCCGCAGCGCGATCAGCAGGCCGGCGAGGCTCAGGAACGTCGCCAGCACGCCGGCCGCGTAGGCGAGGCCGTGCAGCCGCACCCGGCCCGGGCTCTCGCCGGAATGGCGCACCAGGCTCAGGACCTTGATCGACAGGACCGGGAAGACGCAGGGCATCAGGTTGAGGAGGAGCCCGCCCAGGAAGGCGAGGAAAGCCGCCTGCCACAGGCCCTCGGCCTCCGGCGGCGCGCTGGCGGTGGCGACGGGCGCGGAGGGGGCCGTCGTCGCGGGCGTCGGCGCCGCCTCGCCGAGCGCGTAGGCGCGGCGCACCGGGCCGGATCCGGTCTCCTCCGTGAAGGTCAGCACGCCGTCGGCCCGGGGCGCCGGGGCGTCGGCCTGGCTGCTGCGCTGGAGCCGCAGGTGCAGGCCGGTCGCGTCGCTCGTCGCGACCTGGACGGCGGCGTGCTCCAGGGCGGTCTCGGAATAGGGGAAGAACGCGAGGTCGCGGGCCTTCAGCCCCGGCGCGTCGATGTCGAGCACCGGGGTCGCGCCGTCCTGCCGCATCCGGACCGGCCAGGGCGCGGGCACCGGCAGGCGCTCCCGGCCCTGCGCGAACAGGGCCGCCGCGCGGGGATCGGGCCGCGGGCTGGTGCCGGCGGGCGCCACCGGCAGGCTCAGCGACAGCGACGCCTCGCCCGGCACGCATTCGCGCTCGCAGACGAGATAGGAGACCTTGGCCCTGAGCGGCACGGGCCCGGGCCCGAGCGTCTCCGGCGCGGTGACCGGCACCGTCAGCAGCACCTCGCCCTCGTAGCCGAAATTCATCAGGTCGCCGACCGGGATCCGCTCCGGCGCCGGCCACGCGACGGATCCCGCCGAGAAGCCCGCCGGCAGCGTCCAGGCGATCTCCGGCGGCAGGCCGGAATCGCCCGGGTTGCGCCAGTAGACGTGCCAGCCCGGCTTCATCGCGAGCCGCACGCCGGCGGTGAGCACGGTGCCCGGCGCGACCGCGCTCTCCTCGGTCACGAGCTCGGCCCGGACGAGGTCGGCGTATTTCGAGGAACGCGGCGCCTGCGCCGCGGCGGGCCCGAGGCCGAACCAGGACGCGAGGAGAACGAGGAGGAGGGCGAGGCGACGGGGCGGCATGGCTCACGGGTTACCCGGACTCTGCGGCGCTGGCGAGGCCGGGCGGATCGCGTTCGCGTGAGGCGCGGGGCCTCAGGGCGCGGGCCGGCGCCAGGGGGGCGGATCGAGGGCGCTCGCGAGCGCGTCGAGGAAGCGCCGGGTGCGCGCGGCGCGGGCCCGGCGCCGGGCGCCCAGCAGCGCCGTCACGGGGGCGTCCGGCAGGGCATAGCCGGGCAGGAGGCGCACGAGGCGCCCGGCCCGCAGGTCGCCGGCGACGTCCCATTCCGAGCGCAGGATGATGCCGCGCCCGGCGAGCGCCCAGCCGCGCACCACCTCGCCGTCGTTGCTCGACAGGCGCGGCTCGATCCGCACCCGCTCCTCGGTCTCCCCGGTCTCGGCCCCCGGGCTCCGGAAGCGCCACAGGGTCACGTCCTCGTCGTTCTCGCGCAGCGCGATGCAGGCGTGGGCGCCGAGCTCGGCGGGGCGCGCCGGGGTGCCCCGCGCGGCGAGGTAGGCCGGCGCGGCGCAGACCACCCGGTCGTTCGGGGCGAGCCGCCGGGCGATCAGGCCCGGCGCCGCCCGGGCGATCTCGCCGACATGGATCGCGAGGTCGAAGGTGCCCTCCGGCACGCCGCCGAGGCGGTCGGAGAGCACGAGGTCGATCGCCACCTCGGGGTGGTCCTCCTGGAACGAGGCCGCGACGGGGGCGACGTGGCGGCGGCCGAAGCCGAGCGGCGCGACGATCCGCAGGTGCCCGACCACCCGCCCGCGCCGGGCGGCCAGGGCCTCGTCGAGGTCGCCGAGGGCGTCGAGGACCGCGCGGCCGCGCTCGGCGACGAGCTCGCCCTCGTCGGTGAGCGCGAGGTGGCGCCCGGTCCGGTCGACGAGGTGCACGCCGAGCCGTTCCTCGAGCCCGCGCAGGCGCTGCGTGACCGCCGGCGGAGACACGTCGAGGGCACGCGCGGCGGCGGCGAGCGAGGCTGCGTCGGCGATGGCGAGGAAGAAGCGGAGGTCGTCGGTTCCGAGCATTAAGTCCGATCTTAATGCAGGAGGCAGCTACCGTTAATGGCGCTTGGGGGCCGTCCCGTGCTTCCTGCGGGCCTTCAGACCCCGCGACGGGAGGAGGTCCGCGACATGGCCGAAACGCTCGAGACCCTGGCGACCCCCTGTCTGCTCCTCGACGAGGCGCGCCTGCGCGCCAATGCCGAGCGGATGCGCGCCCACCTCGCCGGCCTCGGGGTGCGCTTGCGGCCCCATCTCAAGACCGCGAAGTCGCTCGACGTCGCCCGCATCGCCATGACGTCGCCGGAGGGGCCGGCGATCGTCTCGACCCTGCGCGAGGCCGAGTACTTCGCGGCGGGCGGGGTGCGCGACATGATCTACGGCGTCGGCATCGCGCCGGCGAAGCTGCCCCGGGTGGCGGCGATCAGGGCCGGGGGCACCGACCTCGCGATCATCCTCGACAGCCTCGAACAGGCGCGAGCCGTGGCGGCTCACGCCCGCGCGAGCGGCGACGCGGTGCCGGTGCTGATCGAGGTCGATGCCGACGGCCACCGCTCCGGCGTCGCGCCCCATGACGGCGACACCCTGGCGGCGATCGGCCGCGCGCTCACGGCGGGCGGCGCGACCTTGCGCGGCGTGATGCTGCATGCCGGCGACAGCTACGCCCTGCGCGACCCCGAGGCCCTGGCGGCGGCGGCCGAGAACGAGCGGGTCGCCGCGGTGACGGCGGCGGACGCGTTGCGCGCCGCGGGCCTGCCGTGCCCGGTGGTCAGCGTCGGCTCGACCCCGACCGCGCGGTTTGCCCGCGACCTCACCGGCATCACCGAGGTCCGGGCCGGCGTCTACATGGTGGGCGACCTGTTCCAGGCCGGCGTCGGCTCGGTCGCGGTCGAGGACATCGCGGTCTCGGTCCTCGCCACGGTGATCGGCCACCAGCGGGCGAAGGGCTGGATCATCGTCGATGCCGGCTGGATGGCGCTGTCGCGCGACCGCGGCACGGCGCGACAGGCCGTCGACCAGGGCTACGGCCTCGTCTGCGATCTCGCCGGCCGGCCCTATCCCGACCTCCTCGTCGCCGACGCCAACCAGGAGCACGGCATCGTGGCCCTGCGGGCGGGCTCGGGCGGGGGCCTGCCGGACCTTCCGGTCGGCGCGCAGGTGCGCATCCTGCCGAACCACGCCTGCGCCACCGGCGCGCAGTACGACCGCTACCACGTCCTCGACGGCGAGGGCCGGGTCTCGGCCGTGTGGCCGCGCATCAACGGCTGGTAGGGAAGAGCCGCTGGACCGGAGGGGAGAGACCCATGTCGACCCGTCGCTACGACGCCGTCCTGTTCGACCTTCTGACCGCGCTCCTCGACAGCTGGACGCTGTGGAACGCGGTCGCCGGCGACGACGATCTCGGCCGGCGCTGGCGCGCCGAGTACCTGCGGATCACCTACCGCACCGGCGGCTACCGGCCCTACGAGGCGCTGGTCGCCGAAGCGGCGGAGGCGGTCGGGCTGCCGCGCACGGCGGCCGGGCAGCTCGACGAGCGCTACGGCGAGCTGAAGCCCTGGCCCGGCGTGCCGCAGGCCCTGCGGGCGCTGGCCGCGGCTTCCGTGCCGCTCGGCATCGTGACGAACTGCTCGGAGCGGCTCGGCCGCATCGCGGCGGGGTGCGTCGGGGTCGACGTCGCGGTCCTCGTCACGGCGGAGCGGGCCGGGTTCTACAAGCCCGATCCCCGGACCTACCGGCTCGGGCTGCGGGAGATCGGCGTCGCGGCGCCGCGCTGCCTGTTCGTCGCCGGCTCGCCCTACGACCTCGTCGGGACGGGGGCGGCCGGGCTGCCGACCTACTGGCACGACCGCTCCGGGATGACCGCTCCTCCGGACGCGCCCGCGCCGCTCGCCCGCGCGACGAACCTCGACGGGCTGCCGGCCTTCGTCCTCGGCTAGAGCATTGCCCGACGAACCGGTGTCCGGTTCGTCGGACGAGGCGGCGTGATCAAGGACCTGGAGCGGCGTTCGGTGGCGAGACGACCCGAGCGCGGCCCTAGCTCGCATCCTCCGGCTCGGGGCCGCGGGTCTGGTCCAGCGGCTTCCCGTCCGGGCCTTTCGCGCGCCCGTCCTTCTCGCCCCTCGCCACGCTCCGCTCGGGAGGCTTCAGCGCCACCGTCTGCCCGGTGCGGGCGGCCTCGTAGATCGCCTCCATCAGGATCTGGTCCTGCAGGCCCTCCTCGCCCGGGGTGCGGGGGGTGCGGCCCTCGAGGATGCAGGTCGCCATGTGGTCGATCTCGAGGGCGAACTGGTTCTTCTGCCCCAGCACCCGCTCCTCGCGCGCCTCGGCCCTGCCCTCGCGGTGGCTCAGGAACAGGCGCTGGCCCTGGTAGGCGAAGGCGTTCTGGAGCTGGATCGCCGCGCCCTCGGCCTGGACGGTCAGGGAGCGGGTCTCGTGGGCGCCGTAGCTGGTCGAGCACAGGGCGAGCGCGCCGGAGGGGAACCGCAGCGTGAACGCCACCGTCTCCTCGACCTCGCGGTAGAGGGGATCGTCGACCGAGTGAACCTGCGCCTGGACGGAGACCGGCTCCTCGCCCATCAGCGCCCGCACCCCGTTGAGGCAGTAGAGCCCGATATCCGGCAGCGCGCCGCCGCCGGCCAGCGCCTTGCGCATCCGCCACTGCTCGGGCAGGCTCATGGTCTGGGTGTTGGTCGCCTCGATCAGCTTGACCTTGCCGTACTTGCCGCTGCGCGCCAGGTGCACGACCTCGCGGTTGTAGGGCTCGTACTGGCAGCGATAGGCGATCATCAGCGTCACCTTCGCCGTGGCGCAGGCGTCGATCATCGCCCGCGCCTCCGCCGCGGAGGTCGCCATCGGCTTCTCGCACAGCACGTGCTTGCCGGCGCCGGCCGCGGCGATCACCTGGTCGCGGTGCAGCGCGTTCGGGGTGACGATGTAGACCGCCTTCACCTCCGGGTTGCGGGCGAGCGCGTCCCACCCGTCGTAGCCGTAGACTGCCTCGGGCCTGATGCCGTGCTGCGCCGCCACCGCCTTGGCCTTGTCGGGCGAGCCCGACATCAGCGCGACGGGCTTCGCCTTGCGGCACTCGCCGAAGGCCGGGAGGATCTCCTCCAGCGACAGCCTCCCCAGGCCCACGATCGCGAAGCCGACCCGCTCGGAGGGCGGCAGCGGCGCCGGCGGCGGCGGGGAGGGGCGGTCGGACGGGCCGCGCCAGTTCGGGAACGTGACCTTGCCGTTCTCGACCTTGCCCGTATCGACCGGCCGCTCGGGCCCGGGCGTCCCTTGCCCGGACGTCCCTTGCGCCGCCGCGCTGCCGATCCCGACCAGGGTGGCCCCGCCGGCCATCATCAGGCTGCGGCGCGAGAGGGCGGTGACATCGTCCGGCATCGGCACTCATCCGTTGGGGCGGGAGCCTGCGCAACGTGTCGAGGGTGGCGGGGTTCCGGCGATGCCGAGCGTTGGTCGGACCGCTCGATGACGCTTCGGACCGGCAACGCGAGAAAGGCCGACCCTCGCGGGCCGGCCTTCCGGGAACTCACCGCACCTCAGGCTCACTCGCCCGCCATCATCTCCGGCGAGAAGTGGCCGCACCAATCCTGGGCCGAGACCACCGGCCACAGGCCGTGCCCTTGCGGCTCGGGCTGGCTCACCGGCGGGTTGAAGCGGCACAGGCCCTCCTCGCCCTGCGCGGCGGCGCCGTTGAGCTTGTGGTCGTCGTAGTAGCGGCAGCTGTGGCAGTTCGCGGACGGGGTCGTCGTCATGTCGTGCCTCCTTGCGAATTAGAAGAACTCCAATCAGGCGGATAACGGGAGGGCGCGCGGCGGGTTCCCGATGCGCGGTCCGCGACGCGGCACCCCCGATGCGGCTTTCGACCACGGGGACGCGCCGCCTTCCGCCTTGAACGAACCCAGAACAGAGCCCAGGTTGCCGGTATGGACGACGCCCTGAAGAAGAAGCTCACGATCCTCGCCGACGCGGCGAAGTACGATGCCTCCTGCGCCTCGTCGGGGGCGCCCAAGCGCAAGGCCGAACCCGGCGGGCTCGGCTCGACCACCGGGGCCGGGATCTGCCACGCCTACACGCCGGACGGGCGCTGCGTCTCGCTGCTCAAGATCCTGCTCACCAATTACTGCCTGTTCGACTGCGCCTACTGCGTCAACCGGCGCTCCTCGAACGTGCGACGGGCCCGGTTCTCGGTCGACGAGGTCGTGACGCTGACGGTCGAGTTCTACAAGCGCAACTACATCGAGGGGCTGTTTCTCTCCTCCGGGATCATCCGCTCGCCCGACCACACGATGGAGCAGCTGATCCGGGTGGCCAAGACCTTGCGTCAGCGCCACGGCTTTCGCGGCTACATCCACCTGAAGACCATCCCCGAGGCGAGCCCGTGGCTGATCGAGCAGGCCGGGCTCTACGCCGACCGGCTCTCGATCAACCTCGAACTGCCGACCGAGGCGAGCCTGGAGCGGCTGGCGCCGGAGAAGGACGGCGCCGCGATCCAGACCGCGATGGGCCAGATGGGCGAGCGCATCCTGCAGGCGAAGGAGGAGAAGCGCCGCTTCGCCCCCGCCGGGCAATCGACGCAGGTGATCGTCGGCGCCGATGCCAGCACCGACGAATCGCTGATCCGCACCTCGGCGCGGCTCTACGACCATTACGGCCTGAAGCGGATCTACTACTCGGCCTTCAGCCCGATTCCCGACGCCGCCTCGATTCTGCCGAGCAAATCCCCGCCGCTCCAGCGCGAGCACCGGCTGTACCAGGCCGACTGGCTGATGCGGTACTACGAGTTCTCGCCCGACGACGTGGCGGGGGCGACCGAATCCGGCATGCTCGCCCTCGACGTCGACCCGAAGCTCGCCTGGGCCCTGCGCAACCGCGACCGCTTCCCCGTCGACGTCAACAAGGCCGACCGGGAGATGCTGCTGCGGGTGCCGGGCCTCGGCGTCCGGGCGGTCGACAAGATCGTGGCGGCGCGCCGGCACGCGACCCTGCGGCTCGACGACGTGGCGCGGCTCACCTCGGGCCTCAAGCGCGCCCGGCCGTTCCTGATCGCGGCCGATTACGCGCCGGTGCGGCTCACCGACCGGCTCGACCTGCGCGCGCGCCTCGCCGAGCCGCCGCGCCAGCTGAGCCTGTTCTAGATGGCGCTCCGCACGATCCGCCTGCGGCCGGGCGCCGACCTCGCGGGTTTCCGCGAGGCGGTCCGGCGGCTGATCCACGAGGGCGTGCCGCCGGAGGCGGTGACCTGGGTCGCCGGGGAGGCGCGCTCGCTGTTCCCCGAGGACGCGCCCCCCGGGGAGCCCGCGCCGGCGCTCGCCCTGCCGCGGGCGGTGGCCGCCCTCGCCTCCGCCGTCGTGATGCACCGCGAGCCCGAGCGCTACGGCCTGCTCCACCGGCTGATCCGGCGCGTCGCGGACGGCGAGCGCCACCTCGCCGAGGTCGCCAGCGACCCGCTGGTCCACCGCCTGAACCTGATGCGCAAGGCGGTGGGCCGCGACCTGCACAAGATGCACGCCTTCCTGCGCTTCCGCCGCGCCGGGTCGGGCGAGGGGACGGGGGAGGGCGGCCGGGAGCGGTTCGCCGCCTGGTTCGAGCCCGAGCACCACATCCTCGTCGAGGCGGCGCCGTTCTTCTCGGCCCGCTTCCCGTCCTTCGACTGGTCGATCCTGACCCCGGACGGCTCGGCGCACTGGGACGGGCGGTCCCTGTCCTTCGGTCCGCCGGGCTGGCGCGAGGACGTGCCCGAGCAGGACGCGTTCGAGGCCGGCTGGACCGACTATTATTCCAGCACCTTCAACCCCGCCCGCACCAACCTCGCGGCGATGCGGGCCGAGATGCCGAAGAAGTACTGGCACAACATGCCCGAGACCGCGGCGATCCCGGGGCTCGTGCGCGAGGCCGGGCGGCGGGTCGGGGAGATGATCGCGCGTGCCCCCGAGGCGCCGGCAAAGCGCGTGCCGGCGCGGGCGCTCGCCGCCATGGCGGCGCAGGAGCCGGACTCCCTCGAGGCGCTGAACGCGGTGATCCGCGCCTCCGAGCCCCTGGTGCCGGGCGCGACGCAGGCGGTGCTCGGGGAGGGCCCCGTGGGCGCCGCCATCGCCTTCGTGGGCGAGCAGCCGGGCGACCAGGAGGACCTGCAGGGCCGGCCCTTCGTCGGCCCGGCGGGCCGGCTGCTGGCGGGCGCCCTGCGCGAGGCGGGGATCGACCGCGACCGGGCCTACCTCACCAATGCGGTCAAGCACTTCAAGTTCGAGGCGCGGGGCAAGCGGCGCCTCCACCGGTCGCCCACCGCCGGCGAGGTCGCGCATTACCGCTGGTGGCTCGACCGCGAGCTCGCCTTCGTGGCCCCGCGCCTCGTGGTGGCGCTCGGCGCCACCGCCGTGCTCGCGCTGACCGGCCGCCAGGTCCCGATCACCCGCGCCCGCGGGCCGGCCGCCTTCGACGGCAGGCCGTACCGGGGCTTCGTCACCGTCCACCCCTCCTACCTGCTGCGCCTGCCCGACGAGGCCCGGGAAGAGGCCTATGCGGGCTTCGTCGACGACCTGCGGCGCGCCGCGTCCCTGGCGGCGGAGCTCGCGACGGCCTCCGCGTAGGACCGGAATTACCCCGGGAAACGCTGCACTGCGGAAACCAAGCCGGTCCTGCCGAGTTTGTCGCCAGACCGGAACCGGGAAACGAGGACCATGAGGCTGATCGTGTCCGCCCTCGCGGCGGGAATCTGTCTGGGTGCCGCCGCGGCGCCCGCCATCGCCAGGACGGGCGCCAAGGCGGCGGACCGCTTCGACGGCACCTGGAGCGTCGAGGTCATCACCGAGAGCGGCTCCTGCGACCGCGCCTACCGCTACGGCGTGATCATCCAGAACGGCCAGGCCCGTTACGCCGGCGGCGGCGATTTCACCGTCTCCGGGCGGGTGCAGCCGAGCGGCGCCGTCCGGGCGACGATCAGCCGGGGCGACGCGGCCGCCCAGGTGGTGGGGCGCCTCGGCAGCGAGGGCGGCGGCAACGGCACCTGGACCACCTCCGGCTCCGCCAGCTGCAAGGGCCGCTGGAACGCCGAGCGCCGCGGCTGAGGCGGGCCCCGCGGCGAAGGAGAGCGCCGCGCCCGAGCTGCGAATGCTGCCGCTAAGCTTCGCGGCGACAGGACACAGGCTTCAGAAATCGAACTTCTCCCTGGGTTTCGCCCAAGATCCGCCCTTGATCGGCACGAGGCTTGCCGGGATAGAGGCGGTTGATTCGGCCGAGGCCTGGATGATGAAAGCTCTGCTGTACGGCGCGATCTGCACCTTCGCGGCGATGGAACTGGCCGCCGCGGCCCACCCGGCCGCGGCCGCGCCGGTCCCTCGCGCCGAGCAACGGCGCGCGGTGCTCACGCCCCTCGAACAGGCCGCGACCGACTGCTTCGCCGAGACCATCGGCAACAACCCGGCCGCGCTCGCGCATGCCCGGGCCGGTCGCTGGTACGAGGCGGCCGGCGTGATCGGCTTCCTGTGCCGGCCCGAGGTCGACGCGATGACCAAGGCCCGCGACCACCTCGACGGCCGCGGCGCCGGCGCGCGCTACTTCACGGGCGCCTACACCCGCCATCTCGGCCAGGAGCTCGCCCGGCGCCTCGAGCCGCTGCTGACGACCAAGGCCTTCGCCAATGCCGAGCCGCGCGCCGACAGCGAGGCGCCGGCGGCGCCGGCCGAGGAGCCGTGATCGCGCGGGCGGGGGCGGGGCACCGGGGTGTCGCCGTCCCGTCGCTCGCCACGGATGTCGGGCAAGGACAGGATCTCGGGACGGACAAGATTTCGAGACGCCGGCGTAAACCGCCCTCCTCTGCAGCACGTCCGCCCGGGGACGAGCGCCTTCGGAATCGGGCCCGCGATCGCCCGGAGAGGGGGGACCGGCGCCTCGCCTTCTGCCCGGACGGCCCGGCCTTTGCGGGAGGGGTCGGACGCGAGGACCCACCGCCGCATTTCTCCCGGTCCACTTAACCCGCCCGCAAGCCCGGCCCGCTATCGAGGACCTTCGCGCGGCGCGATCGGAGCGGCGGGATGGCGGCCGGGGCTTCTCTCGGCGAGGCGGAGGCGGGCGGCGGCGCCGGCACCGCGCTCGCGGTGTTCGGCGTCCGGATCGCCGCGGCGGCCTGCGCCTTCGTCGCCCAGGTTCTGATGGCGCGCCTGATGGGCGGCGAGGAGTACGGCGTCTTCGCCACGGTCTGGGTCTGGACCGCCCTCGTCGGCCATGCCTCGACCTGGGGGCTGTCGCAGGCCGCCTGCCGCTTCCTGCCGGCCTACCGGGCGCAGGGCGCCGCCGGGCCGGCCCGGGGGTTCGTCGCGTTCGGGGCCGTGTTCTCCCTCATGGCCGCATCGGTCCTGGCGGGCGCCGGCGCCGCCCTCGTCTGGCTCGCCCCCGGCCTCGTCGGACCCTCCTACGCGGCGCCGCTCCTCGTCGCGGCCCTGGTGCTGCCGCTCTTCGCCCTGCAGGATTTCTGCGAGGGCGTGGCGCGGGCCTGCGACTGGCCCCTGCTCGCGGTGGCGCCGCCCTACCTCCTGCGCCAGGGCCTGATCATGGCGCTGATGCTCGTCGCGGTCGGGGTCGGCGCGCCGGCCGAGGCCTGGGTCGCCGTCGCCTGCACGCTCGCCGGCACCGCCCTGTCGCTCGGCCTCCAGGCGGGCCTCCTGCTCCGGCGCCTGGCCCGCGAGCACCGTGCGGGCCGGGCGCCCCGGCCCTGGCGCGACTGGCTCCGGGCAGCCCTGCCGATGGCGCTGATCGATCTCGCCGGTTCGGGCTTCAACTTCGTCGACGTGCTGGTGCTCGGTTTCCTGCTCCCGCCCGCGGAGGTCGGCACCTATTTCGCGGCGACGCGCCTCCTGCAATTCGTGGTCTTCGTCCAGTACGCCGCCTCCGCGGTGACGGCCCAGCGCTTCGCCGCGGCCCAGGCGCGGGGCGACCGGGCCGGGCTCGAGGCCCTGGTCCGGCGCTGGTCGCGGCTGACCTTCGCCGCCACCCTGGCCACCGGCCTCGCCGTGGTGGCCGCCGGACCGCTGCTGCTCGGGCTGTTCGGGGCGGAGTTCCGTGCCGCCCTGCCGCTCCTCGCCATCCTGGTCGCCGGCCATGGCCTCGCCGCCGCCTTCGGGCCGGCGGAGGACCTCCTGACCATGCTCGGCGCCGAGCGCGCCTGCGCGGCCGTGACGGTCGGGCTCCTCGGGGCGGCCGTCCTCCTCACCGCGGCGCTGGTCTCCGTCCTCGGCCTCGCCGGCGCGGCGCTCGCCGCGTGCCTCGTCACGGCCCTGCGCGGCGGGACGCTGGCGCTCCTGGCGCAGCGCCGCCTCGGCCTGCCGACCCCGGCCTTCGCCCGATGACCGCACGCTCCGCGCCCCTGCACCCGCCCTTGCCATCGCCATCGCCGTCGCCCGTCGCGGAGCCGAGCTGGGCGGTCGCGACGCTCGCCGACCTGAGCCGCGAGCCCGGGCCCTGGGACGCCCTGGTCGCCCGGGCGGACCGCCCGAGCCCGGATTATTCGCGGCGGATGCTGGAGGCCCATCGCGACTACGGCCTCGCCCCGCCGGACCTGCCCTGCCTCGCGGTGCGCCGCGGCCCCGACCTCCTGGCGCTGCTGCCGTTCCGGATCGGGCGCGGCCCCCTCGGGCTCGGCCGGGTCGCGCGGCCCTTCGCCTCGCCCTACCTCACGGTCACGGCCCCCCTGGTGGCGGGGGGCCCGGAGGAGGCGCCGGCCCTCGCAGCCCTCGCGGCCGGGATGCGCGACCTCGGCTGCCCGTGGTGGTGGCCGCTCCTGCCGACGGCGGACGGGCCGTCCGGCCCGGCCCTGCTCGGTGCGCTCGGCCGGGACGGGTGGGGCGTGGAGGAGGTCTCGCACATCCTGCGCCCGGTGCTCTCGCGCCGCCCGAGCCACGACGCCTTCCTGCGCGACCACCCGCACAAGGGCCGGCTCAAGGATCTGCGCCGGCGCCGGCGCCGGCTCGAGGAGGCGGGCCGCGTCGCCCTGGAGGCGGTCGGGCCGGGCGGGGACCTCGAGGCGGCGGTGGCCGAGTTCCTCGACCTGGAGCGGCGCGGCTGGAAGGGCCGGGCCGGCACCGCGCTCGCCTGCCGCCCCGCGACCGCGGGCTTCGCCCGGGCGCTGTTTCGCCCCGGCGACGGCCCGGTGACCGGCCGGGCCGACCTCCTGCGCCTCGACGGGCGGGTGATCGCCGCGAGCCTGGCGCTCGTCTGCGGCGGCACCGCGACGCTGCTCAAGACCGCCTACGACGAGGAGCAGCGCCGGCTCGCCCCCGGCGTGCTGCTCGAGGCCGAGATCGTGCGCGCGCTGCACGAGACCCGTTTCGCGGAGAGGCTCGACTCGGCGACCCTGGCGAGCGCGGTGCTCGACGACCTCTACTACCCCGAGCGCGCCCGCATCGCCGAGATTGTGGCGTCGCCCCCGGGCGGGCCGCCGCCGGGGCGGCTCGCGGCGCGGGCGAGGGCGCAGGCCGCCGCCAAGGGCTGGATCAAGGCGCGTCTGTCGGGGTTTCGCGGCCGCTGACCGCGGCGGCGTTCGAGGCGGTGGCCCCGCGGGCCGCGTCGGCCTCGCGGGCCGCGTCGGCCTCGCGCCAGCCGACCCGGGCCTGCGGGCGCGCGTCGGTCGAGGCGAAGTAGGGCTTGATGTCGAGGAGAGGCGTGCCGTCGAGGCAGTCGAGCCCGCGCACCCGCAGGGTGGCGCCCCTGAGTTCGAGCAGCTCCACCACCGAAACCGCGATCGGGTTCGGCCGCGCCGGCGAGCGCAGCGCGAAGGTGCCGCGGGGCTCGGGCGCGTGGCGGGGCTGCTGCGCCACCAGGTTCCGCGGCGCCCGGTCCATCCAGTACAGGACGATCAGGTGGCTGGTGCCGGACAGGCTCCTCAGGGCCGGGGCGAAGCGGGGATCGACCTCCAGGGTGCAGACCGCGTCCGACTGGGCCGAGTTGCGCGGGCACTCCGCCCGCGCGGTCCAGGGCGTGCGCACCCGGCCGACGAAGTAGAGCCCGGCATCGAACGAGGCCGGCAGGTCGACCGCCTCCTCGCCCGGGCGCGGACCGAACGCCCCGCCGACATCTCCCTCGCTCATGCGCACCACCTCTCGAAACCGCGGGACCCCGGGTCGCCCCGCCACCGCACCCGGTATAGGCTGGCGGCCGGGACTTCAGGGAGTGTGATCGCGTGTTCGCCGACGAGCTGAGACCGATGGAGACGGTGGCCGACCCCGAGACGGCGGTCGATCGCCTGGCAGCCTTGCACGCCGCCGCCACCGGAAGCCTGCGGGACGCGCTGACCCGCTTCCTCAGCCACGGCACGGCGCCCGACGCCGCCGAGCGGCTGACCTTCCGCTACCCCGAGCTGCGCCTGACCTACCGCCCGACGGGGCCGCTGCCGCGCATCACCCGCGCCACCGCGAAGTTCCAGGGCCCGGGCGTCTACGCCACCACGCTGACCCAGCCCGCGCATTTCCGCGCCTACCTGCTCGAGCAGCTGCGCCCGCTGGTGCAGGATTACGGCGCGACGATCGAGGTGGGCCCGAGCGCCCACGAGATCCCGTACCCCTACGTCGTCGAGCCGGGCGCCGAGCTCGCCCGCGGCGTCACCGCGAGCGACCTCGCGCGGCACTTCCCGACCCCGATGCTGTCGAGCGTCGGCGACGAGATCGCCGACGGGCTGTGGCGGGATGCCGGCGACGAGGTCCGGCCGCTGGCCCTGTTCGACGGGCCGCGGGTCGATTACTCGCTGCGCCGCCTCGTGCACTATACCGGCGCCGACTGGCGCCAGATCCAGCCCTGGATCCTGCTCACCAACTACCACCGCTACGTCGACCAGTTCGTGCGGGTCGGCCTGAAGGCGCTCGCGGCGGAGCCCGAGCGCTACGCCCGCCTGGTCCTGCCCGGCGGCGTCTCGGTCGAGGCCGGGGAGGCGGCCGGCGCCGAGGCCGACGCCTTGATCGCCGCCTCGCCCTGGCACAAGTTCCAGATGCCCGCCTACCACCTCGTCGCCCGCGATCGCGACGGGCAGGCGGGGCAGGGGACGAGCCTCGTCAATATCGGCGTCGGGCCCTCGAACGCCAAGACGATCACCGACCACCTGGCGGTGCTGCGCCCGCATTGCTGGCTGATGGTCGGCCATTGCGGGGGCCTGCGCCAGTCGCAGACCATCGGCGACTACGTGCTCGCCCACGGCTACCTGCGCCGCGACCGGATCCTCGACGAATTGGTGCCGCCGGACGTGCCGATCCCGGCGCTGGCCGAGGTCCAGGTCGCGCTGCAGGAGGCCGCCGCCAGCGTCACCGGCGAGCGGGCGGAGGCCTTGAAGCAGCGCCTGCGCACCGGCACGGTGGTGACCTACGACGACCGCAACTGGGAGCTGCGCTGGTCGCAGGAGCGCCGTCGCATCAACCTGTCCCGGGCGATCGGCGTCGACATGGAGAGCGGCACCATCGCGGCGCAAGGGTATCGCCTGCGGGTGCCCTACGGCACGCTGCTCTGCGTCTCCGACAAGCCGCTGCACGGCGAGATCAAGCTGCCGGGCGCCGCCAACGCCTTCTACGAGCGGGCGGTGGGCGAGCACCTGCTCATCGGCCTCGCCACCCTCGACGCCCTGCGGCGCAACCGGCACGGCCTGCACTCGCGCAAGCTGCGCAGCTTCGACGAGCCGCCGTTCCGCTAGAGCATTGTCCGACGAAGTGGATACCGGTTCGGCGCAGAAAATGCGGCAAAACCAAAGACCTGGAGCAGCGCCCGATGGCAACGCGATCGGGCGCTGCTCCAGCCCCGTGCCGCTGCCGATCTCGAACAGCCGCCACGTCGCCGTGCCGGAGGGTACCTCCGAGCGCGTCGTCGCGATCGCCGACCTCGCCGCCTCCCTCGGCGCCGACGCGCTGATCCGCCTGCACGAGGAGGATTTCGCGGGCCTGTCCGGCCTCGGCCGCGACTTCGTCCACTTCAACCTGGAGCGCACGATCAACCGCGCCGGCCTGCGCTACGCCCTGATGCCGATCCTGCGGGCCGGGCGGCGCCGGCCCGGCGGGCCCGAGGAGCTGCCGGTCCTCGACCCGACCCGGTTCCGCACCGGCCTGTGCGTCGCGGTGCGCCAGGGCCTGCCGGTGGCGGCGGTGACGCCGGACCTGTTCGCGCATTCGCTGCCGGCGATACGCGACGCCGACGCCCTCGCGGCGGCCCTGGTGCGCCGCTACCGCCCCCTGTTCCCGGATCTCGACCCGGCCGGGATCGTGGCGCGCGGTTGCGCGGTCACGCGGCTGCGCCTCGACGAGGCGTGACGGCGTCATGCCGCTGCTGTCGCGCCCGGCTTCCTTGCGTCATACGAGGCCCGCCATCGCTAGGAAGAGTATCCTTACCGCGGCTTGATACGATCCAATCCGGGGCGACCACTCGGTCCAGCTGCCGCAATTCTTCACTGTTCGCGCCTGGACTGCCGATTTCGCGTATATGTTTTACCGGTTCGCAACCGGGAGCCGGACAGGTTGCGCGGACACCGAGCCGGACGCGAACCTTCATGCTCCAGACCGCCGAAACCCTGGTCGCCCTGCACGACGGCCGGCTCGTCGGGCTGTCGGTCCTGATCGGCGTGCTCGCCTCGATCACCGCGATCGACCTGCTCCAGCACGCGCGGGCCGCCGCGGCCAGCAGCCGGGGGATCTGGCTCTCGGCCGCCGCGGTCGCGGGCGGGTTCGGGCTGTGGGCGAGCCAGATGATCGCGCAGGCCGCGATCCGGCCCGCCGACGAGATCCTGCACCGGAGCGAGCCCCTGCTGCTCGGCCTCGTCATGATGGTGCTCCTCGCCGGCGGCGGCCTGCGCGCGGCCGTCTCGGCGCCGCGCCGGGTCGGGCCCTGGCTCGGCGGCGGCCTGATCGGCCTCGGCCTGGCGGCGGTCGGCGCCGCGGTGTCGGAGGGCCTGCCGGGGGCGGGCGGGCCGGCCTGGATCGCCGGGATCGGCCTGTCGGCGGCCGCCGGAGCCCTGCTCTGCGGCCTCGCCCTGTCCTTGAGCCTGCGGGAGAGCCCGGCGAGCCGCGGCGCCGGGGCCCTGCTCCTGTCGCTGGCCGTGACGCTGCCGCACGGCATCGCGCTCGCCGCGGCCGGGGAGGGGCTTCGCCCCGCGGCCCTCGACGGCCAGTTCGCCGCCTCGCTGGGCTTTGCCAGCCTGACGCTCCTCGTCCTCGCCTTCACGGGTCTGACCCTCGACGGCCGCGCCCGGCGCCGGCGCGAGGCGCAGGAGCTGATGCGCAGCCTCGCCGACGCCGCGGTCGAGGGGATCGCCGTCTGCGAGGGCCGGCGCATCGTGACCGTCAACACCAGCCTCGCCGAGCTGATCGGCCGCGTGCCGGCCGCCCTGATCGGGCGGCCGATCACCGAGATCCTGCCGGAGGCGCTGCTGCTGCGCCTCGATTCGGGGCCGGCCGGCGCGGTCGTCGAGACCGAGCTCCGGGGCGTGGGCGGCGAGGCGCTCCCGGTCGACGTGATCCGCCGTCCCCTCGGCAACCGGCCCTGCCACGCCTTCGCCTTCCGCGACCTGCGGGCGCGGCGCCAGGCCGAGCGCGACATCCGGTTCCTCGCCCATCACGACACGCTGACGGGCCTGCCCAACCGGGCGACCTTCCGCGCGCGCCTCGACGAGGAGATCGCCGTGGCGCGGGCCGGCGGAGGCCTGGTGGCGGTGCTCTGCCTCGACCTCGACCGGTTCAAGGACGTCAACGACCTCTACGGCCACGCCATGGGCGACGGTCTGCTGCAGGCGCTGGCGCGCTGGATCGCGCCGGTGCTGGGACCGCGGCAGATGATGGCGCGCCTCGGCGGCGACGAGTTCGCGGTCCTGATGCCGGGGATCGCGCGGCCGGAGGAGGCCGGACAGCTCGCCGAGGAGATCCTGCGGGTGATCCGGGAGGGCAACGCCCGGGCCGGAAGCGGGCCGATCCTGGCGACCAGCATCGGCATCGCGCTCTGCCCGACCGACGCGGAGGACGGCCAGACCCTGCTCAACCACGCCGACGCCGCACTCTACTGCGCCAAGAACCATGGACGGGGCGTGCACCGGTTCTTCGAGCCGGTGCTGGCCGCGCAGATCCGCGACCGGCGCTCCCTCGAGCACGACCTGCGCCACGCCGTCGAGCGGGGCGAGTTCCGGATCGTGTACCAGCCGCAGATGGCGGTCGACAGCGGCACCGTCGTCGGGTTCGAGGCGCTGCTGCGCTGGCAGCACCCGGAGCGCGGCGCCGTGCCGCCCGACCTGTTCATCCCGATCTCCGAGGAGACCGGCAGCATCCTCGGGATCGGCGAGTGGGTCCTGCGCGAGACCTGCCGCGAGGCCGCCTCGTGGGAGAAGCCCCTGCGCATCGCCGTCAACGTCTCGGCGGTCCAGCTCCACGCCCCGGGCTTCGCCGAGCTGGTCCACGAGGTCCTGGTCGTCACGGATCTCTCGCCCGCCCGGCTCGAACTCGAGATCACCGAGACGGCGCTGGTGCGCGATCCCGTCCGGGCGCTGGCGACGCTCAGGCGGATCAAGGCGATGGGGGTGCGGATCGCGATGGACGATTTCGGCACCGGCTACTCGTCGCTGTCGAACCTGCGCGCCTTCCCGTTCGACAAGATCAAGATCGACCGCTCGTTCATCCGTGCCGTCGACGTCAATCGCGAGACCGCCGCGATCATGCGGGCGGTGCTGGGCCTGGGCCGCGGCCTCGGCCTGCCGGTCCTGGCGGAGGGCGTCGAGACCTCGGCCGAGCTGGCCTTCCTCGGCGCCGAGAACTGCCACGAGGCGCAGGGGTATCTCCTCGGCCGCCCCGGCCCGATCGCGCATTTCGTCGAGCATACCCGCGAGGCCCAGGGCGCGGCGGACGCGGCGTAGGAGGCTGCGTCGCCCGGGCGGTCGCGACGCCGTCCCTCGTTGCGCGGCCGCGCAGCCCGGAAGCCGGAGGTGGCTGACGCAGAGGAAGGAGGCCGGACGCTGTCCGGGTCATCCCCTCGCCGAGTGTCCGGATCGCGGATTGCGCCGGGTATCCCCCGGGATGACCGGGTGCATGCCGGTTTCCGGCGGGTTCGGTCGATACCGCCTCGAGCCGTCGCACGGGAGGGGGCACCGCGACTTGGCACGCGAGTTCGCACCTCCCCCTCCACACCCTAATCTCGCCGGCCACACGAACGGGCACGACGGGAACAAGATCGATCAAGCAGCGGTTTGCCTGCGGCCCGGCGACTTGCCGGCGGCACTTGGGTCATTAATCCACGATTAGCCACTCGGACTTAGGTTTCGTCGAAGAACGACCGAGCAGCTCCAATGCGCATCAAGACTATAGTCCTTACCGGCTTCGCCCTCGTCGCGATTCCGGGCCTCGCGGCCATGACCTGGATCGCGGCGGAGAACTGGCGCGCCTGGACGCACGCGGCCCATGCCGAGATCGCCGCGACGGTCGTGAACGACGTGCAGCGGGCGCAGACGGTGTTCGCCGTCGAGCTCGGCACCATCAACGCCGCCTCGAAGGCCGAGACGCCCGACCTGCCGGCCCTCGCCCAGGCGGCCCGCGCCAGCGATCCGCTGCTGGAGGCCGCCGAGCGGAGCGTCGGGGCCGCCGGCCTGGACGGGCGGAGCCTCGCCGAGACCAGGGCGGCGCTGGCGGGCCTGAGGGAGACGATCGCCGCCCAGGCGAAGCTGCCCGGCGCGCAGCGGGACCAGGGCTTCTCCGCGAAGGTCATGCAGGAATTGCAGCGGGGCACCTCCCGGCTGTCCGATCTCGCCAAGTCCGCCGGCCGCCGCGTCGCGGTCGAAGCGCCGCGGATCGCCCCCGCGGTGGAGGTCGCCACCCAGATCATGGATGTCCGGGAATTCGTCGGCCGCCGCGCCGTGTTCCTGGGCAACTGGGTCACCGGCACCCCGCCCGCCGCCGATCTCGGCGCCGTCGATCAGCTGACCGGCCGCGCCGCGCAGGCCTGGGACAACGCCGCGCGGATGATCGAGGCCCTGCCGGGCGCCGAGGCCCTGAAGCAGGAGCGGGAGCGCCAGGTGGCCTCCTTCGTCAAGCGCGACGACGCGCGCTGGCTGGAGATGATCGCGACCGCCCGCGCGCAGGCCCGGCTCGCCCCGGACCAGCCCGTCGCGTGGCCGTTCAACCGGGCCGAGTTCCGCAAGTGGACGCTGCCGGGCCTGGCGAACATCCTCGCCCTGCGCGACGCGGCCCTGGATCACGCGATGGCCGAGGCGCGGAGCGCCGCCGACGCGGCCAGGAGCGCCGTCATCCTGGCGCTCGGGGTCGTGGGCCTCATCCTGATGCTGTCGGTCGGTGCGGCGGTCCTGCTGTTCGCCCGCGTGGTGCGCCCGCTCCAGACCATGACCCGGGTCGTCGGCCGGATCGCCGGCGGCGACGCCGAGGTCGCCGTGCCGAGCGTCGGACGCGGCGACGAGATCGGCTCGCTGGCCGCCGCCGTGCAGGTGTTCAAGAACAACCTGATCCACACCCGGCGGCTCGAGGCGGAGACGGCCCTCGCCCGCGCCGACGCGGAGACGCAGCGCCGGGCCACGATGGGCGAGATGGCCGACCGCTTCGAGGCGGCGGTGGGAAGCGTCGTCGGGTTGGTCTCGGATTCGGCGGCCGAGCTGCAGGGAACCGCCCGGCGGATGAGCGCCGCGGCGACCGATACCGCGGGCCGCTCGATCACGGTCGCGGCCGCGGCCGAGGAGGCGGCGGCGAACGTCAACACCGTCGCGGCGGCGGCGGAGGAGCTCGGCGCCTCGGTGCAGGAGATCGGCCGGCAGGTCTCGGGCTCGGCCGACCTGGCGAAGCTGGCGGTGGGCGAGGCCGACCGGACCGCCTCCCTGGTGCACGAGCTGAGCCGGACGGTCACCCGGATCGAGGGCGTGGTGCAGCTGATCTCGTCGATCGCGGCCCAGACCAACCTGCTCGCGCTCAACGCGACGATCGAGGCGGCGCGGGCCGGCGAGGCGGGGCGCGGGTTCGCGGTCGTCGCCGCCGAGGTCAAGGAGCTGGCCAACCAGACGGCCCGTGCGACCGAGGAGATCGCCGGCCAGATCGGCCAGGTCCAGGGAGCGACGGGCCAGGCCGTCGGGGCGATCGGCTCGATCGCCGCGCGGATCCGCGAGATCGACACGGTCGCGGCCTCGATCGCCGCGGCGGTCGAGCAGCAGGGCGCGGCGACCCAGGAGATCGTCCGCAACGTGACCCAGGCCTCCACCGGCACGACGGAGGTGACGAGCCACATCGCCGGCGTCGCGCAGGCCTCCGAGACGACGGGGACGGCCGCCGGGCAGGTCCTGGCCTCGGCCTCCGAGCTGTCGCGCCAGTCCAGTCACCTCGCGAGCGAGGTGCAGCGCTTCCTCGCGACGATCCGCGCCGCGTGATCGACGGGCGCGCCGGACGAGGGAAGCCTCCGATCCGGGCCGGCGGCCCGGATCGCGGTGCCCGCCGTCAATCGACCCGCCGCAGCCCTTGCGCGAAGCGCCTGGCATTGGCGACGTAGCGGTCGGCCGAGGCGCGCAACCCCGCCACCGCCGCCTCGTCGAGCACCCGCACCGCCTTGGCGGGAGCGCCGACGATCAGGCTGTTGTCGGGGAATTCCTTGCCCTCCGTGACGAGCGCGTTGGCGCCGACGAGGCAGTTGCGGCCGATCCTCGCGCCGTTGAGGATCGTCGCGCCCATCCCGATCAGGCTGTCGTCCCCCACGGTGCAGCCGTGCACGATGGCGCCGTGCCCCACCGTGATGCCCGAGCCGAGGGTGAGCGGGAAGCCCGCATCGGTGTGGAGCACCGCGCCCTCCTGGATGTTGGTGCGGTCGCCGATCGCGATCGGCTCGTTGTCCCCGCGGATGACGGCGCCGAACCACACCCCGACCTCGCGGCCGAGGCGCACCCGCCCGATCACGTGGGCGTCGGGCGCGATCCAGGCGCTGCCGTCCTCCGGCAGGACCGGGCTGACGGTGTCGAGGGCGTAGAGCGGCATCGGCGGATCCTCCGGGAGTCGTTTCCGCCCTCATCGCATGCCGGGACGGCGCAGTCAGCCCGCGGCATCGGCGCGACGGCGCCGGCCCGCGACGACCGGGATGCCGTCGGCTCCATCGAGACCGGTCCTCTACACCGAGCCGACGGTCTTCAGCCGCGCCCGCGCGTGGATCTCCGCCTGGCTCATCACCGGGGTCTCGCGGCGGAACCGCTCGATGATCGAGCGCACGAAGGGCCGGGCCTGGACCGAGGTGACGAGGACCGGCATCTCGCCCATCCGCGCCGCCTCCTCGAAGCGGTCGCGCACCGTGGTGACGAAATCCGAGAGCTTCGAGGGCTGCATCGCCAGGTGGCGCTCGTCGCCGTGGCCGACGATCGCCTCCATGAAGGCGCTCTCCCAGGCCGGCGACAGGGTGATGATCGGCAGGACGCCGCCCGGGCCCTGGTACTGGGCGCAGATCTGGCGGCCGAGCCGGGCGCGGACGTGCTCGACGATGTCGCGCGGGTTCTTGATGTGGCCGGCCACCTCCGCGATGCCCTCGACGATGGTGCCGAGGTCGCGGATCGAGACCCGCTCGGCGAGCAGGTATTGCAGCACCCGCTGGATGCCCGTGGTCGCGATCTGGCCCGGCACGACCTCCTTCAGAAGCTCGCCGTGCTCCTTCGGCAGTTCCTTGAGGAGCTTGTGCACCTCGACGTGGTTGAGGAGGTCGGCGACGTGGGCCTTGATGATCTCGGTGAGGTGGGTCGAGACCACGGTGGCGGCGTCGACCACGGTGTAGCCCTTGAGCTGGGCCTCGTCGCGCAAGGAGGCGTCGACCCAGGTCGCCGGCAGGCCGAAGGTGGGTTCCAGGAGGTGCTGGCCGGGCAGCTGGACCTGGCCGCCCATCGGGTCCATCGCCATGAACTGGCCCGGGAAGACCTGGCCCGCACCGGCCTCGATCTCCTTGACGCGCACCACGTAGCTGTTGGCGTCGAGCTGGACGTTGTCGAGGATGCGCACCGAGGGCATCACGAAGCCGAGCTCGGCGGCGAGCTGCCGGCGCAGGGCCCGGATCTGGTCGGTGAGGCGGTCCTGGCCCGCCGGCCCGTTGACGAGGGGCAGGAGCGCGTAGCCCATCTCGAGCTTGAGGTCGTCGAGCTTCAGGAGGTCGGCCGCCGTCTCCTCCTTCTGCGCGCCCGTGCCGTCCGCGGCGGGGGCGCCGCCGGCCGCGGCCTCGGCCTCGGCGGGCTTGGGCATCAGGGCGATGCGGCGGGCGAGGTAGGCGGCGCCGAGCCCGAGGCCCAGGAAGGGCAGCGCCGGGATGCCGGGCATGAGCCCGATCAGGATCATCACGCCCGCCGACATCCCGAGCGCCTTGGGGTAGTTGGCGATCTGGCGCCCGAGCGCCCGGGCGGCGGCGCCGCGCACGCCGGCCTTGGAGACGAGCAGGCCCGCCGCGGTCGAGACGATCAGCGCCGGAACCTGGCTGACGAGGCCATCGCCGACGGTGAGAAGGGTGAAGGTCTTGGCCGCGTCGGAAAACCCCATGCCCTGCTGGCCGACGCCGATGACGATGCCGCCGACGACGTTGATGACGGTGATGAGGAGTGCGGCGATCGCGTCGCCGCGCACGAATTTCGAGGCGCCGTCCATGGCGCCGAAGAACGAGGATTCGTCCTCGAGCGACTGGCGGCGGGTCCGCGCGGTCTTCTCGTCGATCAGGCCGGCCGAGAGGTCGGCGTCGATCGCCATCTGCTTGCCGGGCATCGCGTCGAGGGTGAAGCGGGCTGCGACTTCCGCGATGCGCCCCGAGCCCTTGGTGATGACGACGAAGTTCACGATGATCAGGATCGCGAAGACGATGATCCCGATGAGGAAGTTGCCGCCCATCACGAAGTGGCCGAACGCCTCGATGACGTGGCCGGCCGCCGCCGTGCCCTCGTGGCCGTGACCGAGGATCAGCCGCGTCGAGGCGAGGTTGAGCGCCAGCCGCAGCATCGTGGCGATGAGCAGCACCGTCGGGAAGACCGTGAACTCGAGCGGGTTCTCGATGAACAGGCCGGTCATCAGGATCAGGACCGACAGGATGATCGAGACCGCGAGCAGCAAGTCGAGGAGCAGGGCCGGCAGCGGGAAGATCAGCACCGTCAGGATGCCGAGCAACGCGACGGCGAGCACGAGGTCGCTGCGGCGGGTGAGCGCCATCAGGTCGGCCCGCGTCGGCAGCGCGAAGATGCGGCCCGCGCCGAGTGCCCCCGTCTCGCTCATCAGATCCCAGCCCTCGGTCGACCCGGCCATGATCGACCGGGCAATGATCGACCCGGCAATGATCGACCAGGCAATTCCTGCCGGGTGCATGGTTAGGGATCGGTTAACGACCCGGGCGCCCGGTGAGGCCTGCGCCGCCCAGACCCCGTCCCCGGCCCCGTGCACGGCCCCCGCCGATCCGCGCGCGATGCAAAATGAAGCTCCGTCGAGTTTCTGACCGGAACAATCCTCGCGTTCCGTTTTTGTGCGTCGCAGCACAGAGGAAAAACAAAGATTACGATCTCAACGGTCAAGCTGAATACGAGATTTCTTGGAACTCGGGCAGCGTGCCGCGCTCAACGTTACGCGTGCGGAACCAAGACGCGCGGCAACGATTGAGAAGGCATCGATCGGTCAGACAAGGTTCGAGGAGATCATGCGCAAGACCCTCATCACCCTCGCGGCTCTCGGCATGCTCGGAGCCGGCGCGGCTCAGGCTCAGACCACGGTGACGGGCGACCCGGCGCGCGACGCCAAGCCCAGCACCCAGTCGCAGGGCCAGGAGGCGGTGACCCGGCCCAACACCGACATGATGGACAAGAACAACCCGGGCACCACCGGAACCGTCACCACCAACGCCAAGCTCGAGCCCGGCGCGAACAGCTTCACCGAGGCCCAGGCCCGCAGCCGCCTCGAGCAGGCCGGCTTCAAGGACGTGAAGGAGCTCAAGAAGGACGACCAGGGTATCTGGCGCGGCCAGGCGATGCAGTCCGGCAACACGGTCATGGTCGGCCTCGACTTCAAGGGCAACGTCGCGACGGCGCGCTGAGCGCGAAGAGACCCCGCATCCCCCTTCCCGGAACATGAGGACGACGCCCATGGCGACCCGTACCATCACCGCCCTGTTCGACAACTACGACGAGGCCTCCGCGGCCGTCCGCAAGGTCGAGGCGGCCGGCGTGCCGCACGCCGACGTCAGCATCGTGGCCAACAACCAAGACGAGCGCTATTCCGGCCATATCGGCCGCGACACCGCGACCACGGGCGACACGGCGGCCACCGGCGAGACCGCGCATGACGCGTCGAACGGCGCCGGAGCCGGCGCCTCGCTCGGCACCGTGCTCGGCGGCGGCGCCGGCCTTCT
The DNA here is from genome assembly GCF_003173755.1 of Methylobacterium terrae. Classification (NCBI taxonomy): domain Bacteria; kingdom Pseudomonadati; phylum Pseudomonadota; class Alphaproteobacteria; order Hyphomicrobiales; family Methylobacteriaceae; genus Methylobacterium; species Methylobacterium terrae. Next base: position 3,191,873 of record NZ_CP029553.1, read on the forward strand.
CACCGGCCTCGGCCTGCTTGCCATCCCGGGCGTCGGCCCGGTGGTCGCCGCGGGCTGGCTCGTCGCCACGCTCACCGGGGCCGGCGTCGGCGCGGCGGCCGGCGGCCTGATCGGCTCGCTCACCGGGGCGGGCCTCAGCGAGGAGCAGGCGCACAGCTACGCCGAGGGCGTGCGCCGCGGCGGCACCCTGGTCACCGTACGGGCCGACGACACCCATGCCGACCGGGTCTACTCGATCCTGAAGGAGCACGGCTCGGTCGACATGGACGACCGCGCCCGCGGCTGGCGCCAGGAGGGCTGGACCGGCCGCCACGACGAGACCGCCCCCTCGATGACCAACCCGGCGGCGGTCGCCGGCGGTTCGTCGGCGGTGGGCGCGGCCGGCAGCACCACCACCGGCCTCAATACCGGCGGCATGCCCTTCGCGGCCGGCGCTCCCCCGACGACCCAGGCGGTCGATCCCGGCCTGCCGGGCACCACCCGCGAGCGCCACATCGGCATCGAGGACGAGCTTCCCCCGGCCCGTCAGCCGGTCGGTACCGACCGGCGCTGAGCCGGCGAGCGGCGCTGAGAACCAGGACCGCGTGAGGCGCGAGGCGGCGGCAGGGGCGACCCTGCCGCCGCTTCCTTTTGGGCGAGGCCGGCCGCCTCGCCCCCGTTTCGCGGCAGTCGATCGAAGACTTCGAACGGGCGTCAAGTCGAGCGCGGGATCCCCGCTCCCGTGGGGGAGAGGGGTAGGGGCGATCGAAGACCGCGCGACGGTGGCACGCTTCCGAGTAAAGCTCAGTTCATCACGCTGCCAGCACGACGCTTCGTGCTTTATCGCGGAACCGTATCACCCTCACCCCCAGCCCCTCTCCCACATGGGAGAGGGGATCCCGCGACTGCAATTCGACAGGTGGTTGTTGCCGGACGGCGATGAATGTCTTGATCCCCGTCGCGCGCGAGACTGACGCTCGACTCGCCGGAACACTACGTCATCACGCACCGCCTCCTTCAATCGAAGGACGCGTCTGACCGCGTTTTGGTATCTTTATGGCTCTTGAACGGCGCCGGGGGCGTCGGGGAGCCGACCGATGCCCGAGACCGAGACGTGGCCCGCCCTGCTGGGGCCGCTCGTCACCGCCTATGCTCCCGTCCTGGCGGCGCCCGGGCCGAACCTCCTGGTGGTCCTGCGGGCGGGCGTCGCGGCACCCGGGCGCGGGCCGCTCGTCGCCGCCCTCGGCGTCGCCTGCGGGGCGGGCCTCGCGGCGGCCCTCGCGGGGCTCGGTGCCTCGCTGCTGCCGGCGGGCCGCCTCGTCACCGGGCTCGGCACCGCGTTGTTCGCGCTCCTGATGCTGCGGGCCGCCTACAGGCTGGCGAGCGGACGGGCGGGCCCCGCCGAGGATCCGTCGAGGATGGTCCCGGGGCGCGACGCCGGCACCTTCGCGCTCGGCCTCGGCGCGGCGCTCACCAACCCGGTCAGCCTCGCCTTCTTCGCCGGCTTCTTCCTCGCCCATCCGGGCCGGGGCGCGGTGCCGCTGGCGGGCGCGGCGGTGTTCGGCATGGCGGCGACGTGGTTCGGCCTCGTCGGCCTCGTCCTCACCCGGCCCGCCTGCCGGGCGCGCCTCGCCGGCACCGGACGCCTCGCCCGCCTCGCCTTGGCGCTCGCCCTCGTGGCCTGCGCGGCCCTGGCGGTGTGGCGCGCGCTGGGCGCGTGACGGCTGGCGCGGCCCGGCGCACCTCCCCTACACTGCCGGCAAGGACGATTCGGGAGGAACATCATGCGCTGGCTCGCCACCCTCGTCGCGCTCGTCTGCGCGCTTCCCGCCCTGGCGGAGGAGCCGCTCAAGTTCCGGGTCGATCCGGCCTGGCCCAAGCCCCTGCCGAACAACTGGATCATGGGACAGGCCGCGGGCGTCGCCGTCGATGCCGAGGACCACGTCTGGGTGATCCAGCGGCCGCGCACGCTCACCGACGACGAGAAGGCCGCGAGCCTCGATCCCCCGCGCACCCGCTGCTGCGTCCCGGCCCCGCCGGTCCTGGTCTTCGACCAGGAGGGCAACCTCCTGAAGTCCTGGGGCGGGCCGGGCCAGGGCTACGACTGGCCGCAGAACGAGCACGGCATCCACATCGACCACAAGGGCTTCGTCTGGCTCGCCGGCAACGGCGAGCGGGACGGGCAGATCCTGAAGTTCACGCAGGACGGCCGCTTCGTGATGCAGATCGGCAAGTCCGGGCCGCAGACCGACAGCCGCGACACCACGCGGCTCGGCAAGCCGGCGAACATGCAGGTCGATCCGGAGACGAACGAGCTCTACGTCGCCGACGGCTACTACAACCACCGGGTCATCGTGTTCGACGCCGAGACCGGGGCGTTCAAGCGGATGTGGGGCGCCTACGGCGAGCCGCCGACCGACGAGGCGCAAGGGCCCTACGACCCGGCCGCGGCACCGGCCCGCCAGTTCCGCAACCCGGTCCACTGCGTCCAGGTCGCCCGCGATGGCCTCGTCTACGTCTGCGACCGCACCAACGACCGCGTCCAGGTGTTCCGCCGCGACGGCACCTTCGTGAAGGAGTTCAAGGTCGAGCCGCAGACCCGGGCCAACGGCTCGGTCTGGGAACTCGCCCTGTGGCCGGACGAGGGGCAGACCTACCTGATGAACGCCGACGGCGCCAACAACGAGGTCCGTACCCTGCGGCGGGAGGACGGCGCGGTCCTCGGCCGCTTCGGCCGCAACGGCCGGATGGCCGGCGACTTCCACTGGGTGCACAACCTCGCGGTCGATTCCCGCGGGAACGTGTTCACCACCGAGGTCGATACCGGCAAGCGGGCGCAGAAATTCCTGCTCCAGGGCACCATGGTGCTGCGCAAGCGCACGCCGTGAGGCGCCTCACGCCTCGGACTTCGAGAAATCCGCCGCCCGCGCGGCGAGGTCGTCGAGGTTGCGCCGGAGCTGCTCCAGGCTGAAGGCGAGCCAGAAGATCCGCCCGACGCCGTCGGTGGAGAGCGTCCGGGTGACCTGCCGCCGGCGCATCCCGTCGATGGCGTCGCGGTAGCCGGCGATCGCCGCGACCAGGGCCGCATCGTCGCCCGCGGGCCGGCCCCCGTTCGCGAGGGCGTCGGCGAGCACCCGCAGGCGCCCTGCTGCGGCGCGGGCGGCGTCGCCCCAGGCCTCCGCGAGGTGGACGCGCAGGACGTCCGCGTCGGCCTCCGCGATGGCGCGACGCAGCAGCACAAGGTCGTGGCGCAGGCGCATCAGGGTGCGCAGGAGCGGGTCCGGATCGGGGGCGGCCGAGAGGCGGCTGCGGCGCTCGCGCGCCGCCTCGCCGGCCAGGGTCTCGAGGCGCGCCAGGCTCCGGCGCACCGCCGGCGGCAGGGCCCTGGCCTCCGGCGCCTCCTCGACGTCGAGGCGGGCGAGGGCGTCGAGCTGGGCGGCGAGGAGCCGCGCGAGGCCGGCGCCCTGACCCGTCACCGCCCGGGCGGCCCGGGCCGGCGCCACCATCAGCGACACGCCGAGCCCGATGACGCAGCCGAGCCCGATCTCGAAGATCCGATCGAGGGCGAAGGCGAGGGGGCCCAGCGTCGAGCCGGTGGTGGAGAGCAGCACGATGATCGCGGTGATCGGCGCGATGCGGAACCCCGCCGAGACCGTCGCCGCGACGGTGAGGGGCGCCACCGCCACGAACAGGGCCGCGAAGGTCGAGGCGCCGCCGTGATGCGGGATCGCGAAGGCGACCGCGCCGCCGTAGCAGGCGCCGAGCACCGAGCCGAGGAAGCGGTCGAGCGCCGCCTTGAGCGAGCCGCCGACGCTGCTCTGCGTCACGATGAGCGCGGTGATGACGGCCCAGTAGGCCTGCGGCAGCGCCAGGGATTCGGCCAAGAGGAAGGTCGCGAGGCTCGCGGTCGTCATCCGCAGCCCCTGCGTCAGGCGCGGCCGCTGGCGGTCGAACGCCCGCCGCAGGGTGTCGGGGAAGCGCCGCAGGCTGTCCGCGAAGCGCCGCAGGCTGTCCGGGAATGAGGCCATGACGGCGTAGGAGCCGGTGCGAACCGCTCCTGTCAATCGCCGCGGGGCCGGATCGCGTGTGCCCAGCCCGTCATGCGGGCTTTACCGGAGCCGTGCGATATCCTTACGACAGAAGGGTTAACGACGACGCGGGGGGTCAGGGCGGTGACGATGCGCAAGTTCGTGGGAGTGGCGGGAATTCTGGCGGCGCTGGCGGCGGCACCGGCGGAGGCGCGGTCGCTCGCCGCGATCAAGCAGGACGGCACGCTGCGGGTCGGCCTGACCGGCGACTACGCGCCGTACTCCCTGCGGCTGCCGGACGGCGGCATCAAGGGCGCCGACGTGGTGATGGCGGGCGAGCTCGCCAAGGCGCTGGGCGTCACGCTCGAGATCGTGCCGACGACCTGGAAGACGCTCAAGGACGACCTGCTCTCCGACCGGTTCGACGTCGCGATGGGCGGGGTCAGCGTCACGCCCGACCGGGCCTCGGTGGGCGATTTCTCGGTCCCCGTGCTGACCGACGGCAAGCGCCCGATCGTGCGCTGCGCCGACAAGGCCCGCTTCGTCACGATCAAGGACATCGACAAGCCGGAGGTCCGCGTCGTCGTGAATCCGGGCGGCACCAACCAGCGCTTCGCCGACGCCAACTTCCCGCACGCCTCGGTGCGGGTGTTTCCCGACAACCGCGCCATCTTCAAGGAGGTCGCCGAGGGCCGGGCGGACCTGATGGTCACCGACGGCGCCGAGGTCGATTACCAGTCGCGGCGCAATGCCGGCGTGCTCTGCCCGGCCGCCGTGCCGGACACCTTCGACAAGGCCGAGAAGGCCTACTGGATGACCCGCGACCCGGCACTCAAATCTGGGGTCGACGAGTGGCTGACGAAGACCCTGAGGAGCGGCGCCTACGGCCGAGCGCTGGCGAAGGCGGCGGAGTAGGGGGCGGGCGACCTTTTCAGGACCGTGCACGTCTCACGGCGTCGTCCCGGGGCTCGTCGAAGACGAGAACCCGGGATCCACAGCCGCTGACGGTACAGAACCCGGCGGATCGCGTTCCGCGTCATCCTGAAGCGTGAGCGTCCATGGATCCCGGGTTTCCGCCTTCGCGGCCCCGGGACGACGGTTCGCGGGTGACGGGGCCGTCTTTCCGGGCCCGTCCTCATCCTCAGCCGAGGAAGCCGATCGAGATCCACGGCACCAGGATCACCACGACGAGGCCGACCAGCAGCGCCGTCATGTAGCCGACGATCGGCCGGATGCCGGCATCCGGATGGATCCGGCTGATCGCGCAGGCGGCGTAGTAGCCGACGCCGAAGGGCGGCGCGAACAGGCCGACGCCCATCGCCAGGATCACCACCATCGCGTAGTGCACCTCGTGCACGCCGACCTGGCGGGCGATCGGGAACAGCAGGGGTCCGAACAGCACGATCGCCGGAATGCCCTCCAGCACCGAGCCCAGGATCACGAAGGCCACCGCCGAGACGACGAGGAAGCCGAGCGCCCCGCCGGGCAGGCTCTTCATCATCACGGCGAGGCTCTGCGAGAAGCCCGACTGCGTCAGCGCCCAGGCCATGCCGGTCGCCGCCCCGATGATCAGCAGGATCGCCCCCGACAGGGACGCGGTCGAGACCAGCATCGGGTAGACCCGGCGCCAGTCGAACTGGCGGTAGATCAGGAGGCCGGCGAGGATCGCGTAGACGATGCCGATCGTCGAGACTTCCGTCGCGGTCGCCACGCCCTCGACCACCGCTGCGCGGATGACGAAGGGGAGAGCGAGCGCCGGGAAGGCGATGACGAGGGCCCGGCCGATCTCGCCCTTGGTGGCGCGCTTGACGTGGCTGAGGTTCTCGCCCCGGTAGCGCCACCAGACCAGCATGCACAACGTGATGCCGAGCACGACGCCGGGCATCAGGCCGCCGGTGAACAAGGCGGTGATCGACACGCCGGTCACCGACCCGATGGTGATGAGCACCAGCGAGGGCGGGATGGTCTCGGTCTGGGCGCCGGTGGCGGCGAGGAGCGCGACGAGGTCGCCCTCCTTGGCGCCGCGCTTCTTCATCTCGGGGAACAGCACGGGGGCCACCGCCGCCATGTCGGCGGCCTTGGAGCCGGAGATGCCCGAGACGAGGTACATCGCCCCGACGAGCACGTAGTGCAGGCCGCCGCGGACGTGGCCGAGCAGGCTCGCCAGGAAGCCCACCATGGCCTTCGCCATGCCGGTCATCTCGATGAGCAGGCCGAGGAACACGAAGAGCGGCACGGCGAGCAGGATGAGGTGGCTCATCCCCTCGTCCATGCGCCCGACCACCACCATGGCGGGGGCCCGCGTCGTCAGCATCAGGTAGCCGAAGGTGGCGAGCCCGAACGCGAAGGCGATCGGCACGCCGGTGAAGACCAGGGCGCCGACGCCGAGCACGAAGAAGATCAGCAGGTTCCAGTTGCCGAGCGTGCGAAGCAGCGGCTCGGCGAGCCAGAGGGCCGCGATGATCAGGCCGGTGAGGACGAGGGCGCCGACCGTGTGACGCAGGTCGGCGCATTCGACGAGACGCAGGGCCGCGACGACCAGCATCAGGCCGAAGCCGACCGGCAGGGCGGCGGCGCGCCAGGCATTGGTGATCTCGAGCGCCGGCGTCTGGACGAAGACCTCCTCGGCCGCGAACTCGTAGGCCGGATGCAGCAGCATCAGCACGAAGGCGAGGCCGGCGGCGAGCGCCACCGCCTCGAGGAAGGCCTGGGTCTTGACCGAGCACATGCTGACGAGCGCGGTCATGCGCATGTGCTCGGCGCGGCGGTAGGCGACCACCGAGCCCAGCATGGCGAGCCACAGGAACAGGATCGAGGCGAGCTCGTCCGACCACACGATGGGCGCGTGGAAGACGTAGCGGCTGACGACGCCGGCGAGCAGCACCACCACCTCGGCCACCACCAGGAGGGCGGCCGGGATCTCGATCAGCGGGCCGAGGGCGTTGTCGAGCGTGCGCGCCCAGGCGCGCTTGGCGGAGGCCGCCGGCAGGGCCGGCGTCTCCGTCGCGATATCGACATGCATCTCTCGCCTCCCTCAGGCCAATTTGCCGGCGACGGCCTCGAGGTGCTCCCAGGCCGCGTCCCCGTACTTGTTCTTCCAGTCCTTGTAGAATGTCGTGCGCCCGAGCGCATCGCGAAATTTCTGGCGATCGACGTCGATGAAGGTGATGCCCTTGGAGCCGAGCTCCTGGACCAGGGAGGCGCTGAGCTTCACGATGTCGGCGCGCTGGTCGTCGGCCGAGCGGTCGAGCTCGCGGGTCACGATGGCGCGCAGGTCCTCCGGCAGACGCTGGACCGCCTTCTTGTTGCCGAGGATCCAGTAGCCGTCCCAGACGTGGCCGGTGAGGCTGCAGGTCTTCTGCACCTCGTAGAGCCGGGTCGTCGCGATGATCGCGAGCGGGTTCTCCTGGCCCTCGAAGATCTTGGTCTGCAGGGCCGAGTACAGCTCGTTGAAGTTGAGCGGCGCCGCGCCGGCATCGAACGCCTTGAACAGCGAGGTCAGCATCGGCGACGGCGGGACACGGATCTTGAAGCCCTTCAGGTCCTCCGGGTTGCGGATCTCCTTGGTCGAGGACGTGATCTGGCGGAAGCCGTTGTCCCAGACCTTCGACACGGCCTGGATCGGCGTCTTGGCGATCTGCTCGCGGACGTAAGCCCCGAGCCCGCCGTCCATCGCCTTCCAGACCTCGTTGTAGTCCTTGAACGCGAAGCCGGTGTTGGGCAGCGCCGCCGCGGGAACGAAGGTCGAGAGGATCGAGGTCGAGAGGTTGAAGAACTCGACGCTGCCGTTGCGCACCTGCGACAGCAGGTCGGTGTCGGAGCCGAGCTGGTTGGCCGGGAACAGCTTGATGTCGAGCCGCCCGTTCGAGGCCTCGCGGATGCGGTTCAGGGCCTCCTGGGCGCGGATGTTGACCGGGTGGGTCGGGTCCTGGCCGGTGGCGAGCTTGTACTCGAACTCGGCGGCGCGCACCGGGCGGGTGAAGACCGTGGCGAGGGGGAAGGCAGCGGCGCCGGCGAGCAGGGTACGGCGGGAGAGGGTGTGGCTCATGGGGGTTTCCTCTGGGATCTGGGGGATCTGGACCGGTTGGGCCGGTTTCTGGACGTGAGTGATCAGTATGGCCGCGGCGATGCCACGGATGCCGAACGATGCGCGGAAATCCCCTCTCCCCGCGGGCGGGGAGAGGACTTCATCGACCTTGTCGTCGATGAAGTGAGCCCGAAGGGCGAGGGTGAGGGGGTGTCTCCGAAAGGGACTTCTCCGGCACCTCCCCCTCACCATCGGCTGCCGCCTCGCTTCGATGACGACGAGGTCATCGAAGCCCTCTCCCCGCCCGCGGGGAGAGGGGGGATGCGCACGACCCGATGCGCAAAACATCCATCATCAGGCCGTGTGCCCGAACTACTTGCCGTTGAGTACCCGGTACGAGCCGATGACCTGGCTGTCGTCTTCCGCACCCGCGCCACGGCCCGACGCCGCCAGGAAGAGCTGATGCGCCAGGGCCGCCAGCGGCAACGCCGCCTTCTCGCTGCGGCCGGCCTCCAGCACGATGCCGAGATCCTTGACGAAGATGTCGACGGCGCTGGTGACCCGGGGGGTTTCCTCCAGCATCCGCGGACCGCGGTCGCGCAGCATCCAGCTCGATGCCGAGGAGCCGGAGACGATCTCGAGCGCGGTCGCGCCGTCGATCCCGACCTTGGCGGCGAGCGACAGGGCCTCCGCCGCCGCCGCCAGGTTCACCCCGCAGAGGAGCTGGTTGACCGCCTTCATGGTGGCGCCCTGGCCGGGCTCGGGCCCGACATGGAACACCTTGTCGCCCATCGCCTCCAGCAGCGGCTTCACCCCGGCGATCACGGCCGCGGGGGCCGCCGCCATGATGGTGAGGCTGCCGGCCTCGGCGCCGACGACCCCGCCGGAGACGGGCGCGTCGACGAAGGCCCGGCCGGTGGCCGTCACCCGTTTCGCCAGGGCCGCGACGGCGGCCGGCGGGCAGGTCGCCATCAGGACCACCGCGGCGTCCGGGCTCGAGCGCTCCAGGGCGCCCTCGCCGAACAGGATGGCCTCCGCCTGGTCGGCATTGACCACCATGAGCACCAGCGCCCCGGCGCCGTCGGCCGCCGCCGCGATCGTCCCGGCGGGGGTGCCGCCGGCGGCCGCGAAGGCGGCCCGCCCTTCCGCCCGCACGTCGAAGCCGCGCACGGGAAAGCCGTGCCGCACGAGGTTGCGGGCCATCGGCAGGCCCATCGAGCCCAAGCCCACGAAGGCGACGGGGCGCTCGGGGCTCACAGCCATTGGCGGATGCTCCGCACCATGGCGTTGGTCGAGATGCCGTAGCGGTCGTGGAGGGTCGGCAGGGCGCCGGCATCCAGGAACTCGTCCGGCAGGCCGACCTGGCGGAAGGCCTTCGGGATCGTGCCGGAGCGCATCAGCAGCCCCGCCACTGCCTCGCCCAAGCCTCCGACCACGGTATGGTTCTCGGCCACCACCACGAGGCGCCCGCCCTTGCCGGCCTCGCGCAGGATCGTCTCGGTGTCGAGGGGCTTGATCGTCGGCACGTGCAGCACCGCGACGTCGACCTTGTCGTCGCGCAGGGCGTCGGCCGCCTCGAGGGCCCGCATGGTCATCAGGCCGGTCGAGATGATCAGGACGTCGTTGCCGTCCCGGATGGTCTTGGCCTTGCCGAGCTCGAACGTGTAGCCGTACTCGTCGAGCACCAGGGGCACGTTGCCGCGCAGGAGCCGCATGTAGACCGGCCCCTTGTGATCGGCGATGGCCGGCACGGCCTGGGCGATCTCGTGCGCGTCGCAGGGGTCGAGGATCGTCATGTTGGGCAGGCCGCGGAAGATCGCGATGTCTTCCGTCGCCTGGTGGCTCGGGCCGTAGCCGGTGGTGAGGCCGGGCAGCGCGCAGACGATCTTGACGTTAAGATTCTCCTCCGCGATCGCCATGCAGATGAAGTCGTAGGCGCGGCGTGCCGCGAACACCGCGTAGGTGGTGGCGAAGGGCTGGAAGCCTTCCCGCGCCATGCCGGCGGCGGCGCTGATCAGCAGCTGCTCGGCCATGCCCATCTGGTAGAAGCGCTCGGGGTGCTTCTGGGCGAAGATGTGCAGGTCGGTGTACTTGCCGAGATCGGCGGTCAGCCCGACGATCTCCGGCCGCTCCTCGGCGAGCTTGGCCAGCGCGTGGCCGAACGGGGCCGGCGCCACGCGCTGGTCGGGGCCGGCGAGGGAGGCGATCATCGCCGAGGTGGTCAGCCGCTCACCCGTATTGGCCTCGGAGAGCCAGGCCGGGCGCGTGTACTTCGAGCGTTTCATGCGAGCCTCCCGGCATCCAGGATCTTCAGGGCGTCCTGCCATTCCTGCGGCTCCACCCGCAGGAAGTGGTTGCGCTCGCGCGCCTCCAGGAACGGGATGCCCTTCGCCATCTTGGTGTCGCAGATGATGATGCGGGGCTTCGGCTCCGCGCAGGCCCGTGCCGCGTCGAAGGCCTGGACGAGGGCGTCGATGTCGTTGCCGTCGACCCGCTGGACGTGCCAGCCGAAGGCCTCGAAGCGCGACGCCGCCGGCTCGAAGCCGGTGACCTGCGAGGCCGGGCCGTCGGCCTGCTGGTTGTTGACGTCGACGATGGCGATCAGGTTGTCGAGCTTCCAGTGGCTCGCCGACCACGCGCCCTCCCAGATCGAGCCCTCGCCGAGCTCGCCGTCGGAGATGAGGCAGTAGACGAACGAGTCCGACTGCTTGCGCTTGAGCCCGAGGCAGAAGCCGACCGCGAGGGCGAGGCCCTGGCCGAGGGAGCCGCCGGTGATCTCCATGCCGGGGGTGTAGGCGGCCATGCCGGACATCGGCAGCCGGCTGTCGTCGGCCCCGTAGCTCGTCAGCTCGTCCTCGGGCAGGATGCCTGCTTCGAGGAGCGCCGCGTAGAGCGCGATGGCGTAGTGGCCGATCGAGAGCAGGAAGCGGTCGCGCCCCTCCCATTCCGGATCGTCCGGCCGGTAGCGCATGGCGTGGAAGTACGACACCGCCAGCACGTCGGCGATGCCGAGGGCCTGGGCGATGTAGCCCTGGCCCTGGACCTCGCCCATCAGCAGGGCGTTGCGGCGGATGCGGTAGGCGCGCTCGGCGAGCGAGGGGCTGTTGGCCCGCGGCGGAGATTCGGCGTGAGGCATGGTCGTCACCTTCAGTGGATCAGCATGCCGCCGTTCACGTCGATGACGGCGCCGGTGATGTAGGAGGAGAGGTCGGAGGCCAGGAACAGGCAGGCGTTGGCGACGTCGTCGGCGACGCCGAGGCGGCCGAGCGGGATGCCCTTGGCGATCTCGACCTTCAGCTCGTCGGTGAGCTTGCCGCCGGTGATGTCGGTCTGGATCAGGCCCGGGGTGATGCTGTTGACCCGCACCGTGTCGGGGCCGAGCTCGCGGGCCATCGCCTTGCCGAGGCCCAGCACGCCGCCCTTGGCGGCGCTGTAATGCGGCCCGCCGAAGATGCCGCCGCCGCGCTGCGCCGAGACCGACGACATGCAGACGATCGAGCCAGAACGCTGCTGGCGCATCTGCGGCACCACCGCCTGGCTCATGTAGAGCGTGCCGCGCAGGTTGACGTCGAGCACCGCCTCGTAGTTGCCGGGCTCGATCTCCATGAACTTCAGCGGCTGGGTGATGCCGGCATTGTTGACCAGCACGTCGATGCGGCCGAGGCGCGACACCACCTCGTCGGCGGCGGCCTGGCAGGCTGCCTTGTCGGTGACGTTGCAGGCGAGGCCGAGATGGCCCTCGCCGATCGCGCGGGCGGCCTCTTCGGCCTGGCCGGCATCGAGATCGAGGATCACCACCTTGGCGCCGTGCTGGGCGAAGAGCTTCGCGGTGGCGCGGCCGATGCCCCGCAGCGAAGCGGCGCCGGTGATCAGGCACACCTTGTCGGTCAGCAGCATGTCGTCCTCCCTGGCAGCGGGCCGGCTTTCGGCCCCGATGCACGAGGGAGTGTCCGCGGCCGAGGCCTCACGCCCCGTCGCCGCCCGTCCTCGGACGGTGCCTCCCTCGTTTCGTTGCCGGCAGAGTGCCCGGGGGCAGGGGGCAGGACAAACGCGGATTTTGCAGGCGGAGGTGAATGGGATTCATCTGACGGGGTCGGGCGTGGCAGCACGCCTCCTCTTCTCCCACCCGCGACCTCATCCTGAAGTCGCGGGTGGGAAGGACGATACTTTCAACTCACGCCAGATCCTCGGGCAGGACGATGCTCATCTCCTGCGCCAGCCAGCGCGCGAAGACCCGCAGCGGCGCCCGCCGCCGCGTGGTCGCGGGGTAGACGAGGTGGTGGCCGACGTAACTGACGTCCTGCGCCAGCCCGCGCAGGGGCGCGACGAGGCGGCCGCTGGCGATCTCGCGCTCCGCCAGCAGGGTCGATTCGAGCGCCACCCCGAGCCCGTCGGCGGCGGCCGCGATGGCGAGGAAGCTGCGGTCGAAGCGCACGCCCAAAGGCCGCGGCGCCGGCAGGCCGTTGCGGGCGAACCAGAGCGGCCAGCGCACCTGCTTGTTGTCGCTCTGGATCAGCACCTGATCGAGAAGGTCTTCCGGCGCGCGGATGCGGGCGGCGCGCTCGGGGTCGCAGAGCGGGGTCACCGTCTCGGTGCAGAGCGGCACCGCCACCAGGCCCTCGCCCCGGGGCGGGCCGTAGACGAGGTCGGCGTCGAACTCGTCGCTGACGAAGCGGGCGTAGTCCATGCCGGCGGCGAGCCGCACCTCGAAGCCCGGATGGGCGGCGAGGAAGCGGGCGAGGCGCGGCGTCAGCCACTGCGCCGCGAGGCTCGGCGCGCAGTGGAGGCGGAGCAGCTGCGGGCCTCGCGCCGCCACGAGGTCGAGGCCGCGATGCAGTTCGTCGAAGGCGCGGCTCACGTGCTCCAGCAGCGCCTCGCCGGCGGCCGTCGGCACCACGCCCTGGCCCTGGCGCTCGAACAGGGTGACGCCGAGCATCGCCTCCATCTTGCGGATGGCGTGGCTCACGGCGCTCGCGGTCAGGTTCAGCTCGGCGGCCGCGTCCTTGAAGGAGCGGCGCCGCGCCGCCGCCTCGAAGGAGCGCACGGCGGAGAGGGGAACGCGCAGGGACATGACGCTACGATGCGGCGGCGGGCGCCGGCTTGGCAACCGCCGCGCTCAGCCCTCGCGGTCGGTCAGGACGATCCGGAACCGCGCCCCGCTGCCGGTCTCGTCGAGGCTCAAGGTCCCGCCGTTGAGCCGCACCAGCTCGGCCGCGATGGCGAGGCCGAGCCCCGTGCCGCCGGAGCGGCCGGCGCCCTGGAAGGCCTCGAACAGGTGGGTCCGGGCCCGCTCCGGCAGGCCGGGGCCGTTGTCGGCGACGAGGATCGTGACGGTCGAGCCGGTCCGCTCGGCCTCGATCGCGACGCGCGGCGCGCCCTCGCTCGCTCCCGCGAGGCCGATCGCCTGGACGGCGTTGCGCACCAGGTTGACCAGCACCCGCGACAGCTGGTCGGGATCGGCGTCGACGCTCAAGCCCTCCGGCGTGCGGTCCTCGATGGTGATGGCGGCGCCCGGCGCCAGCCCGGCGAGGTCGAGGGCGTCGCGCAGGATCGGGCGCAGCGGCGTCACCCGGCGCTCGGGCGCCCGCTCGGCGGCGCGGCCGTAGGCGAGCGTGCCCTCGCAGTAGCGGATCGCCCGGCCGAGGGTCGCGACGAGGCGGGGTGCCACCCGCTGCACCCCCGGATCGGCCACGTGCTCGAGCCGGTCGACGAGGAGTTGCGCGGTGGTCAGCAGGTTCCTCAGCTCGTGGTTGATCTTGCTCACCGAGAGGCCGAGATCGGCGAGCCGCCGCTTCTGGCGCAGCTCGTCCGACAGGATCGTCTCCATGCGGGCGAGCGCGGTCTCGGCGGCGCCGATCTCGTCGCTGCGCCAGGACGGATTGATCCGCCGCGACAGGTCCTCGGGATCCTCCGCGAAGGTCGCGATGTTGCGCGCCAGCCGCCGCACCGGCCGGACGATCGAGAGCTGCAGCACCAGGAAGACGAGGCCGGCGGTGATGCCGGAGATGGCGAGCGACGCGAGCAGGATCCGGCGCGAGAAGGCGATCATCGCGTTGCGCAAGGGAGCGGGGTCGAGGACGAGCTCGACGAAATCGACCCCGTCCATGCCGTGCCCGACCACCCTGAGCGGCAGGGGGTTTACCTCCGTCAGGGTGCGCCAGGCCCCGCCGATGCTGTCGATCCAGCCGGCCTCGCGCAGGTCGACGGTCTCGGCCACCTCCGGCGGCATCGGCGTGAGGTTGAGGAGGCGGCGCGCGCCGCCGGCCTTCAGAGCGATGGCCTGGGCGCCCACCCCCGTCAGCAGCCGCCGGGCGAGGTCGTCGGAGACCCGCTGCTGGGGTGCGGCGTCGAGCACCAGGGCGGCGACCTGCGCGGCGGCGACCCGGTCGGAGAGCCAGGAGCGCCGATAGCTCGCGACGCTCGGGACGTAGATCAGCACCTCGGCGATGAGGACGAACACCACCGTGAGCAGCAGCAGCCGGCCGGACAGCCCGATGCGCCCGGCGAGGCGCCGGATCCCACCCTGGCTCGCCGCGTCATCGCCCCACTGCACGGTCCCGCCGCCCTCGCTCGCCCGATACCCGTCGCCGGACACTAACACGACCGGCCGTCCCTGCCGCCCTGCGCAGGAGGCGGGCGGAGACGATTCCCAGATAGCCGCAAGACCGGCCGCAGACCAGGAAATTGCGCGTAATCCTTTCGGGCCGCCGAGAGCGTTCCTGGACGAGGCGGCACGCTCGAGGGCCGGGAGCAGCGTTCGATCGCACCGCTCTCCGGCGCCTCTCCCGTGCGTCAGCGCGGCCGGCCGCGCCAGCGCCGCCAGGCGACCGGCAGCAGCGCCAGGACGCCGAGGCCGAGGAGCGTGGCGACGAGCTGCGGCGTGACGACGGCGCGCAGCGACAGCGCGGCGTCGCAGGCGACGCCACCGGCGACGACGCAGGCCTCCTTGGCCGCCTGGTGGGCGGCGACCACGGTCTCGACCCCCGCCCCCGCCGAGGCGTAGATGAAGGCGCCGGGGCTGATGCCGATCAGGGTGGCGAGCGCGAAGGTGCGCAGGCGCACGCCGAAGATCGCCGGCGCCAGGTTGGTCATCCAGAACGGGAAGACCGGCAGGAGCCGCAGCACCATCACGTACGAGAAGGCGTCCCGGCGAAAGCCCTCCGCGAGCCGGCTCAGACGCGAGCCGGCGCGGCGCAGGAGCACCTCGCCCGCCGCCGTGCGGCCGATCGAGAACACGATCACGGCGCCGGTCGTCGCGGCGGAGATCGAGACCAGCGCGCCGTAGACCGGCCCGAACAGGAAGCCGCACAGGGTCGTCATCACCACCGAGACCGGCAGCGAGACGATCACCGTGCCGACATAGGCGAGGTAGGCGCACGCATAGGCGCGCCAGAACCCCTCGGCGACCCAGGCCTTGGCGTAGGCCCGGGAGGACAGCAGCAGGTCGACGGAGAACCAGCGGGTGATGCCGCCGAACAGGAGCCCGAGGGACAGGGCCACCAGGGCGACGAGCGGCAGCACCCGCAGCCAGCCGCGCCAGGCCGGCGCCGCCACGGCCTCGGGGCCGGCCGCCGGGCAGGGCTCAGGCCCGGGCTCGTCGGGTCGGGGCGGCGCGCTCACCCGGCCTTCTGCATGCGCAGGATCTTGAAGAATCCGCCCGGGAAGGTCGGCTGCACGCCGATGAAGGTCACGCCGCGGCTCCTGGCCCAGGCCTCGATCCGGGCGGCCTTGAAGGCCGAGCTCCAGCCGATCTTCTCGCAGAGCGGCGCCACGATCTCCTCGACCCGGGCGACCGTGCCGGCATCCTGGCCGAAATGGTTGGCGAGCACGATCATGCCGCCGGGCCGCACCACCCGCAGGAACTCGTCGAGGGCGCCTTCCGGGTCCGGCACCAGGGTGATGAGGAACTGCGCCACCACCGCGTCGAAGCTCGCGTCGGTATAGCCGAGGCGGCAGACGTCCATCACCTGCAGGCCCTTGACGTGGGACAGGCCGCGCCGCGCCACCTTGCGGTTGGCGCGGCGGAGCATGTCCTCGGACAGGTCGACGCCGTAGACCTCGGCATCCTTCGGGTAGTAGCCCAGGGACAGGCCGGTGCCGACGCCGGCCTCCAGGATGCGCCGCCCGCCGACGAGCGCGGCCTCGACCGCGTCCCGGGCCGCCGGCTCGGTGAGCTTGTCGTAGACCACGTCGTAGACCGGCGCCCAGCGCGCGTAGGCCTTGCGCATCAAGGCGGTGGTGGGCCCCGCCTCTCGCGGCTCGCTCAGCATGTCCGTATCGTCTCCGAGGAAAGTCTGTGGCGCGGGACCGGCCCCGCGCGGGGGTCAGGCCGCGACCAGGCGCTCGGCCTCGACCCGCCGGATGGTGCCGCCGCCCAGGACCCGGGCGCGAGGTCCGTCATCGGCATAGATGACGCAGGCCTGGCCCGGCGACACCCCGTCCTCGGGGGTCGCCAGGGTGATCTCGGCGGATTCCGCGTCCGGGTTCCAGGACAGGAGGGCCGGGCGCGGCTCGCGGGTCGAGCGCACCCGCACCGCGACCGGCAGGTCGCGGGCCGCCGCGAGGGCCGCGTCGCCGAGCCAGTTCGGGTCGGCGAGGCGGATCACCGAGGTGGCGAGCGCCTCGCGCGGGCCGACGACCACCCGGGCCTCGCCGGGCTCGAGGCGCACGACGTAGAGCGGCTCGCCCGCCGCGACGTTGAGGCCGCGACGCTGGCCGACCGTGAAGCCGATGATGCCGTCGTGGCGGCCGAGCCGCCGCCCGTCGAGGTGGACGATCTCGCCCGGGCGCACCGCGTCGGGCCGCAGGCGCGCGATCACGTCCTGGTAGCGCCCCTGCGGCACGAAGCAGATGTCCTGGCTGTCGGGCTTGTCGGCGACGGCGAGGCCGAAGGCCTTGGCGAGCGCGCGGGTCTCGTCCTTCGGCCGCTCGCCGAGGGGAAAGCGCAGGAGGTCGAGCTGCTCGCTCGTCGTGGCGTACAGGAAGTAGCTCTGGTCCCGGGCCGGGTCGAGGGCGCGGTGGAGCGCCCGGCCGCCGCCGGGGAGCGCCCGGCTCGCGACGTAGTGGCCCGTCGCCAGCACGTCGGCGCCGAGGTCCCGGGCGGTCGAGAGCAGGTCGCGGAACTTGATCGAGCGGTTGCACTCGACGCAGGGGATCGGCGTCTCGCCCTGGAGGTAGCTGTCGGCGAAGCGGTCGATCACCGCCTCGCGGAACCGGTCCTCGTAATCGAGCACGTAGTGCGGGATCCCGATGACCTCCGCGGCGCGGCGGGCGTCGTGGATGTCCTGCCCCGCGCAGCAGGCGCCGCGGCGGTGGGTGGCCGCGCCGTGATCGTAGAGCTGCAGCGTGATCCCGACCACGTCGTAGCCCTCGCGCTTCAGGAGCGCGGCGACGACAGAGGAATCGACGCCCCCGGACATCGCCACGACGACGCGGGTGTCCTCCGGGGCCTTGTGCAGATCGAGCGAGTTCATGACCGTGCGAGGGGTTGTTCGGGCGGCTCCCCGGGAGAGATCCCGGCGCGCACGGGGGAGTCTATAGCGATCCGGCCGGGGTTCTGCCAGGGCACGCGCGCGGGAGCCGCGCCGGGACGGCGATGGGCAGGGCGATGGGCAGGGCGATGGGGAAATCGACCGGGAAGTTCTTGCCGGGGTCCCGGCAGATTCCGCCCGGGCGGCCGCCGCGAACCCCAGCCTCTTCGAAAATCATTCTTTCCCATCAGCATCTTAGCACGACCGGCGACGTGGCAGGCGGCTTGCTCCACCGGGGAGCAGGAGGTCGCCGATGCGGATCAGCGGAGCGGGTGAGGGGGGATGGATGGCGGGACGCGAGCCGGCCCGTCCGGCGCGGGCCGTCGCGTACGAGCCGTTCCGCCCCGCAGACGACGCGGCCGCGCGCCCCGCCCGCAACCCCCATCGGCCGCCGGAGCGGTCCCGTCCCGAGGCCGGCAGGCCCGAGGCGAGCCGCACGGAGGCGAACCGCCAGCGAGCGGACCGGGACGAGGCCCGGGCGGACGCAGCGCCGCCTGACGCCCGGATGCGCCGGGACGGGGCCCGGACGGCCGATGCGGCCGCGCGCCGGGACGATGCGGCGGCGGGAGACCGCGCCGGCAACACCCGCGCCGCCGAGGATCGCGCCGCCGAGAACCGCGCCGCGAAGGATGCCGCGGCCAGGGACGGCGCAGCCAGGAGCGCGGCCAAGAGCGATGCGGCCAAGAGCGATGCCGCGAAGGAGAACAGCGCGAAGGACGCCGCCGACGCGGACGCAGCGACGGACGCCGGCAGGGCGGACGCGACCGGCGCGAAGGCGCCCGCTTCGGCGCAGGCCGAAGCGGTCCGTTCGGCCGCCGCCGCGTCCGGCGAGCTGACGGAGGCCGGGGACGAGACGGAGACCGACGACGAGGACGAGGCGGCCGACGCCGTCCCGGCGGGGCCGGTCCCGTCGATCCTCGCGAGCCCCACGGTGGCCTCGGCGCCCGGCGCGGCGTCCGCCTCCGGCGCGGTGCAGGGCGGGGCGGGAGCCGAGGGCGCCGGGCGCCGGCAGGCGACGCTCCCCGCCGACCCGGGCAGGGCCGGGGCGGCGGTCGAGGGGCTGACGGTCGAGGCGGCGTCCGGCCGCAAGGACGGGCAGGGCGAGGGCGGCGCGAGCGCCGCCGCGCCGGACGGCCTGGCGGCCGCCGCCGCTCCTTCGCCCGCGCCGTCGGCGAAGGGCGCCGAGGCCCCGGCCGCCGCAGCCCCGCCGGCGGAGACCCGCCCTACGGTCTCGGTGCCGGCGACCCTGAGCGCCGTGCCGATCGCCATCGGGATGCGGGCGCTCGCCGGATCGAACCGCTTCGAGATCCGCCTCGACCCCTACGAGCTCGGCCGCATCGACGTGCGCCTCGACATCGACCGCGAGCAGGGCGCCGTGAAGGCCCACCTGGTGGTGGAGCGGCCCGAGACCCTGGCGCTGCTCCAGCGCGACGCCGGCAGCCTGCACCAGGCGCTCGCCCAGGCCGGCCTCAATCCCGGCGAGGCCGGCCTCAGCTTCTCGCTGTTCGACGGCGGCGGCAACGCGCCGCCGCGCGACCAGGCCGGCCGCGCGCCCGCCTCCGAGCGAGCCGAGCCCGGCCGGGCCGAGGCCGAGGCGCAAGCGGGCCTGCCGCCCTTGCGCGACCTCGGCCAGCGCCTCGGCCTCGACCTCAGAATCTAGGCAACATCCCGTGAGCTTCCCGATGACGCCCGACACGACGAGGTCCCGATGACCGCCGGCATCAGCAGCCTGACCAACCTCTCCGCCAAGACCAGCACCGGCGCAGGCTCCGGCGACGCCAGCACGATCGCCGGGAACTTCAACCAATTCCTGACCCTGCTGACGACGCAGCTGCAGAACCAGAACCCGCTCGATCCCCTCGACACCAACCAGTTCACCCAGCAGCTGGTGCAGTTCGCCTCGGTCGAGCAGCAGCTCAAGACCAACGACCAGCTCGGCAGCCTGATCACCGCCAGCAAGGCCTCGGCCGCGGCGACCGCCTCGGGGCTGATCGGCAAGACCGTGACGGCGGACGGCGCCACGACCTCGCTCGCCGAGGGCAGCGCGACCTGGAGCCTGAACCCGGCCCGGGCCGCCGCCAAGGCGGTGCTGTCGATCACGGACGCCAAGGGCAACGTCGTCGCCACCCAGACCAAGGCGCTCGCCGCCGGCAGCCAGGGCTTCACCTGGGACGGGCGCGCCTCCACCGGCCAGCTCGCCCCCAACGGCAAGTACACCCTGAAGGTGCAGGCCGTCGACGCGACTGGTGCGAGCGTCGCCGTCGACACCAAGATCAGCGGCACGATCACGAGCGTCGACGTCACCGGCGCCGAACCGGTCCTGACCATCGGCGACCGCACCGCCTCCCTCAGCAGCGTCGAGGCGATCGGTGGCACCGGCAGCAACTGATTCGGTGGATTGCTGTGGATTACGAATCACATGCGAGGGAAATGATTCAAGCAATCTTAAGCGCGGGTGCCTAGCGTCGGTCTCGACAGGTCAGTTGAGTGTAGAGCGTATCATGACCGAACCGCATCGCCCGAGGGCGAAGTATGTCATCGGCCCAGACGGAAGTCCGCTGACCATTGCCGACCTTCCCCCGACCGATACCCGCCGATGGGTGATCCGGCGGAAGGCGGAGGTCGTCGCCGCCGTGCGCGGCGGGCTCCTCAGTCTCGAGGAAGCCTGCCAGCGCTACACGCTGACCACCGAGGAATTCCTGAGCTGGCAGTACTCGATCGAGCAGCACGGCCTCGCCGGCCTGCGCACGACGCGGATCCAGCACTACCGCCAGTAAGGACGGCGCCCGCGCCCCGACCGGGACACGGGCGGGACTGCCGGGGATCGGCGGGGCGCGGGCCTCTCCACCCCCGGCGGGAGACAGGACCAGAGGAACTCTCCGGCTCCTCCGTCGGTGACCTTTCCGGACCGCACCGCGCCGCGCGCAAGCCCGGGACACCCTCGCTTCGCCCCGAAGCCGCGGTGTCCCGGGCTTGCGCGCGTCCATGTGCGCCGCGTTAACCAAGTCATAACCACGACCCGGCAAATTTTGCCTCGCGGGGGCCGATGGGGCTCCGATGGCGGGTGCGTGACGTCGTGAAGCCGGTCCTCGAATTGGTGGCCAAACTCGGGCCTGCGCGGCTCGCCGCGATGGGTGCGGTGACCCTCGCGCTCATCGGCTTCTTCGCCTTCGTCATCCTGCGGGTCTCGCGCCCCGAGATGGGCGTGCTCTACACCGACCTCTCGGTGCAGGATGCCGGCGCGGTGGTGCGCGACCTCGAGACCCGGGGCATCCGCTACGAGACCAGGGGCGATGCCGGCCAGACCGTGCTGGCGCCGCGCGGCGACCTCGCCCGCCTGCGGATGGACCTCGCCTCGAAGGGCCTGCCGAGCGCCGGCGGCGTCGGCTACGAGATCTTCGACAAGGGCGACGCGTTCTCGTCGACGAGCTTCGTCCAGAACGTCAACCACCTGCGGGCGTTGGAGGGCGAGCTCGCCCGCTCCATCCGGGCGATCGGCCGGGTGCAGGCGGCCCGCGTCCACCTCGTCCTGCCCGAGAAGCGGCTGTTCGCCCGCGACCGCGAGGCGCCGAGCGCGGCGATCGTGGTGCGGCTCGCCGGCGACCTCGACCCGGGCCAGGTCCGGGCGGTGCGCCACCTCGTCGCCTCGGCGGTGGAGGGCCTGAAGCCCGAGCGCATCTCGATCGTCGACGAGCGCGGGCGGCTGCTCGCCGACGGCGCCCGCGGGGCCGAGGACCAGGCGGGCATCGGGCTCGAGGAGCGCCAGACCGGGCTCGAGCGGCGCCTGCGCAACCAGGTCGAGGAGATCGTCGCCGGTATCGTCGGATCGGGCCGGGCCCGGGTGCAGGTGACGGCCGAGCTCGACGCCAACCGGATCGAGAGCCGCTCCGAGAGCTTCGATCCCGAGAGCCGGGTGGTGCGCTCGACCCAGACCCGCAGCGAGAGCACGCAGTCGCAGGGCAACGAGGGCGGCGTGAGCGTCGGCAACGAATTGCCCGGCGCCAACCAGGGCCAGCAGGCGCAAGGCCCGCGCGACGCCTCGACGAAGAACGAGGAGACCACGAACTACGAGATCTCCCGGGTGACGCGGACCGAGGTGAACGAGGGCGGCCGGATCAAGCGCCTGTCGGTGGCGGTGCTGATCGACGGCACCTACGCGGCCGGCCCCGACGGCAAGGCGGCCTACGCGCCGCGGCCCGCGGCCGAGCTCGAGCGGATCACCGCCCTGGTGCGCACCGCGGTGGGCTACGACAAGGGCCGCGGCGACCAGGTCGAGGTGGTGAACCTGCGCTTCGCCGAGACCCCGGCGGTACCGGAGCTGCAGGAGCCCGGCCTCCTCGCCTCGCTCCTGCAGCCGACCAAGGAGGACGTGCTGCGCGTCGCCGAGATGTCGGTGCTGTTCCTCCTCGGCCTCGTGGTGCTGATGACGGTGGTGCGCCCGCTGGTGCAGCGGGTGGTCACCTCGGACGTGCCGACGCTGGCACTCGGCCAGGTCACGGTCCTCAAGGAGGCCGGCGGCCTCGTGCTGGCGGCCGAGGGCGGGGCGGGCGGGGCGGCCATGGCCGAGATGCCGCTGCCCGAGAGCCCGGCCAGCCGCCTCGTCGAGTTCGCCAAGATCAACGGCAAGATCCAGGCCCAGACGGTCGAGCGCGTCGTCGACATCGTGAAGACCAACCCGACCGAGACGGTCGAGGTGCTGCGCACCTGGATCAACGACCGCTGAGGCTCCTCCCCAGCACCCCCGGCCCGGCGCGGCGCTGAGCCGGCCCCCCTCACGACTTCGACCCGCCCGAGGATTGAGCCGACGCCATGGCCGCGACCACGATGCCGATCCCTCGACCGACCGCCGGGGCCGCGGGCTTCGCCGAGATGCCCGGCGCGCAGCGCGCCGCCGCGCTCCTGCTGCTGCTCGGCGAGGAGGAGGGCGCGCCGATCTGGCGGATGCTGGAGGAGGACGAGATCAAGAAGGTCTCGCACGCCATGGTGCAGCTCGGCTCGCTCGAGGCCGACGTGGTCGAGCACCTCATCATCGACTTCGTGTCGCGGCTCTCGGCCAGCGGCGGCATCACCTCGAGCTTCGAGCGCACCGAGGCGCTGCTGCTCAAGATCTTCCCGCCCGAGCAGGTCTCGGTGATCATGGCCGAGGTGAAGGGCGCCTCGGGCCGCCGGGTCTGGGCCAGCCTGACCCAGATCGATCCCGAGATCCTGGCCTCGTTCCTGCGCAACGAGTACCCGCAGACGGTCGCGGTGATCCTGTCGCGGGTGCGCTCGGACTACGCCGCCCGGGTGCTGACGATCCTGCCGGAGGACTTCGCCATCGACGTCCTCAACCGCATGCTGCGGATGGAGACGGTGCAGAAGGAGGCCCTGCGCCACATCGAGGAGATCCTGCGGGTCGAGTTCGTCTCGACCATCGCCCAGACCACCCGGCGCGACGCCCACGAGCTGCTCGCCGACGTGTTCAACGCCTTCGACCGCCAGACCGAGATCCGGTTCCTGGCCGCCCTCGACCAGGCCAATCGCGGCTCGGCGAAGAAGATCCGCCAGCTGATGTTCACCTTCGACGACCTGATGAAGCTCGACGCCGGCAGCGTCCAGACCCTGATGCGCAGCGTCGACCGCGACGTGCTGGCCCGGGCGCTGAAGGGCGCGTCCGATCCGGTCCGGGCGTTCTTCTTCGCCAACATGTCGAGCCGGGCGGCCAAGAACATGCAGGACGAGATGGGCTCGCTCGGGCCGATCCGCCTCAAGGAGGTCGACGAGGCCCAGTCGCGGATGACCGACCTCGCCAAGGACCTGGCCGAGAAGGGCGAGATCATGATCGCCAAGAACAGCGCCGAGGAGGAGCTGGTCTACTGATGCGCGCCCGCGAGAGCCGAACCCCCGTCCTCGACATGCCCGTCCTCGACATGCCCGGCCCGGGAGGGACCGCCTGATGGCGCAGATCCGGCGCTTCCTGTTCGACACCGATTTCCGCCATCCCGACGGCAAGCCCGCGCGGGAGGAGGCCGGCGGCCCCGCGGGCCAGGCCGAGGCCCAGGCCGCCGCGCAGGCGGCCGAACGGGCCGCGCTCGAGGCCGAGGCCTTCGCCCGCGGCCTGCAGGAGGGGCGCGCCCAGGCCGAGGCGCAGGTGCAGGCGCGCCTCGCCGACGCCCTCAACCGGGTCGCCGCCGCGGCCTCCGGCATGATCGGCGCGCAGGACGCGCGCGACGCCGAGCGCGAGGCCCAGGCCCTCGACTTCGCGGTGGCGCTCGGGCGCAAGATCGCGGGCGCGGCCCTCGACAGCCAGCCGGTCGCGGCGATCGCGGAGGCGGCGGGCCGCGCGCTGCAGCACCTGCGCGGCGTGCCCCACCTGGCGATCCGGGTCCACGACGCCCTCGTCGAGGAGACCGAGGCCCGGGTGGCGCGGCTCGCCCGCGAGCGCGGCTACGAGGGCCGCCTCGTCGTCCTCGGCGATCCCGGCCTGGCGCCGGGCGACGCCCGCATCGAGTGGGCCGACGGCGGCATGGTGCGCGAGCGCGCGGCGATCGAGTCCGCCGTGCTCTCGGCGCTCGCCCCCGCCTGACCCGCCGGCCCGATCCTCCTTCCTCTTCCCAAGGGTACCCCCCGATGACCTCCGACAACGATCTCGGCCTGCCGCAGCTCAGCGAGGCGGACCTCGCCTTCGACACCGCGGCGACCGGCGCGATGCGCGACGTGCCGGCCGCCGCCAAGTCGGCGGCCGACCTCGAGCAGGTCTTCGACGTGCCGGTGATGGTGTCGGCGGTGCTCGGCTCGTCGCGGATGCCGATCGGCGACCTCCTGCGCCTCGGCCCCGGCACGGTGCTCGAGCTCGACCGCAAGGTCGGCGAGGCGATCGACATCTTCGTCAACAACCGCCTCGTCGCCCGCGGCGAGGTGGTGCTGGTGGAGGAGCGCCTCGGCGTGACGATGACCGAGATCGTCAAGGCCGACGGCTGAACCCCGCCCCACCCGAAACCGACGCACCGGAGGATCCGCCATGCGGCTCTTGATCATCGGACGCCTGAACGGCGAACTCGTCACCGCCTCCCGGATCGCGATGAGCCGCGGCGCCGCCGTGACCCAGGCCGACGGGATCGAGCAGGGGCTGAACGTCCTGCGGATCAAGGGCGCCGACCTGATCATGGTCGACGTGTCGCTGCCGATCCGCACCCTGGTGGCGGCGCTCGGTGACGAGCGCATCCGCACGCCGGTGGTGGCCTGCGGCACCGGCACCGATGCCAAGGCGGCGGTGGCGGCGATCCAGGCCGGCGCCAAGGAGTACATCCCGCTGCCGCCCGACCCCGAGCTGATCGCGGCGGTGCTCGAGGCGGTGGTGGCGGATGCCCGGGCCTTCGTGTGGGGCGACGCCTCGATGGAGCGGGTGGTCAGGCTCGCCGAGCAGGTGGCGCGCTCCGACGCCTCGGTGCTGATCACCGGCGAGAGCGGCACCGGCAAGGAGGTGCTGGCGCGCCACGTCCACGCCCGCTCCAACCGGGCCCAAAAGCCCTTCGTCAGCGTGAACTGCGCGGCGATCCCCGACGCGCTGCTCGAATCCGAGCTGTTCGGCCACGAGAAGGGCGCCTTCACCGGCGCGGTGGCCCGGCGCATCGGCCGGTTCGAGGAGGCGAACGGCGGCACGCTGCTCCTCGACGAGATCTCCGAGATGGACGTCCGGCTCCAGGCCAAGCTCCTCAGGGCGCTGCAGGAGCGGGTGATCGACCGGGTCGGCGGCACCCAGCCGGTGAAGGTCGACATCCGGGTGCTCGCCACCTCGAACCGCAACCTCGCCGAGGAGGCGCGGAAGGGCACGTTCCGGGAGGACCTGCTCTACCGCCTCAACGTCGTGAACCTGCGCCTGCCGCCGTTGCGCGACCGCCCGGCCGACATCCTCGAGCTCGCCGGCCACTTCGCCCGCAAATACGCCGAGGCCAACGGGCTCTCGGTCCGGCCGCTCTCGGCCGAGGCGCGGCGCCTCGTGACCCAGAGCCAGTGGCCCGGCAACGTGCGCGAACTGGAGAACACCCTGCACCGGGCGGTGCTGCTGGCGAGCGGCCCCGAGATCGACGCCGACGCGATCCGCTCGCCGGAGGGCGACGCGCTCGGCGCCGGCCCGGCCGGCGCCGCCGCCCGGGCGGTCCAGGTCGCCGAGGCGGTGACCCGGGGCTTCGTCGGCCGCTCGCTCGCCGATGTCGAGCGCGACCTGATCCTCGACACGCTCGACCACTGCCTCGGCAACCGCACCCACGCCGCCAAGATCCTGGGCATCTCGATCCGCACCCTGCGCAACAAGCTCAACGAGTATACCGGCGCCGGAATCCCGGTGGCCGAGCCCGGCCACACGCGGGCGCTGGCGGCCTACGGCTGAGGCGCGGCGGCGATCGGCCGGGGGCCGGCGCTCCGCCGATTCCCGGCGTTTCCGTCCTCCGGCCGGCCCTGTTAGTTCTATCAAAGTTCATCATCGTCCTATGGACGAGGCGGCGAGACGAAAAAACGCTCATTCTTTAATCGTGCCTTAGCGGACACATCCCATCGTCCCCGGGAGAACGAGCCTGAGCGGGACGACGGGGCCGATGAAGACAGGGATCAAGGGCGGGCGACTCGCCCGGATGTCGATCAAGGCGCGGATCTTCGTCGGGTTCGGCGTCGTGCTGGCGACGACCGTCGGCGTGGCGGCGTCGGGCTACATGCTGGTGACGCAGGTCAATTCGGACTTCGCCGAGTACCAGCAGAACCGCGCCAAGACCGAGCACGTCCGCTCCGTCGACATGGCGATGATGCAGACCCGCTTCGAGCTGAGCCGCTGGCTGCAGCGCTTCGACCCGGCGGCGCTCAAGGTCGCGCGGGACTACCTCGACAAGTCCCTCGGCCTGATCGAGCGCGGCCCCGCCGTCGGGCTCTCGGCCGACGAGCTCGCGGCCAGCACCGCGATCGCCCGGGCGCTGCGCACCTACGGCGACGAGTACGCGATCCTCGCCCGGATCAAGGAGGAGGAGACCGCGCTCCTCGGCCGCGAGATCGACCAGGCCGGCGACCAGGTCGCCGCGAGCCTGTCGCAGCGGCGCACCCGCGCCTTCGAGGCCGGCGACATCGACCAGGCCCGGATGCTGAACGGCGCCGCCGACGCGTTCCAGGCCGCCCGCGAGCAGGTGGCCCAGTTCAAGACGACGGGGGACGCCAAGCACCTGGCGGCGGCGGGCCAGTCGGCGGGGTCGGCGCAAGCAAAGCTGCAGGCCAATGCCGACCTCACGGCGAAGATGACCGCCTGGCGCGGGGCGCTCGAGCGCGCCGCTTCGCTCTCGGCCGAGTGGGGCCGGCACCTGAAGCTCTCCCGCGCCGCCCGGGACGAGTCGATGAAGACCTCCGAGGCCCTGCTGACGGGGGTGACGCGCGAGGGGCTGGCGGCCGAGGAGGATTTCGCCCGCAGCGTCGCGCACGGCACCACGAGCTTCCTCGCCAAGGCGCTCGGCATCGTGCTCCTCGGGATCCTGATCTCGCTCCGGCTCGCCGGCTCGATCACCCGGCCGCTGCAGCGCCTCTCGGGCGCCATGGCGGCGCTCGGCGGCGGCGCCCGGACGATCGCGGTGCCGGACACGCACCGGGCCGACGAGATCGGCGCGATGGCGCGCACCGTCGCGCTGTTCCGCGACGGGCTCGTCGAATCCGAGCACCGCGACGCGATCCAGCGCCGGGACACCGACGCCAAGGTGGAGCGGGCGCGCCACCTCGAGGCGCTGACCCGGGGCTTCGAGGGCAAGGTCTCGGCCCTGATCGCGAGCCTGACCGCGGCGGCGGGGGAGATGGAGGGGGCGGCCCGCTCGATGTCGCACTCGGCCGCCGAGGCCTCGAGCCTGTCGGCGGGCGTGGCGGAGGCGGCGAGCCAGACCTCGGCCAATGTCGGGGGCGTGGCGAGCGCGACGGACGAGCTGTCCGCCAACATCGACGAGATCGTGGGGCAGGTCGCCCGGTCCTCGGTCATCGCCGGCCGCGCCGACGCGGAGGCCGCGCGCACCGAGGCGACGATCCGGGCGCTGGCGGCGGGCGCGCAGCAGATCGGCGACGTGGTCCAGCTCATCACCAGCATCGCCGGGCGGACCAACCTTCTCGCGCTCAACGCCACGATCGAGGCGGCGCGGGCCGGCGAGGCGGGTCGCGGCTTCGCGGTGGTGGCCGCCGAGGTCAAGGACCTCGCCACCCGCACCGCGCGGGCGACCGACGAGATCGCCGGCCAGATCGGCAGCATCCAGGCCCAGACGACGCAGGCGGTCCAGGCGATCGAGACGATCGGCGGCACGATCCGCGACATGAACGCCATCGCCACCGGGGTCGCGACCGCGATGGAGCGTCAGAGCGCCGCCACCGGCGAGATCGCCCGCAACGTCCAGCACGCCGCCCACAGCACGCAGGTGGTCTCAGGGCACATCGACGCGGTGCAGCAGGGCGCCGACCGCACCGGCGGCACCGCCCACCAGGTGCTGCGCGCCGCCCGGGACCTCGCGCAGCAGGCCGCGACGCTCGAGCGCGAGATCGGCGGGTTCGTGACGGAGATCAAGGCGGCGTAGCGCCGTCGACCTATCTGCCGCCCTCCCGTGTCGTGACGGACTCCGCCGTCGCGGCCCCGGAACGGCGCGGAGGCTGTGCCTTCGGTCGGGTTCGATCGTCCGCCTAATGCGCCTGCAACCGCGGGATCGCGTCCGCGAACCGCGCGATCGGCAGGAAGACGCTGAAGCGGCGCTCCTTGTCCTCGACGTGGATGATCGCCTCCTTCCACTCGGGCTCGCGGCAGGCGCGCCGCTTCAGCAGCACCGCGATATGCGCCGAACAGGTGATGATCTCGTGCGGCTCCTCGAGCTCGACGCCGCGGGTGTCCCGGATGAGACGGCTGCCGACCTGGAAATGGAAGTAGTAGCAGGACATTCCGCTCTCTCCTGGGGCTGGCTGTCCTGCACGAGTACGGCCCCTGGTCTCCGGCTGCCTTAACCCGAGTCAAGCGTTTTTCGATTCCCGCCTCGGCGCGGGCGGTCTCGTCCTGCACCGCCTACAGGTAGCCGGTGCCGGCTTCCGCCGCGAAGCGGTCGGGCGGGCCCTCCCAGACGATGCGGGCGTGCTCCAGCACGTAGACCCGGTCGGCGTGCGGCAGCGCGAAGGTGACGTTCTGCTCGCCCAGCAGCACCGTGATCGGCGTGGTCTGGCGCAGGCGCTCGAGCGCCTTCGAGAGCTGCTCCAGGATCACCGGCGCGAGGCCGAGCGTCGGCTCGTCGAGGATCAGGAGGCGTGGCTTCATCATCAGGGCGCGGGCGATGGTGAGCATCTGCTGCTCTCCCCCCGAGAGGGTGCGGGCCATCTGGCCGCCGCGGCTCTTGAGGATCGGAAACAGCTCGAACAGCCATTCGAGCTGGCGCGCGCTCTCGGCCTTGGGGAGGTGCTGGCCGCCGAGGTCGAGGTTCTCGCGCACGCT
Organism: Methylobacterium terrae; assembly: GCF_003173755.1. Classification (NCBI taxonomy): domain Bacteria; kingdom Pseudomonadati; phylum Pseudomonadota; class Alphaproteobacteria; order Hyphomicrobiales; family Methylobacteriaceae; genus Methylobacterium; species Methylobacterium terrae. Next base: position 3,220,895 of record NZ_CP029553.1, read on the forward strand.
CATCTCGCCGAACAGCTCGCGGGTTTCCGGCACCTGGACGATGCCCCCCTTGGCGATGCTCGCCGGCGTGCGCCTCGCCAGCGACTCGCCGGCGAAGCTGATCCTGCCGGAATGCGGGACGAGGCCGGAGATCGCGTTGAACAGGGTCGTCTTGCCGGCGCCGTTGAGGCCGACCACCGAGACGAACTCGCCCTCGTGCACGTGCAGGCCGACCCCGCGCAGGGCCTGGGCCTTGCCGTAGAGCACGTCGAGCCCCTCGACCTTGATGAGCGGCTCGCCGGAGAAGCTGGCTTCCGGCCGCGCCGCCGTCTCGATGCTGCCGCCGAGATAGACCCGGCGCACGGTCTCGTTGCGCATCACCTCGGCGGCGGTCCCCTCGGCGACGCGCTCGCCGAGATACATCGCGAAGACCCGGTCGACGAGGGCCGACACGCTCTTCACGTTGTGGTCGACGAGGAGCACCGCCTTGCCCTCGTCGCGAAAGCCGCGGATCAGGGCGGAGAAATCCGCGACCTCGCCGGAGGTGAGCCCCGCGAAGGGCTCGTCGACGAGCACGACCTGCGGATCGCGGGCGATCGCCTTGGCGAGCTCCATCCGGCGCAGGTCGGCGAAGGGCAGGGTGCCGGGGCGCCGGTCCATCACGGCCCCGAGGCCCACCCGCTCGGCGATGGCCCGCGCCCGCGTCTCGACGCCCGGATCGGCGAAGAGCCGGATCAGGCTGTCGGGCAGGAGCGCGAGCTTGATGTTCTCCAGCACCGTCTGCCGGTGGAGCGGCCGGGAGTGCTGGAAGACGAGGCCGACGCCGGCGCGCGCCACCCGGTGCGAGGGCCAGCCGGCGATCTCGGCGCCGTCGAGCCGGATGCTGCCGGCATTCGGCCGCTCCAGCCCCATGATGAGCTTCATCACCGTGGACTTGCCCGAGCCGTTCGGCCCGATCAGCCCGACGATCTCGCCGGCCCGCACGGTGAAGCCGATCGATTTCGCCGCGACGAGGCCGCCGTAGCGCTTGGTCAGCCCCTCGACCGCCAGCAGCGGCGGGGCGGCGTCCGGCGCGGGGCGCGCGGCGGAGGGCAGGGGGGAGGAGGCGAGGCCGGCCGCACTCATGAACGCAACCCTTGTGACGCGAATGACGTGGGCATCAGGCGTGCCGCCCCTGCCGGGTGAGGATCCCGAGGAGGCCTGCCGGCACGAACAGGATGACGGCGAGCGCCGCGGCCGAGACCACGAAGGTCGAGAGCGAGCCCAGCGGCCGCAGCAGCTCGCCGGCGGCGATCAGGAACACCGCGCCGAGCACCCCGCCCACGATGGTGCGCCGCCCGCCGAGCACCGCCCCGATGATGACCTGGACGCCGACCGAGACGTCGACCAGCGTGCCGACCGAGGCGGTGCCCATGTAGAAGACGAACAGCGCGCCCGCGAGCCCGGAGAACACCGCGCTGACGCAGAACGCCGCGAGCTTGTGCTTGGCGACGTTGAAGCCGAGCGCGCCGGCCTCGACCGGGTCCTGCCCGCTCGCCTGCAGGATCAGCCCGACCGGCGAGACCGCGATGGCGTAGAGGATGAGCCCGCTCACCCCCATGAAGCCGAGCGCGATCCAGTAGTTGGTGGCGGCGTCGATGCTGATGACGTCGGGCACGGTGAGCCCGATCTCGCCGCCGGTGGTGTCGGCGAAGACGACGATCAGGTTCTGCAGGATCAGCACCGCGACGACGGTGGTGAGGCCGAAATACGGGCCCCGCACCCGGAGCGCCGGCAGGGCCAGGACGAGGCCGCCGATCACCGCCGCGACCGTGCCGGCCAGCAGGCAGAGCGGGATGCCGACGCCGTGTCCGTTGAGGATGCCGGCGGTGTAGGCCCCGAGACCGATCAGGAAGGTCGGCCCGAAATTGACCTCGCCGGCGAAGCCGAACAGCAGGTCCCAGGCCATCGAGAACACGCCGAAGTAATACGCGACGGTGAGGAGCCCGAGGATGTAGCCCGAGACCCAGAGCGGCAGCACGCTGGCGAGCGCGAGGCCGATCAGGCAGAGCCAGAACAGCGGATTGCGGAGAGTCTTGGCGAGCATGGGGCCTCTTGCGGAAAAGAGGTGAGGCGAGATCGGGTGAAGCCCGGCGTCAGCGGCGCCCGAGCAGGCCTTGCGGGCGGACATACATCACGGCGACGAGGAGCAGCAGCGCCGGGATCGTCCGGTAGGCCGGGGAGACGAGGTAGGCGGTGAGCGTCTCGAGGTAGCCGACGACGTAGGCCGCGATCAGCGAGCCCGAGACGCTCCCCAAGCCCCCCAGCACCACGATCGAGAAGGCGCTGGCGGTGAGCGGGCCGACGCTGTAGCTCGACACGCCGAGGAACTGGCCGAGCAGCACCCCGGCGATGCCCGCGAGCACGCCGTAGATGAGCCAGATCGCGACGTAGATCCTGGACAGCTCGAAGCCCAAGAGCGTCACGCCGCGGGGGTTCATCGAGGCCGCGAGCAGCACCTTGCCGGTGCGGGTGCGGTTGACCAAGAGCCACAGGAGCCCGATCGTCGCCCAGCACACCACCGCGGTGAAGACCTGGTTCCACGGCGTGCGCACGCCCGCGATGGTGACGACGCCCTCGACGATCGGCATCACCGTCTTGGCGTTGCTGGTGAACAGGTAGGCGATGAACTCCTGGATCATGATGCCCCAGAGCAGCGTGCCGGTGAGGATGAAGATCTCCTTCTCCTCCGGCGGAATCGCCCGGGACCTGTCGATCGGCCGCACCACCACGCCGTAGGTGGCGAGCGTGAGCCCCGTGCACACCGCGACGCCCGCGGCGGCGCCGGCGTAGGAGCCGAGGCCGTACTCGCTCGACGCCGCCCAGGCCACCACCGCGGCGGTGACCATGAGCGCCCCGTGCGAGAGGTTGAGCACCCCCGAGACGCCGAAGATGAGGGTGAAGCCGGTGGCGCCGAGCGCGTAGAGCGCCGAGATGGCGAAGCCGTCGATGAGGATCTGGATCGCGGTCATGGGGCTCGCTTGGGCAAGTCGTGGCGAGACGCGCGCGAACTCCCCTCTCCCGAGTGGGAGAGGGGTCGGGGGATCGAAGATCCCGCGTGAGGGTGGCGCGGGCTCAGGATGGAACTCAACCGTTCAGCTGCCAGCACGACGGCCACAGTTTCATACTGAAGCGCGCCACCCTCGCGCGATCTTCGATCGTCCCTACCCCTCTCCCACTCGGGAGAGGGGATCCCGCGCTGGCTGGATCGGGGGTCAGTTCAAGGTGGGCTCAGTTCGCCGCCGTGCCCGCCTTGACGAAGCTCGGGAAGGTCATCTTCCCGTTGGCGACGGTCGAGGGCCAGATCGCCAGCTGCTTGCCGTCCTGCCACTGCATCATCATGCCCGAGACGAGGCCCGGGCCGTACTTGATCGAGTGGGTGAACTCGTCGTCCTTGCCGTAGAACTGGATGCGCCCGAGGGTGCCCTCCCAGTCGGTCGTCTCGAGCGCCTCGACGAGCTTGTCGGGATCGGTCGAGCCGGCCCGCTTCACCGCGTCGGCGATGTAGTAGACCTCGTCGTAGGCGGTGTAGCCGGCATATCCCGGATAGCTGCCGTACTTGGCCTTGAACGCCTCGGCGAAGGGCGCGGTCTTCGGCGTCACGTTGGTGCCGGGGGCGGCGAACATCTCGAACAGCACGCCCTCCGTCGCGCCATTCGTCTCCTTCCAGAACGTGGCGTTGGTCGCCTGCGAGGCGATGCCGACCATCGGGATCGGCACCTGCTGGCTGCGCCACTGCACCGTCGGCTGCACGCCGACATGCGAGATGCCGGTGACGATCACGTCGGGCTTGGCGCCCTCGATGCGGCTGAAGATCGGGTTGAAGTCGGTCGTGCTCGGCGAGAACCGGATGTGGTCGAGCACCTTGAGGCCGGCCTTCGGCAGGCACTCCTTGTAGCCCTCGTCGAGCGGCTTCGTCCACGCCGCGTCCTCGCTCATGATGACGGCGGTCTTCATCTGGCGGCCCTCGGCCAGGATCGCCTTGGCGGCGTCGCAGACGGCCTGGGACTGCGCCTTCGAGGTCAGGTAGCCGTGGAAGGAGTACTTGTAGCGGGCGTAGTCCTTGTGGACGTTGAGCGGGATCTCGTTCGAGGCCGCGCCCGGGGTGATGAAGGGCAGCTTCAGGCGGGCCGACCAGGGCTGGAGGGCCAGCACCACCTCGCTGATGTAGCTGGCGATGACGGCGTGGGCCTTGTCCTCGCTCGCCGCGCGCTGGAAGGCGCGGACCGAGTCGGCGGCCGAGCTCTTGTTGTCGTAGGTGATGATCTCGATCTTGCGGCCGTCCATGCCGCCCTTGGCGTTGATCTCGTCGGCGGCGAGCTGGGCGGCCTGGGGAATCGCCGCACCGGCGATCGCCTGCGCCTCCGCGATCACCGCGATGCGGATCGGATCGGCGGCCTGAACGGTCGAGAGCGAGGCATTGGCGGCCAACAGAATGGTCGAACCAAGCAACGCGCGGACGAGCCGCCGCCTGGCGACGGATGCGCACTCCAGCATGACGTTCCCTCTTCCGGCCGCTGTTTGATTGATGGCGTCGCGGCTCGGGCCGGGAGTGTAACGGCAGTGGGATCGATCACAAGATGCTGAACGTGATCGGGTGGCGGGGACCAGGGATTACGGCGCGAGCCATCACGTGGGTGCATGGCTGCGCGCCCTGCCGGATCTCCGGACGGTCGGGCGCTTCCGCGACGGCGCGGGGCACCCGGGCGACGCGGATCCGTCCGCGCCGTCACGCCCCCAGCATCGGCGCCACCGCGTCGGCCGGGACCGGCCGGCTGATGAGGTAGCCCTGCACCTCGGTGCAGCCGGCCGCGCGCAGGTGGGCGAGCTGCTCCTCGGTCTCGACGCCCTCGGCGGTGGTCGTCATGCCGAGGCTGTCGGCCAGCGTCGTCACCGCCCGCACGATGGCCAGCGCGTCCGGGCGCACGGAGAGGTCGGCCACGAAGGAGCGGTCGATCTTGATCTTGTCGAACGGGAACGCCCGCAGGTAGCCGAGGGACGAGTACCCGGTGCCGAAATCGTCCATGGCGATGCGCACCCCGAGCCGCTTGAGCCGGTGGAGGATCGCGAGCGTCGATTCGCTGTCCTGCAGGAGCACGCCCTCGGTGATCTCGAGCTCGAGCCGGCGCGGGTCGAGGCCCGCGTCGCGCAGGGCCGCGATCACCACGGCGTCGATGTCGCCGCCGCGGAACTGCACCGGCGAGAGGTTGACCGAGACCCGGACTCCTTCCGGCCAGCGCGCCGCCTCGCGGCAGGCCTGGCGCAGCACCCACTCGCCGAGCGGCACGATCATGCCGGTCTCCTCGGCGACCGGCACGAAGGCGGCGGGGCTCACCACGCCGCGGACCGGATGGTGCCAGCGCAGGAGCGCCTCGAATCCGGCGATCCGGTCGCCGGAGAGGCCGAGGAACGGCTGGAACGCGAGGGCGAAGTGCTGCTCGGCCAGCGCGGTCCTGAGGTCGATCTCGACGGTCCGCCGCGCCTGGATCGCCACGTCCATGGCGGGCTCGAAGAAGCGGTGGGTGCCCCGGCCCTCGGCCTTGGCGCGGTAGAGCGCCAGGTCGGCGGCCCGCATCAGCCCCTCGGGATCCTGCCCGTCCGCCGGGGCGAGGGCGAGGCCGACGCTGAGGCCCACGGCGATGCGCTTGCCGTCGATGTCGTAGTCGCGCCCCACCGCGGCGATCAGCCGGCCGGCGAGGCGCCCGGCCCGGAAGCGCGAGGTCGGCGTCAGGACGACGGCGAACTCGTCGCCGCCCAACCGCGCCAGGGTGGCGAGCCCGGTCCCGGCCTCGTCGCGGATCTCGGCGGCCAGCCGGGCCGCCACCTGGCGCAGGAGCTTGTCGCCGACGGCGTGGCCGAGGGTGTCGTTGACCGTCTTGAAGCGGTCGAGGTCGAGGCAGAGAACCGCCGTCCCCCCGCCGCCGCGCCCCAGGGCGTCGGCCAGGCCCTCGTGCAGCAGGGCGCGGTTGGGCAGGCCGGTCAGCGCGTCGTGGCGCGCCATGTGGACGATCTGGGCCTCGGCGCGCTTGGCCGCGGTGACGTCCTCGTGGACGGTCACGAAGCCGCCCTCCGGCGTCGGCGCGTAGGTCACAGCGATGACCCGTCCGTCGACGAGGGTCTGGTCGAGGCGGTAGCGGGTGCGGGTGGCCAGCCGCACGCTCACCTGCCGCCAGGCCTCCTCCGGCGCGAGGCCGGGGAAGTTGCCGGCCTCGGTGCGCCGGTGGATCAGCTCCTCGGCGGTGATGCCCGGATGCACCGTCTCGGGCGACAGGCCGTAGAGGTCGAGGAACTGCCGGTTGACGACCGTCACCCGGTGCTCGGCGTCGAACAGGACGAGGCCGTGCGACATGTGAGTCAGCGCGTGGTCGAGACGGCGGTTCTGCTCGGCCAGGGCCGCGTCGGCGCGCGCCCGGTCGGTCGCGTCCTCGTGCACCACCATGGTGCTGCCGTCCGGCAGCGGCGCGATGGTGGTCCTGAGCAGGAGGCCGCTCGGCAGCAGCCGCTCGCGCTGCAGCCGGACCCGCCGGCCGACGCGCTCGGCGACGAAGGCGCACGCCTCGTCGGGGGTCAGGCCCGGATAGTTGCCGAGACGGGCACTGGCACGGATCATCGTCTCGATCGGCGTGCCGGGGCGCATCAGACCGGCCGGCAGATCGTAGAGGTCGCGCAGGCGGTCGTTGAAGGCGATGAGCCGCAGGTCGGCGTCGAACACGCTGACGCCGATCGGCATGTTCTCCACCGCCGCCGCGAAGCGCCGCGCCTGCGCCTCCAGGCAGCGCGCCTGCGCCTCGAGGCAGCGCGCCCGTTCGTCGGGGCCGGCCGGCGATCCCGGGACCTCGGCGCAGACGCCGCGCCACCCTGCGATCGATCCGTCCGGCGCATGACGCGGCGCCCCGCCGAAGCGGAACCAGCGGGTCCGCCCGTCGCGGTGCCGGTGGGCGAGGACGTGGTCCCGGAACGGCGCGCGGCCGCGAAGCGGCGCGTCGTCCGGAGGCCCGTCGCCGTCGAGACCCGGCCAGGGTCGCCCGATCGGCGCCGCCTCGCCGGTCAGCGCCGCGTAGCGCCCCCGCACCGCCGTCAGCCGCAGGTCCGCATCGGTCTCCCAGGACCAGTCGGCGGCGATGGTGTCGAGGTCGTCGGGCAGCATGAAGCGGTCTTCTGCGAGCCCTCGATGGTTCTCACAAAATCGCTGAGATTTCGTTTCGCGTGGTGTGGAGCGCGACGAGGCCTGCGATCCGGCGCGCGGCACGCTCCCGGCGCGGCACCGGCCCGGCGGCCGGGCTCACGTTCCCCGCGGCTTGGCGCGTCGGGTCGGCGGGGCGGTGGTCGGGTCCTCGGGCCAGGGGTGGCGGGGGTATTGCCCGCGCATGTCGGCGCGCACCGCCGCCCAGGAGCCGCGCCAGAAGCCCGGCAGGTCGCGGGTGATCTGGATCGGGCGCTGGGCCGGGGAAAGGAGGTGGAGCACGAGCGGCACCCGGCCGCCGCCGATGGTCGGGTGGCGGGTGAGGCCGAACAGCTCCTGCACCCGCACGGCGAGGACGGGCCCGCCCTCGGCGGCGTAGTCGACCGGGATGCGCGAGCCGGTCGGCACCTCGATATGGGTCGGGGCCTCGGCGTCGAGGCGGGCGCGCAGGGCCCACGGCACGAGGTCGTGCAGGGCGTCTGAGAGCCGGTCGGCGCCGATCTCGTCGAGGCGGGTGATCCCGGTGAGATGGGGGCCGAGCCAGTCGGGCAGCGCCTCGGCGAGGGCGGGATCCGAGAGGTCGGGCCAGGGCTCGCCCTCGGCGCTGCGAAGGAACGTCACCCGCTCGCGCCATTGCTGCGCCGCCTTCGACCAGGGCAGGGCGGAGACGCCGAGGGAGGCCAGGCCGCGAGCGAGGATCGCGGCGCTGTCGGCATCCGCCGGCACCGGCAGGATGCGCTCGGCGAGCGAGACGGCGCCGAGGCGGCGCTGGGCGCGGGCGCGAAGTGCCCTCGCGTCGGGGTCGAACTCGACCCGGGTGCGGGCCTCGATCCGGTCGGCGAAGAGGGCCTCGACGGCGGAGAGCGCGATCGGGGCGGCGGCCAGGATGCGCGCCGCCGAGGCCTTGCCGACGATCTCGGCGACGGCCAGGAACGGCTCGCGGGCGAGGCCCGCCGCCGGATCGAGCGCGGCGCCGCGGCCGTTCGCCAGGACGTACTCGCCGGGCCTGCCCCGGGCCCGGGCGATCCGGTCGGGATAGGCCAGCGCCACGAGGGCGCCGACGTCCGGAGTGCCGATGTCGGGCGTCTCGCCGGCCCCGGCGGGCTCCGTCGTCGTCGCCGCCATCCTGGCCCAGCCGGCGGCGAGGCGGCGCATGTCCTCGGACCGCCCCGCGCGGTCGCGGCGGTAGCGCTCGACCCGCTCGGTGAGATCGACCGCGTCGCCGCCCAGGCCCCGCTCCACCAGCACGGCGGCGACATCCGCCGCGAGGCGCGCCGCGTCGCGGCCGGTCGCGGCGGCGCTCACCACCATGCGGGCGAGGCGCGGCGGCAGGGGGAGGGCGCGCAGGGCCCGGCCCGCCGGGGTCAGGCGTCCCCCGGCGTCGAGGGCGTCGAGGCCGGCGAGCAGCGCCCGCGCCTCGGCGAGCGCCGGGGCCGGGGGCGGATCGAGGAAGGGCAGGGTGGTCGGGTCGGAGACGCCCCAGGCGGCGCAGTCGAGCACCAGCCCGGCGAGGTCGGCGGCGAGGATCTCGGGCCGGGTGAACGGCTCGAGCGCGCCGGTCGCGGCCTCCGGCCACAGGCGGTAGCACACGCCGGCCTGCGTGCGGCCGGCGCGGCCGCGGCGCTGGTCGACGGAGGCGCGGGAGGCGCGCTGGGTCACGAGGCGGGTCAGGCCGAGATCCGGCTCGTAGACCGGCACCCGGGCAAGCCCCGAATCGACCACGACGCGCACGCCCTCGATGGTCAGCGATGTCTCGGCGATCGAGGTGGCGAGCACCACCTTGCGGCGGCCCGCCGGGCTCGGCCGCACCGCCCGGTCCTGCTCGGCCCGGTCGAGGGCGCCGTAGAGCGGGGCGAGGTCGATGTCGGGCACCTCGGCGAGGCGGGCGCGCAGGCGCTCCTCGGTGCGGCGGATCTCGGCCTGGCCCGGCAGGAAGGCCAGAACCGAGCCGGGCTCGGCCCTGAGCGCCCGCATCACCGCGTCCGTCACCGCATCCTCGATGCGGCCTTGCGGGTCGCGGTCGAGATGGCGGGTCTCGACCGTGAAGGCGCGGCCCTCCGAGACGATGACCGGCGCCGGATTCTCATGTCCTTGCCCCATGAGCGCCGCGACCCGGGCGCCGTCGATCGTCGCCGACATCGCGAGGAGCCGCAGGTCCTCGCGCAAGCCCCCTTGCGCGTCGAGCGCCAGGGCGAGGCCGAGATCGGCGTCGAGCGAGCGCTCGTGGAACTCGTCGAACAGCACGGCGGCGACGCCGTCGAGTTCGGGATCGTCCAGGATCATGCGGGCGAAGACGCCCTCGGTGACGACCTCGATGCGGGTGCGGGCCGAGACCTTCGAGCCGAGGCGCACCCGGAGGCCCACCGTCTCGCCGACCGCCTCGCTCAAGCTCGCGGCCATGCGCTCGGCCGCCGCCCGCGCGGCGAGGCGGCGCGGCTCGAGGAGGATGATCCGGCGGTCGCCGCGCCACGGCGCGTCGAGGAGCGTGAGCGGCACCCGGGTGGTCTTGCCGGCGCCCGGGGGCGCCACCAGCACCGCGTTGGGGCGGCCCTGCGCGGAGGGAGCCGCGAGGGCGGCTGCGAGGTCGCCGAGGACCGCGTCGATCGGCAGGGAGGGAGCGGAGCGCATGGGCGCCGGGATGGCGGAGGCGGTCCCGCCGCGCAAGCCCGGACCGCGAACGGCCCGGGGGTGCGCCCCCGACGCGACGCGCGCGCCGCCCTGCGTAGTCTCTGCGCAGCTTTTCCCGATGATTTCCCGTGTCGCAGCGGAACCGGACGCGCGATGCGAGATTGACGCACGGGTTGGCCGAGGGGGCCACCGCCTGGAGATGATCGCGATGAAGTCCCTGACCCTGGCTCTGGCGGCGAGCGTGCTGCTGGGCGGTCTCGCCCTGACCCCGGCCTCGGCCGCCGTGACCGGTCCGGCCCCGGCCGTCGCCGGCGCGGAATCGACGGTCGAGCACGTCGCCATGCGCCGCCACCGCCACTATCACCGCATGAAGCGACACGACCGCCACATGCGCCGTCACATGCGCCGCAACCACATGCGGGCCGGTGACCCGAACGCCCGCAACCCGTCGCGCCCGGGCTACCAGCAGCAGCTCGGCAACACCACCGGCGGCCCGCGCTACTGAGGCCTCCCGCGAGCCCGGCGCTCGCGACCACGGCGCCCTTCACCGCCCGGCTCGGACCGTGCGGTGAAGGTTCGCTGGCCCAGCGCTCGCAGAAAGGCGAGGGCTTGCAAGAACGGCGGCGAACCGCCAGGGGAGCCGGACCGGCATCCCTGGAGCCCGAGATGACCCGTCCATCACTGCCGTGCGGGGCCGCCCGCCGATGAGCCTCGCCTCCGTCAAGGCCGACCTCGCCGTGCGCGCGCCCGACCTCACCGTCCTCGAGACCGAGGCGAGCTCGGCCACCGTGGCGCTGGCGGCCGCCGCCCACGGCGTCGAGCCGGCCCGCATCGCCAAGACCCTGTCGCTGCGCCTCGGCGAGCGGATCGTGCTCCTGGTCGCCCGCGGCGACGCCCGCCTCGACAACCGCAAGGCCAGGGCCGCCTTCGGGGTCAAGCCCCGGATGCTCGGCGCGGAGGAGGTCGAGGCGATCACCGGCCATCCGGTCGGCGGGGTCTGCCCGTTCGGCCTCGCCACGCCGCTCACGGTCTATTGCGACGTCAGCCTCAAGGCCTTCGACGAGGTGGTGCCGGCGGCCGGCTCGCCGAACAGCGCCGTGCGGGTGTCGCCCGAGCGCATGGCCGCGCTGACCGGGGCGGAGTGGATCGACGTCTGCCAGCCGCCCGAGGCGGGAGAGCCCGCGGCCTGACGCCTCGGGCCAAAACACCGCCCGGCTGTGGACGCCGCGCCATCGACAACCGGGCCGGTCGCGCCCTAGCTGTCACGGAGCCTTCAAGGCGGCCGGGCCACAAGGCTCCATTCCGCTGCGCCCCTCTCGCCGCCGCGCCCCTCTCGTTCCGAGACCGCCCTTGATCTTCGTCCATCAGCCGAATGCCTGCGCCAGCACCGGGCAGCCGCTCCTCGAGCGGCGCCTGCTCGAGATGTCCGAGCCGATCCCGCCGGACGCGCTCTGGATCGACCTGATCGAGCCGACGCGCCAGGAGGACCACAAGGTCGAGGCGTTCCTCGGCATCTCGATCCCGACCCGGGAGGAGATGGAGGACATCGAGCCCTCGGAACTCCTCTACGTCGAGAACGGTGCCCGCTACATGACCGGGCGGCTGCTGTGCCGGGTCGACACCGACGACGCGCGCCTCACCGGCGTCACCTTCATCCTGCGCGACAACAAGCTCGCCACGGTGCGCTACGACGACCCCCAGGCGTTCCGGATGTTCGTCCACCGCGCCGCCCGGCCGGCCGGCGTCATGCTGACCGGCGAGGCGATCCTCGCCGGCCTGATCGAGACCGTCATCGACCGCGCCGCCGACGTGCTCCAGGCGCAGGGCGAGCGCATCGACCGGCTCTCGCGCCGGATCTTCGCCGAGCATTCCGACCCGAGCGCCCGCAACGCCGAATTGCAGGACACCCTGCGGGCGCTCGGCCGCCACAACGAATTGCTGTCGCAGCAGCGCGAGAGCCTCGTCTCGGTCGAGCGCATCCTGCTCTCGCTCTCGGCGAGCTACCGGGCCAGCAAGGCGCCCAGGGAGGTCCGCGAGGAGATCCGCTCGACCCTGCGCGACCTGCAATCGCTCGAGGAGCATGCGAGCTTCCTGTCGGGAAAGATCCAGTTCCTGCTCGACGCCACCCTCGGCCTCGTCAACCTCGAGCAGAACAACATCATCAAGCTGTTCTCGGTCATGGCGGTGGTGTTCATGCCGCCGACCCTGATCGCCTCGATGTACGGCATGAACTTCAAGGTGATGCCGGAGCTCGACTGGGGCTTCGGCTACCCGATGGCGGTGGTGATGATGGTGGTGGCGGCGATCCTGCCCTACGCCTTCTTCCGCTGGAAGCGCTGGCTGTGAGACACCGGACGCCGTGAGGCATCGACCGTGATGAGGCACTGAACGTCATGTGCGGCCGCTTCTTCGTCACCTCCTCGCCCGAGACCTTCCGCGAGGCCTACGCGTACGACGACCGGCCGAACTTCCCGGCCCGCCACAACGTGGCGCCGACCCAGCCGGTGGCCGTCGTCACCGCCGAGCACGGGCGCCGGCGCTTCGTGCTGATGCGCTGGGGCTTCCTGCCGGCCTGGGTCAAGGACCCGGCCGACTTCCCCCTTGTGATCAACGCCCGGATCGAGACCGCGGCGGAGAAGCCGAGCTTCCGCAACGCGCTGCGCTACCGGCGCTGCGTCGTCCTCGCCGACGGCTTCTACGAGTGGCGCCGCGGCGGGCCGCGCGGCCAGGCGCCCTACGCGATCCGCCGCGCCGATCGCCGCCCGATGGCGCTCGCCGGCCTGTGGGAGACCTGGAGCAGCCGCGACGGCTCGGAGATCGACACCGCGGCGATCGTGACCTGCGGCGCCAACGGGCTGCTCGCCGCCATCCACGAGCGGATGCCGGCGATCCTGTCGCCGGAGGGCGTCGACCGGTGGCTCGACATGCGGGACGTCGATGCCGGGCAGGCAGCCGCCCTGTGCCGGCCGGCGCCGGAAAAATGGCTCGACCTCGCGCCGGCGAGCCGGCAGGTCAACGACGTGCGTCACGACGAGGCGGGGCTCCTGCGGCCGGACGAGGACGCGCCGGCGCCGCCACCGCCGGAGCGGAAGACGGAGGCGCAGGGGTCGCTGTTCTGACCGGACCGCCCGGGAAGGGCCGGGCGGACCAGCCGAAAACACGTTTCCCCGCGCGACTTCATCCTCGGAAAAATTTCCGCGCCTGCCCGGGAACACAGGGGAAGCCCGGCGCTTCGTCCCGCATGTCGCTGGGTCACGGCCGGCGCGCGGGGGAAGGCGACGCGACGGCCGGCTCCCGCGCGGCGGGCTCCGTCCCGGCTCGTCCGCCCTCTCGCCCGAGCCCCTTCACGATGCACGACCCGGACGCGCGGCCCTACCAGCCCATCGAGGCCTACGGGCTGATCAGCAACTGCCACGGCTGCGCCCTCGTGGCCCGCGACGGCTCGATCGACTGGGCCTGCCTCGAACGGTTCGATGCGCCCCCGGTCTTCTCCCGCCTGCTCGACCGCCGGCGCGGCGGCTTCTTCGCGCTCGCACCCGAGACCCCGTTCGAGAGCGCCCGGCTCTATCTCCCCGGGACCAACATCCTCGAGACCACCTTCACCTGCGCCACCGGGGCGGCGACGGTGCACGACTTCATGCTGGCGCCCGAGCCCGGCCGGGCGCTGCCCTGCCTCGTGCGCCTGGTGTCGGGCGTATCCGGCCACGTGCCGATGCGGGCGGCCTACCGGCCCCTCGCGGGCTTCGCGACACGCTTCCCGGACCTCGTCGCCGTCCCGGGCGGCGCGGGCGCGGAGGGGCTGCCGGACCTGATCGCGGACCTGGACCTGACGGTCGAGGGCGGCGAGGCGGTGGCGCGGTTCACGATCGCGCATGGGGGCGAGCAGTCCTTCGCGCTCTTCTCCGGCGGGGCCGGAGACCGCGAGGCCTTGCGCCCGCGCGACCTGATGGAGGCGGCGCGCCGGAGCTGGATCGGCTGGTCGGCCGGCGCCGCCTATGACGGGCCGCTCGCCGACCAGTTGCTGCGCAGCGCGCTCACCCTCAAGGCCCTGACCTACGCGCCCTCCGGCGCGATCGTGGCGGCGGCCACGACCTCGCTGCCGGAGGAGATCGGCGGCATCCGCAACTGGGACTACCGGTTCTGCTGGATCCGCGACGCCTGCCTGTCGTTCTACGTGCTCAAGAAGTTCGGCATGGTGGCGGAGGCGGAAGCGTTCTTCCGCTTCGTCGGCGGGCTCGCCGAGCGCGACGAGGGCGGCCTGAAACCGCTCTACGCCATCGCCGGCGAAGCCGACCTCAGCGAGCACGAGGCGGCGCATTTCGAGGGCTGGCGCGGCAGCGCCCCGGTCCGCTACGGCAACGAGGCCGCCGAGCAGCACCAGAGCGACGCCTACGGCCAGGTGCTCGACCTCCTGCACCTGTACCACAGCCTCGGCGGCACGATTCCCGATGCCATGGCGCGCCAGGCGGTGCGTCTCGCCGACTTCGCCGCCGCGCACTGGCACGAGACGGATGCCGGCCTGTGGGAGCCGCGCAAGCCCGAGCAGCACTACCTCCACGCCGCGATCATGAACTGGGTCGCGGTCGACCGCGCGATCCGGCTGTTCGGCGAGCGGCCGCACTGGCGCGAGGCCCGCGACGCCATCGTGGCCCGGGTCAACGGGGAGGGGGTGCACCGTGACGGCTACTACCCGCAATATCTCGGCGGCGACGATCCCGACGCCGCCCTGCTGATCGCCCCGATGGTCGGCTTCCCGGTCGACGAGGCGGCGTTCGCCCGCACGGTCGACGTCGTGATCGCGCGCCTCGGCCACGGCCCGCTGGTCTACCGCTACCGCAACGACGACGGGCTGCCGGGCCACGAGGGCACCTTCCTGATCTGCGCCTTCTGGCTCGTCGACGCGCTGGCCTGGCTCGGCCGCACCGAGGAGGCGCAGACCCGCTTCGACGCCCTGCGGGCGCTGCAGAACGACGTCGGCCTGTACGCCGAGGAGGTGGCGGAGGACCGCACCTTCCTGGGCAATTTCCCCCAGGCCTTCAGTCACCTCGCCTTCATCCACAGCGCCCTCGTCCTCGACCTCGCGCACCAGGGCGGCCGCGAGGCGGTCGCCGGCACCTACGCCGACCGGACCTTGCGCGAGACGCGCTGGCGCCGGGTGCCGTGGATCGTGCCGCCGGCGGAATGACCGGGGGCGGATCAGGTTGTAGGCTGTCGCGTCGAGCGAGGCGGCGTTCTTTGACATCGTGAATGGCACCAGCGACTTAGCTGGCAGAGGCTCCCCCGCCCACGCGGGGATCGACCCCTCGAGTCCCGGCAGCGCCGGCGCCTCGTCGGGGCTCCCCCGCCCACGCGGGGATCGACCCCTGAGTCATGGATCGTCGTGTCCGTGTCGGCTGGCTCCCCCGCCCACGCGGGGATCGACCCGAGGCGATGCCGCGGGACAGCATCCGGTCCCGGGCTCCCCCGCCCACGCGGGGATCGACCCAGGATTCGATGTGCCGCCGCTGTCGATTTCGAGGCTCCCCCGCCCACGCGGGGATCGACCCCCCAAGGGCGGCTTTACCTGCGTCACGGTCGTGGCTCCCCCGCCCACGCGGGGATCGACCCCGGCCGCGGCCGCACCGCACTTGCACGGTCATGGCTCCCCCGCCCACGCGGGGATCGACCGTCCGGGTCCGCGGCGAGGTTGGACCGCAGCTTGGCTCCCCCGCCCACGCGGGGATCGACCCGTCGCACGCATCTAGGCGTTAGCGAAATCGGTGGCTCCCCCGCCCACGCGGGGATCGACCTGTCGACGCTCGGGGCCGTCACGAAGGTCAGGGGGGCTCCCCCGCCCACGCGGGGATCGACCCTTCCCGATCGGGATCGTCGTCCTGCAGCCGGTGCCTTCCCCGCCTACGCGGGGGTCAACCCTCCGCCATTTCCATCCCGCAGTCCTGTGTCCACATCCCGACACCTGATCACAACACCGTGCACCGAAGACATCCTCTCGATGTGCCCGACGGCATTAACCCGATCTTGAAGGTGAACCCCGCACCCATCGTCGACACGTCGACGGACAACCTCGGGAACCATCATGGTGAAACGGCGCGGTTTCGCGGGCTTGCTCGTCGCGCTCGGTCTCGTGACCTCGGCGCCGGCCGGGGCGAGGCAGCTCACCTGGTCGGTCTTCGACGCGCCGCCCTTCACGATCGTCGAGGGCGAGAACCGCGGCCGCGGCGTCTTCGACCGGATCCGCCACTTCCTGGCCGCCCGGCTGGGCGACTACGCCGTCACCAGCGTCACGGTGCCGTTCCCGCGCATCGTCGCCTCGCTCAAGACCGGCGAGGAATGGTGCTTCGTCGGCGGGGTGAAGACGCCGGAGCGCGAGGTCTTCGCGGCGTTCTCGCGGCCGGTGGCGATGTTCTATCCCTTGCGCATCGTCGTTCCGGCCGCGAAGCGGGCGCAGTTCGAGGCGCTCAAGCCCCTGTCCCTGCGCAGCCTGCTCGCGGAGCGCCGCGACCTGCGCACCAGCGTGCTGCGCGACCGCGCCATCGCGCCCGAGGTCGACGCGCTGCTCCGGCAATATCCGCCGGGCCAGACCTACGCCCATTTCATCGAAGCCTACCGCATGCTGATGAACGACCGGCTCGACTACCTCGTCGATTTCTCCAGCATCACCGCCTACAACGCCCGCCAGCTCGCCCGGCCGGGCGCCTTCGTGGGCCTGCCCTTCGCCGAGAGCCCGGAGCCGGTCTTCGCCCGGGTGATGTGCGCCGGCACGCCCTGGGGACGCGAGGTGGTGGCGCGCATCGACGCCGTCCTGGCGGCCGAGCGGGCGAGCCCGGAGTACCGGCGGATCGTCGAGGCCTGGACGGCGGAGGAGGACCTGCCGCGCATCCGCGCCGTCTACGACACCTTCCTGGCGAGCGAGTGACGCTTCTTGCGGCACGCCGGACTACGACGAGACGACGGCGGGACTTGGCCCGGGAGACTTGACCCGGACACGCTCGCCCCCGACGGTCCGGCCCAATCGTGCCGGCGGCGATTAACCCGATCTTGAAGGTGAGGCCTGCATTGGCCGACGGCTGGTCCACGGGCATCGCGGGAAACGTCATGGTGAAGCGGCGCGGTCTCGCCGGTCTGGTCGTCGCGCTCGCCCTCGCGGGGCCGGCACGGGCCGAGGACAAGCAGATCACCTGGTCGGTCTACAACGCCGCGCCGTTCATGATGACCGAGGGCGAGGACCGCGACGCCGGCATCTTCGACCGCATCCGCGGGCTCCTGAGCGCCCGGCTGACCGACTACGCCCACACCACCCTGACGGTGCCGTTCCCGCGCATCCTCACCTCGCTGAAGAATCGCGAGGAATGGTGCTTCGTCGGCGGGGTGAAGACGCCGGAGCGCGAGGTCTTCGCGGTGTTCTCGCGGCCGGTGGCGATGTTCTATCCCCTGCGCGTCATCGTGCCGGCCGCCAAGCGCGCCCGCTTCGACGCGCTCGGACCCCTGTCCCTGCGCGACCTGCTGGTGGTGCACCGCGACCTGCGCACCAGCCTGCTGCGCAACCGCGCCTTCGCTCCGGTGGTCGACGGGCTGTTCCGGGATCACCCGCCGGGCCAGACCCATTCCGAGTTCGCCGAGGCGTTCCGGATGCTGCGCAACGACCGCCTCGACTACCTCGTCGAGTATTCCAACATCGCGGCCTACTACAACACCGGCGAGTTCGGCGTTCCGAACGCCCTCGTGGGCCTGCCCTTCGCGGAAAACCCGGAGCCGACCTTCGCCCGGGTGATGTGCGCCGGCACGCCCTGGGGACGCGAGGTGGTGGCGCGCATCGACGCCGTCCTGGCGGCCGAGCGGGCGAGCCCGGAGTACCGGCGGATCGTCGAGGCCTGGACGGCGCAGGAGGACCTGCCGCGCATCCGCGCCGTCTACGACGCCTTCCTGGCGAGCGACTGACGGCGCGGCCAGGGCCCGGACGAGGCCCTAGGCCGCCAGCGCGGCCTCCCACACGACGAACGGCTCGACCCAGACCCGCCGCCCGGTGAGGTCGTGCACGCTCACCCGCCACTCGGTCCAGTCCGCGTCCGCGCCGAGGCTGCGCATCGCCGCTGCGGCGACCTGCCGGGCGTGGCGGCCGAGGGCGGCCGGGCCGCGCAGCAGGGTGCCCTCGGCGTCGAGGATGCATTCGGAGCCGTTGGTGCAGTGGAAGCGGTAGCGCGTCATGCCGTCCCTCTCTCCTCGCCGATGATCACGCGGTCGCGGCCGCGATACCGTTCAGGGTTAATGTTCACTATATGTTCTTAATTCGCAATCCGGCCAGGCCGGGGGCGCGATGCCGCAGCCGGTGGCATGGGCGAATAGGGCTCGCCGCCGGCCCGAAACCCTGCCAGATTCCGCCCCTCGGCGGATCGGAGGGCGTGATGGCCGGCGTGTTCGACCCCATCCTGAACTGGCGGCTCCTGCCGGGCTCGCACGCCTTTCCGGGTCCCGACGGCGGCACCTGCATCAACGAGGCGGCCGTGGTGGCGGCAGGCCTGCCCTACCGGGCGATCCGCTCCTCGGCCGATTGCCCGCCCTGCTTCTCCGCCCCGCTCGCGACCTACGCGCTCGGCCTCAACGACGCGATGCCAGATGCCGAGCGCCCGCGCCTGATGGCCTTCGTGCTACGCCTCGCCGGCTCGGCCGACGGGGAGGCGGTCGAGGCAGCCCGCATCGCCCATCTCGTCCGCGAGGGCGTGCGCCGCCTGCTGCCTCCTGTGCTGGAGCGGGCCGGTTTGCCCCAGCACGCCGCCGCCTGCCGGTCCGCCGCCGACCTGGAACGGGCGGTGACAGTCGCGCGCCACGCCGCGTGGTCGGCCGGTTCGCTCGCCGAGGCCGCCGGCCGCCAGGGTACGTGGGTTCGCGGCGCCCGCGCGGCGGCGGCCGCCCGCGCCGCCCTGTTCGCCGCCGAGAACGACGCCCGCACGGCCGCCGACGCGGCCGAGGCCGCCGCCCTGTTCTGGCCGGGTGCCTGGGCCGAGGCGGTGGCGATCCTCGACGAGGGCTTGCTCCTCGGCCGGCAGGCGCCGGCGCTCGGGTCGGAGGAGGCCGGGATGCGGCTCGAGGCCGCGAAGGCGGGACGGCGGGCGCGGGCCGGAGCGGCGGCGTAGGTCGCCGCCGGACTCCGCGCGTCACCGGTCGCCCCGGACGACAGAAACCGGTTGCCGCGGGCCCGGACCGGCGCCACTCTCGTACCGCCGCCTGGCTAAGAGGCCCGAAGAGGTCAGTGGCGGCTCGCGGGAGGAGACGCCATGAC
>NZ_CP029553.1:3247500-3302500 GCF_003173755.1 Methylobacterium terrae
CGACTTGTAGGCGATGAGGGGCGTCGGGGGAGCGGCGGTCTCGGTGGTGGTCTTGGTGATGGTCATGGGGGGGCCTCGAAGCGCGCGGTCGCCGGTCGGATCGGGATCGAGGCCGTCGGGACGGCGGCGCCGATGCGGGAACGATACCGGCGCGCGATCCGCCGGAGACGCCGAATGTCGGCGGGCAGCAGGCGGAATCGTCGCGGGGCGTGAGCCCTCGACGGCAGAGGATGCCGCGGCACGCTCCGTCCGGTCGCCGACCGACCCGGCGGACCGGTGCCCCCGGCAGGACCTGCCGTATGGCGGGGATGAAAGCGCAGGATCGCCGGCCCCGGAGCCGGCACAACGGAGTCCGGCGCTCCTGCGCGCCCCGTAATCTTTGCCACGGTTGAACGCCGCACGGTCGAGCACCGCAGGGAGACCCCGATGGCCCATCTCAAGCCCAAGTACATCACCTTCGACTGCTACGGCACGCTGATCTACTTCGAGATGGCGCCCGTCGCCCGCCGCCTCTACGCCGACCGGGTGCCGAAGGAGCGCATGGACGCCTTCGTCGCCGACTTCTCGGCCTACCGCCTCGACGAGGTGCTGGGCCCGTGGAAGCCCTACAAGGACGTGGTCGCCAACTCCCTCATCCGCACCTGCAAGCTCAACGGGGTGGAATACCGCGACAGCGACGCCGACGCGGTCTACGCCGAGGTCCCGACCTGGGGCCCGCACCCGGACACGGTCGAGGGGCTGGCGAAGGTCGCCAAGGAATTCCCCCTGGTGATCCTGTCGAACTCCATGAAGGACCTGATCCCGCACTCGGTCGCCAAGCTCGGCGCGCCGTTCCACGCCGCCTACACCGCCGAGGAGGCCCAGGCGTACAAGCCGCGGATGCAGGCCTTCGAGTACATGTTCGACCAGCTCGGCTGCGGCCCCGAGGACGTGCTGCACTGCTCGTCGAGCTTCCGCTACGACCTGATGACCGCGCACGACCTGCGCATCACCAACAAGGTCTGGGTGAACCGCGGTCACGAGCCGGCCAACCCCTATTACGGCTACCACGAGATCAAGGACATCCGCGGATTGCCGGGGCTGCTCGGCCTGTAGGTACGCACCGCCGACCGTCGACCGAGCGGTCGCGGCCGGCACCGCCCGCTCGCGCGGACCGGACGCGCGTCGCCGATCCCGTCCGCCTTCCGAAGCGCCGGCCTCGACGCCGCGCCCTATCGCCCGAGGAAATCCCATGTTCTCCCAGGACCGCCTGCGCGATCCCGCGCTCCTGCGCTTCCAGGCCTCCATCGCCGGCGAGTGGCGCGACGCCGAATCCGGCGCGAGCCTGGCCGTGACCGACCCGGCGACCGGCGAGACCCTCGGGACGGTGCCGGATTGCGGCGCGTCGGAGACCCGCGCGGCCATCATGGCGGCCGAGGCCGCCTTTCCGGCCTGGCGCCGCACCGCGCCGGCCGAGCGCGCCGCGATCCTCGAGCGCTGGAACGCGCTGATCCTCGAGAATGCCGAGGACCTGGCCGCGATCATGACCGCCGAGCAGGGCAAGCCGCTGGCGGAAGCCCGCGGCGAGGTCGCCTACGGGGCAAGCTTCGTGAAGTGGTTCGCGGAAGAAGCGCGCCGGATCACCGGCGACGTGTTCACCGCGCCGGTCGGCGACCGCCGGGTGCTGGTGCTCAAGGAGCCGGTCGGCGTCTGCGCGGCGATCACGCCGTGGAACTTCCCGATCGCGATGATCACCCGCAAGGTGGCGCCGGCCTTCGCCGCCGGCTGCCCGATCGTGGTCAAGCCCGCCGACCTGACGCCGTTCTCGGCGCTGGCGCTGGCGGTCCTCGCCGAGCGGGCCGGGGTGCCGAAGGGCGTGTTCAGCGTCGTCACCGGGCAGGCGGCGCCGATCGGCGCCGAGATGACCGGCAGCGAGACGGTGCGCAAGCTGTCCTTCACCGGCTCGACCGCGGTCGGGCGGCTGCTCATGGCCCAGTCGGCCCCGACCATCAAGCGGCTCAGCCTCGAGCTCGGCGGCAACGCCCCGTTCATCGTCTTCGACGACGCCGATCTCGACCAGGCGATCGCCGGCGTGATGGCCTCGAAGTTCCGCAATGCCGGCCAGACCTGCGTCTGCGCCAACCGGATCCTGGTGCAGGACGGCATCCACGACCGCTTCGCCGCCCGCCTCGCCGAGGCCGCGGCCAGGCTCCGGGTCGGCAACGGCTTCGAGGCGGGCGTCACCATCGGCCCGCTGATCAACGACGCGGCCGCCGCCAAGGTGACGGCGCATCTCGACGACGCGCTCAAGCACGGCGCCCGGCTGGTGGCGGGTGACCCGGACGCCGTGCGCGGCCGCTTCGTGCCGCCGCTGGTGCTGACCGGGGCCGAGACCGGCATGCGCCTCGCCACGGAGGAGACCTTCGGGCCGCTCGCGCCGCTGATGCGCTTCTCCCGCGAGGAGGACGCGATCGCGGTCGCCAACGCGACGCCGTTCGGCCTCGCCTCGTACTTCTACACCTCCGACATCCGCCGGGCCTGGCGGGTCGGCGAGGCGCTGGAATTCGGCATGGTCGGGCTCAATACCGGCACGGTCTCGATGGAGGCCGCGCCCTTCGGCGGCGTCAAGCAGTCGGGCCTCGGCCGCGAGGGCTCGGCCTACGGCATCGACGAGTACCTGGAACTGAAGTCCCTCCACATGGGCGGCCTCTGACCGTCGATCCTTCGCGCGCCCCGGCCCTCGTCGCAGGGCCGGGGCGCGCGCCATTGTCCAGCACGAGATCCGACGCGATGACGAACGAGACGAACGGCCCGACGATCCGCCCGATGATTGCGGCCGACATCGCGGCGGCGCACGGCCTCTCGGTGGAGGTGCGCTGGCCGCACGGGGCCGACGATTGGCGCCTGATGCTGGAACTCGGGCACGGCCTCGTCGCCTGCGACGAGGAGGGCCGCGTGATGGGCTCGGCGATGTGGTGGCCCTTCGGCGAGGGGCTCGCCACCATCGGCATGGTGATCGTCTCGCCCCGGAGGCAGGCGAACGGCACCGGCCGGCGGCTGATGCGGGAGCTCTTCTCGGCCGCGGGCGATCGCACCATCCGGCTCACCTCGACGGAGGCCGGACGGCGCCTCTACGAATCGGAAGGCTTTCGCGTGACCGGCGGCCTGACCCAGTACCACGGCACCGCGGATGCGGCGGCGGCGGTCGAGGATGCCCGGGTGCGCCCGGCGACCGAGGCCGACTGGCCGGGACTCGTCGCCCTCGACCGCGAGGCCTCCGGCGGCGACCGCGTCCGGCTGCTCGAGGCGCTGCGCCGGGTCGGCGCGATCACCGTCCTGGAGGAGGGGGGCCGGATCGCCGGTTACGCCTGCTGCCGCCCCTTCGGGCGCGGCCACCTCGTCGGCCCGATCGTCGCCGCCGACGGCGGGAGCGCCGTGGCGCTGGCGAGCCCGCACGTGCGGACGCACGCGGGCACGTTCCTGCGCCTCGACACGACCGAGCGCGACGGGCCGCTCGCCGCCTTCGCGCAGGCCTGCGGCCTTGCCAACGTCGACGAGCCGGTGACGATGACCCGCGGCACGATCCCGGAGGCTGGGCCGGCCCGGATCTTCGCCGTCGCCAGCCAGGCCCTGGGCTAGGATCGTCGCGGACGACCCGGACGCCGGCTCGCCGGAAGGCGGGGCGCCAGGCCCCGCCGCTCAGCGCTCCTCGCCGAACAACGCGGCGAGCGGCAGCTCGGTCTTCACGATCGGCGTGCGCAGCACGATGTAGCTGAAGTACTTGGCAATTCCGACGTTGCGCTCCAGCAGCGCCTCGATCACCTCCTGGTAATGCGACAGGCCGCGGGTAACGAACTTCACCAGGTAGTCGTAGCCGCCGCTGACCACGTGGCCCTCGATCGCCTCGTCGATCTTGCGCAGCGCCTGCTCGAAGCGCTGGAAGTATTCCGGCGTGTGGCCGTTGAGCGTGAACTCCGTGAACACCGTCACGGTCTCGCCGAGCTTCGGCAGGGCGATGTGGGCGCCGTAGCCGGTGATGTAGCCGGCCTGCTCCATGCGCTTGACCCGGAGCAGGCACGGGCTCGCCGACAGGCCGACGGCATCCGCCAGCGTCACGTTGGTCATGCGGCCGTTCTTCTGCAGCTCGATCAGGATCTTCATGTCGATCCGGTCGAGCCTGGTCGTCTGCTGGTTCACGAGAGGCGTTTCCCGATTCCGGCCCCGCGGAGGGCCGCGTCGCCGGGTGGACGGCGAGGCCTCGACGCGGACGGCGGCCGGCTCGCGCCCGGTGACGAGCCCCGGAGCCGGACGCGCCCGATGCCGGCGTCCGGCAGGGCCGTCCGGGTGACGAGACCTCTTGGATGAGGGCGTTCCACCATGTCAGAGTCACGCCGCGTTGTCATGCCGGGTCGTTGTGCCGGGTGATCGTGCCGGCCGAGCCGGATTGCGCAGCGGAACGGTGCCGGTATCGGGTGCGCTGCGGCCGTCGGGGGAGGTGCACGCGCCGGATCGGGTGGGACATTCTCACTTTGCGCCTACACCCGCGATTCGCATAAGGTAGGTTATGGAACCGGCGCGAAGGGCCCGCGCCACCGGGGTCGATGCGGAGATCGCGGGCGGCGAAGTCGCGACGGGCGACCAAGTCCGGGCCCTCTGGACGAAGCACGGCCTCTGAGGCTCTGCCGGACGCTCGCGCCCTCACACATCGCCGATGCCGCCTCGGCCCCGCCGCCACAGCCGCGTCAGCGGCCCGCCGCTCCCGTGGAACGGATCGCTCGCCGGGACCGCGAGCCCGGCGATGCGGATCCGCGCCCCGTCGTCCGGCGCCGCGCGGCAGAGATCGAAGCTGCAGCCCGGCGGATAAGCGCCGACGACCAGGAAGTCCGGGCTCGCCGACAGCCGGCAATGGCCGGTGCCGGCCGGCAGCACCAGCACGTCGCCGGCCGCGACCGCGACCTTGCGTCCGCCCTCGCCGCCGAGGATCAGGCGGGCGCGGCCGGCGGCAATGCCCAGGGTCTCGTGCGTCGTCGAGTGGTAGTGGTGATAGGCGAACACGCCGTTGCGCCACTGCGCCGGCCAGCCGTTGCGGGCGAACAACGCCTCGAGCGCCTCGGCACCGGCCGCGACGCCCCGGTAATGCAGGACCGGCAGGTCCGGGTCGTTCGGCATCCCGCCGTTCGGCGCGAGGACGTGGCTGTCGGGCTGCATCGCAGGGCTCCTCTCGCGCGTCACCCCGCCCGCCGCAGCCGCGCCGCCCGCCGCAGGATCAGGCCGAGCTGGTCGGCCGAGTACGGCTTGTGCAGGAGTTCGAAGCCGTGCGCGTCGTCCTGCGCCAGCACGTGGCTGTAGCCGGAGGCGAGCACCACCGGCAGGTGCGGCAGGCGGCGGCGCAGCTCGCGGGCGAGCGCGATTCCGCCCATGCCCGGCATCACCACGTCGGAGAACACCACGTCGAACCCCGCCCCGTCGGGTCCGAGCCGCTCCAGGGCGTCCTCGGCGTTGGTCGCCCAGGTGGTGCGGTAGCCGAGATCGTGCAGGATCTGGGTGCAGAAGCGCCCGACCTCGATGTTGTCCTCGACGACGAGGACGCTCTCGCCGGAGCCGATCGGCGACACGGAGGGGTCGGCGCCGGTCTCGGGGCCGTGGCCGGCGCCCTCCGGCGCCTCCGGCAGGTAGAGGGTGAAGGTGGCGCCCGCCCCCGGCCGGCTCGTCACGTCGACGTCGCCGCCCGACTGCTTGGCGAAGCCGAAGACCTGGGACAGGCCGAGGCCCGTGCCCCGGCCGACCTCCTTGGTGGTGAAGAACGGCTCGAAGATGCGGCCGATCAGGTCCGCCGGCACGCCCGGCCCGGTATCGGCGAGCGAGATCGCCGCGAAGGCGTTCTGCGAGCCGGCATGTCCCCGGATCGGCGGCATCGCGGCGCCGCAGGCGAGCGTCAGGGTCAGCGTGCCCTCGCCCTCCATCGCGTCGCGGGCGTTGACCGCCATGTTGATCAGCGCGGTCTCGAACTGGCTCACGTCGGCCCGCACGAAGCACGGATGGTCGGGCACGGTCACGGCCACCCGCACCCGGGCGCCGGTGACCGTGTCGATCATGTCGGCCACGCCCCGCACCTTCTCGCCGACGTCGAACACCGCCGGCGACAGTGCCTGGCGGCGGGCGAAGGCGAGGAGCTGGCCGGTGAGCTTGGCGGCGCGGTCCACCGTGTCGGACACGGCGTCGAGGTAGCGGCGCTTCCGCGCCTCCGGCAGCTCCGGCCGGCGCAGGAAGTCGACGGAGGAGCGGATGATGGTGAGCAGGTTGTTGAAGTCGTGGGCGACGCCGCCGGTGAGCTGGCCCACCGCCTCCATCTTCTGCGATTGCCGCAGGGCCTCCTCGGCCTGGGCGAGCGCCGCAGCCTGGGCCCGGACCGCCGTCACGTCGCGCACGGTGGCGTAGATGCGCCCGTCCCGCGGCACGGCGTTCCAGGACAGCCAGCGATGCGTGCCGTCCCGGTGCCGGTAGCGGTTCTCGAAGTTGGGTTGCGGCTCGCCGCGGGCGAGGGCCTCGGCCGCCGCCATCGTCGCCGGCACGTCGTCCGGGTGGACGAAATCGAGGAACGGGCGGCCCAGGAGCTCGCCCTCGCCCCAGCCGAGGAGCGCGGTCCAGGCCGGATTGAGGCTGACGAGGTAGCCCTCGGGGGTGGCGACGCAGAACAGGTCGGTCGAGGCCCGCCAGATCTGGTCGCGCTCGGCGGTGCGCTCGGCGACCTGCGCCTCGAGCGAGGCGTTGAGGACGCGCAGCGCCTCCTCCATGCGCTTGCGCTCCGAGATGTCGCTGAAGAACACCGCGACCCTGGCCAGCGCCGGATCGCCGATCCGCAGCGCCCGCACGTCGAACCAGCGCCCGAACACGTCGGCCTGGTTCTCGAAATGGACCGGCTCGCCGGTCAACGCCACGCCGCCGTAGCTGTCGAACCAGTGCCGCTCGAGGTCGGGGGCGAACTCGCTCACCCAGAGCCCGGCCACGTCGGCGCCGGTCTGGCGGGCGAAGGCCGGGTTGGCCTCGGCGATCCGGTAATCGACCGCCCGGCCCTCGCCGTCGAACTTCATCTCGAGGATGCAGAACCCGACGTCGATGCTCTCGAGCAGGGTGCGGTAACGCTCCTCGCTGTCGCGCAGGGCGGCCCGCGAGCGGACCTGCTCGGTGACGTCGTACCCGCCGACGAAGATGCCGGTGACCGCCCCGGCCCCGTCCCGCAGCGGCTGGTACAGGAGGTCGATGGCGCGCTCGTCCTCCTCGCCGGCCAGCAGGATCGGCATGGCGCGGGCCGCGAACGGCCGGCCGGTGCCGTAGACCGTGTCGAGGAGCTCGTAGAAGCCCTGGTCGGCGAGCTCGGGGAAGGCCTCGCGCACCGTGCGCCCGAGGAAGTCGCGCGCGCCGGCGATCGTCACGTAGGCGTCGTTGACGTACTCGAAGACGTGGGTCGGGCCGCGCAGGACCGCGACGAAGCCCGGCATCTGCTGGAAGATCTGCTCCCGCCGCTGGTGGGCCTCCTGCTCGAGGGCGTGGGCCTCCTGCTCGAGGGCCCCGGCGACCGGATGGTGGAGAACCGCCGCGACCGCCCCGGAGGCGTCGCGCACCGGGATGTGGGTGACGCTCCAGCTCTCCCGCGCGGCGCCGTCCCGCCCCTCGGGGCCGAGCGCGATCGTGTCGGGCCGGCCCGTCGCGACCGCCCTGGCGATCGAGGCCTGCATCGGCGCGCCTTCCCCCGCCGCGTCCGGCAGGAGCCGGCCGACGAGATCGTCCGGGCTGCGGCCCGCCCCGCGGCCGATACCGTCGCGATAGGCCCGGTTGGCCGCCAGCACCCGGCCCCGCGGATCGAGGACCAGGCAGGGCGCGGGCGAGGCGTCGAACAGGCTCCGGTAGTCGAGGTCGGGCGCGTCGCTCATCGGGCGGGCCATCGCGAGGCGGTCCGCGCGGGGACGGGGGACTGCGCGACGACGGACGGACGCACGCGCCAGGTCCCGGATGCGGGATGCGGGCACTGGGTAAGCGGAAGGGCGACCATGGCCAGCCCTCCTATCACCTGCGAGGCGGCGTGTCGCCGACCCTCCGGGTGCCGGGGTACGGGACCGCGACGGGCGCCTCGCGGGGAGGCGCCGACGAGAGCCTTGATCTCACGCCTTGATCTCGGCGGCTTTTGCGTGTTCGGCATCCTCCTCCAGCCGCGACATTCCCTCGATCGGTCCGCATGTTCCTGAAAGGCTCGTCTCCCGCGAAGGTCCTGGTGGTGAGCACAAGCCCGGACGCGGTGAACCACAACGCGACGATCCGCACCTCTCTCCGCCACGGCTTCGAGGACGTGCTCGGCGCGGCGGCGGTGCGCGAGAGCCCGCTGGAGCTCGCCGAGGAGGCCGTCGCGGAGTTCCGTCCGAGCCTCGTCGTCGCGCTCGGCAGCGTCGCGATCGACGCGGCCCCCCTGCGGGGGCTGCCGCGGAGCGTCCGCCGGGCCGGCGCGCGCCTCGCCTTCTGGCTGCACGACGACCCCTACGAGTTCGATTACGGGGTCAAGGCCGAGATCCTGGCCGACCACGTCTTCACCAACGACCGCTGGGCCCTGCCCCATTACCGGCACCCGTCGGTCTCGCACCTGCCGCTCGCCGCCTGCCGTCGAACCCACGACCGGCCGGTGCGGCCGATGGCCGAGCGCAGCCTCGACCTGTTCTTCTGCGGCGCGGCCTTCCCGAACCGGGTCGCGCTCCTCGAGCGCGCGCAAGGCAGCCTCGCGGGGTGCAGGGTCGAGGTGCGCGGCGCGGGCTGGCCGGCCTCCCTGCCCTTCGCCGAGAACGCCCGCATGCCCCCCGCCGCGATGGCAGACCGGGCGAGCGAGGCGCGCCTCACCCTCGCGGTCGGTCGCGACCTCGACATCGCCAACCGGCGCTTCCGCCTGCCGGCCTCGACTCCCGGGCCTCGGGTGTTCGAGGCCGCGCTGGCGGGGGCGCCGCAGCTCTGCTTCGCCGCCGGGCTCGAGATCCTGGACTATTTCGAGGAGGGCCGCGAGATCCTGCTCTTCGACGACGTGCCCGAGATCGCGGAGGCGATCGCCCGCTCCCACCGCGAGCCCGCCGCCTTCGCGGCGATGGCGGAGCGCGCCCGCGCCCGGGCGCTCGACGCCCACACCTACGCGCACCGGGCGCGGACCATCCTGGCGGTGATGGCCGCATGACCGGAAGCCCCATGTCCCCTGCCATGCCTCCTGCCGGGCCTCTTGCCGGGCCTCCTTCCGGGCCTCTTGCCGGGCCTCCTTCCGGGCCCCTTGCCGGGCCTCCTGCCGGACCCCTTGCCGGGCCTCCTGCCGGGCCCCTCTCCGCGCCGCTCTCGGTCCTCCTGCTCGACACCGAGCCGAGGACCAGCAACGCCTACATCACCCTCGCGGTCGCCGACGCCCTGCAGCGCCACCCGTCGGTCGCGCGGGTGGTCCGGGCGAGCCACGCCGACGCCGTGGCGCTGGCGCAAGACGCGCTGGCGCGAGCCGAACGCTTCGACCTCTTCCTCGCCTTCGGGGGGGCGAGCCGCCACCACGCCCTCCTGCGCCGCCTCTGCGCGCTGTCGGGCACCAGCGCGCTCTGGACCACCGAGGACCCGTACCTGAGCGGCGCGAACGCACGGCTGTCGGGCTGCTTCGATCTCGTCTTCACCAACGACCGCGGCTCGCTCTCCCGCTACGGCGGCCGCGCCCGGCACCTGCCGCTCGCGGCCACGCCCCTGTTCCAGGACCTCCCCGTCCGACGGGACGATGCGGAGTACCGCTACGACCTCATGTTCGTCGGGACGGCCTGGCCGAACCGGGTCGCGACGCTCAACCGGATCCTGTCGTCGTTCCCCCGCGAGTTGAAGGTGAAGGTCGCGCTGCCGGCGAACGCCTACCTGCCGCAAGCCGTGCTGGTGCGCGACGACCTCGTCGTCGATTGGCGCTGCGGCAACGCGGATTTCGCGCGCCTGGCCAATGCGAGCCGGGTGGTGCTGACCCTGCCCCGGATCTTCACCGCCGGCGCCGACGAGACGCCCGCCGGCACGACGCCGCCGCCGCGGCTATTCGAGGCGGCGCTCGCCGGCGGCGCCCAGCTCGTCGTCGGCGCCGATCCCGAGACCTTCGACTACTACGAGGCGGACCGCGAGGTCCGCGCCTGCCCCGAGGACGGCGTCGTCGCGGCGATCACCGCGCTGCTGTCCGATCCCGAGGGCCGCATCGCCATGGCGGAGCGGGCGCGCGCGCGCACCCGGGCCCGGCACCTCTACGACCACCGGGTCGACGTGATCCTACGGGCGGTGCGGGAGCACCGGGCCGGCCGGGAGGCCGCACCGTCCGATCGTCCTTCGATGAGCCTCGCGCCGACCGCAGCCAAGCCCCGCATCCTGTACGTCGCCCACAACCGCGTTGGACGGCGGCAGGGCGGCGGCGTGGAGTTCTACCAGGAGCAGCTCGCAGAAGCGCTCGACGGGTTCGAGGCCCTGTTCCTCTACCCCTCGTTCGAGGAGGAGGCCTGGGTGCTGCGCCTCGACGAGGGCGAAGCCTCGGAGGCGCTGCCGATCCCGCCGGCGGAGCGGTTGCTCGCCAGTGCCGAGATCGAGGCGCTGTTCGAGCGCGTCCTGGTCGAGCGGCGCATCGACCTCGTCCACGTCCACCACCTGCTCGGCCTGCCCCTGAGCCTGCCGGCGATCGCCCGCGCCCACGGCGTGCCGGTGGTGGTGCAGCTGCACGACTTCTTCCTGGTCTGCCACCGCTACACGCTGAGGAACCAGCACGGCGCGTTCTGCGACGTCGTGCATCGCGGCGAGCGGGAGTGCGACGGCTGCCTTGCCACCGCCGAGGGGCTGCCGGCCGGCGCCAAGGCGCGGCGAGACGGGTTCGTGGCGCGGATGATCGGCTCCGTCGACGCCTTCGTGAGCAGCACGCCGGCCACCGCCGACTACGTCCGGGCCTTCTATCCCGAGGCCGCCGCCCGGGTGGCGGTGATCGAGATGGTGGATGCGGAGCCCGCGTCCTCCGGGCTGCCGGCCCCCGTCGCCGAGGGCCGCGCTCCTCCGCAACCGAGGGGCCCCTTGCGGGTCGCGGTGCTCGGCAACGTCGTCGACCACAAGGGCGCCCAGACCCTGCTCGAGCTCGTGCGCATCACCGCGGGCGAGCCCATCGTGTTCGAGGTGCTCGGCTACGTCGAGACCTATCTCGTCGCCGCCTTCGAGGCGCTGGCGGGGGAGCGGCTGTCCCTGCGCGGCGGCTACGCCCGCGAGGAGGTGCCGGCCCTGCTCGCCGGCTGCGACGTGTCGCTCCACCTGTCGATCTGGCCCGAGACCTACATGATCTCGCTCACCGAGGCGTGGCGGGCCGGCCTGATCCCGATCGTCACCGATCTCGGCGCGCCGGGGCAGCGGGTCACGGACGGGGTCGACGGCCTCAAGGTCCCGCCCGGCGATTCGGGCGCCGTGCGCCATGCCCTGCGGCGCCTGGGCCACGATCACGGCCTCGTCGCCTCGTTGCGCGCCGCGATTCGACGGAAGACCTTCCCGACGGTGGGCCGGCACGTCGCCCGGATGGCGGCGCTCTACCGCGAGCTGATCGCGACCCGTCCCGTCCCCCACGCCGGTCCGGACGAGCCGTTGGCGCCCCTCACCCTCTCGGCGCTCGATCTGGGGTTTCGCCTCAACCACCCCGACTGGACCGACCCGGCGGTCGTGTGGGACGGCGAGAGCGAGGCGAGCGTCGTCGTCGAGGCCCTGCCCCCGGCGGTCGCCGGCCTGCCCGAGCGGGTGCTGGCGCCGAGCGATCCCGACCTGTCGTGGGAGATTGCCGACCTCGTCATCGACGGGCAGCGCCTGCCCGGCCGCATCGGCGCCTGCGCGGTCGCCGACAGCCTGTCCCTGCGCGGCTGGATCTGGCGGCCGAACGCCGGGCGCCCGGCCCAGACCTGGCTGCGCCTGCGCGGGGCCGACGCGACGGCCTACCTCGCCGCCCTCCCCGAGCGCCGCCCCGAGCTCGCCGGTCGGTTCGGTACCGGCCGGGCCGAGCAGGCCGGCTTCGCGGCGCAGGTGCGCACCACGGGTCTGCCGGGCGGGGCCTACACGGTCGACCTGCTCCAGGTCTTCGGCGACCACGTCTTCGGCGACCACGTCGCCGTCGCTCCCGAGGTCGCTCGCTTCACCGCGCCGGGCTTCGCCGCGCCCGGCCCCGTGACGCCGTGGCGGAGCGGCCTGCCGGTGCCGGAGGCCGACCTTCGCCGGAGCGCAGAACCCGCGACCCTCGCGGGCCACGGGCTGCAGGTCGTCGAGGGCGTGCCGGTGGCGCGCCAGGGCGGCATCACCCGCATCGAGGCCGCGCTCCCCGCCGGGGCGCGGCCGGGGCAGCCCTTCCTCGTCCTCCGGAGCGACCACGGCACGGCCTTCGCCCGGGCGGCGCGGCGCGAGGAGGGCGGAGCGCCGCGGGTCGGCGCCGAGGCGCAGGTCCGCGAGATCGCGCCCGGCCTCTATCGCCTCTCGGTGGTGGTCCAGGGCGACGACGGGGCGGACCTGCACGAGACCGGGGCCACGCTGTTCGTCGCGCCCTCCGCCCGCGCCTGCCTGGTGACGACCGAGCCGCCGCCGGCCCTGCGCCGGGCCTGGATCAAGCGGGTGCGCAGCCGCCCGAGCCTCGACGCCGTCACGGTCGGGGAGGCCTCGTCCCTTCTCGGCTCCACCGTCACGGCCTCGGGCTGGTGCTTCCTGCCCGGGCGCGGCCGGCCGCTCGCCTGGATCGCCCGCTGGGGCACGGGGCGGGCGCGCCGCTTCATGATCGCGGAGAGCTTCGCCCGCCAGGACGTGGCGGCGCACCTGAAGGACCCGGATGCCCTGACCGCCGGCTTCGAGATCCAGTTCCCCCTCGCCGCCCTGCGCGATGGGAGCTTGCGGGTGTTCCAGGTCTACGAGCGCGGCCCGCTCGCCCTGTCGGGCTTCGCGGGCCATGTCTCGAGCCAGATCCCGCGGGCGATCCCGGACTGAGGGGCGGGGGCTCGGGCCCCCGCCCCTCACCTCACCACTTGTAGCTCAGGCTCGCGGTGATGCGGCGCTGCTCGCCGTAGAAGCAGGCGGTGACCGACTGGCACGAGGAGACGAAGCGCTTGTCGGTGAGGTTCGCCGCGTTGATGGCGAAGCGCCAGTTGTCGCGGCTGTAGTGGATCACCGCGTCGATCAGCGCCCGCTCGGGCACCGTCAGGGTGTTGTTCACGTCGGCGAACGAGCGGCCGACGTAGCGCACGCCCGCACCGAAGCCGAAGCCGGCCCAGTCCCCGGTCGGAATCGTGTAGTCGGCGAAGAGCGAGGCCAGGGTCTCGGGCACGTTGGTCGGGGTCCGCCCGATCACGCCGACGTCGCCCTTGGTGACCTCGAGATTGTAGCTCGTGAACGACGCGACGACGTTGAAGTCCTTGGTGATGTTGGCCACCAGCTGCGCCTCGAAGCCGCGCGAGCGGGTCTCGCCGAGCTGGAGCTGGTTGAGGGCGTTGGTCGGGTCGGCGGTCAGGGTGTTGGCGAGCGCAAGGTCGAAGGCGGCGAGCGTCAGGAAGGCGTTGGCGCCCGGAATCTCGTACTTGACGCCGACCTCGTACTGGTCGCCGGTGGTCGGCTTGAACGGCTGGCTGAAGAAGTTGGTGCCGACCTGCGGGTTGAAGAAGCTGGCGTAGCTGATGTACGGCGCCAGGCCGAAGTCGAAGTTGTAGATCAGACCGTAGCGCTGCGTGAAGGCGTTGGCCGATTGCCGCGTCTGCGTGCTGGCGAGCCGGTTGTTGACCTCGTTCGAGGTGAAGTCGCCGCGACCCGACACGACCAGGGTCAGTTCGGGCGTGAGCTTGATCTGGTCCTGGTAGTACAGGCCGAGCTGCTGGAACACGTCGTAATTGACGAGGTAGGGCGCGACCGGAACGCTCGGGCTACCGTAATTCGGCGTGATGATGTTGAAGTTCGCGACCGGCGTGCCGGAAAAGCCCCCGGTGGCGTTGTTGTCGTTGAGCTGGAAGTTCTTGTAGTCGAGGCCCATCAGGACGGTGTGCTTGAACAGGCCGTCGTCGAACCGGGCCACCGCCTGGTTGTCGACGTTGAACAGGCGCGCCCGCGACGAGGCGCGGAAGCGGTAGCGGGCGATCTGGGTCTGGTTCGCGTCGGCGTAGCCGGTCCCGTTCAGGCCGAACAGGCCGCCGAGGAACGCGTCGTCGAGAGAATCGCTGAAGGCGTAGCGCAGGTTCTGCCGGAAGGTCCAGGTGTCGTCGAAGACGTGCTCGAACTCGTAGCCGACGCTGGCCTGGCTGCGCCGGTAGGTGTTGTTGAACGGATCCGAGACGTTGTAGTTCTGCGGGATGCGCAAGCCCAGCACCGTCGGCCGCACCGTGCCGTAATACGGCAGGAACGCGTTGAGGCGGCCGGTATCGTCGTACTGGAAGCTCGACAGCAGGGTGAAGGTGGTGGCGCCGTCCGGCTTGTAGGTGAAGGTCGGGGCGATGTAGCCGCGATTCTCGTCGAGCCCGTCGACCTGGGTGCCGCCCTGCCGGCCGATGCCGGTCAGGCGGTAGAACCAGTGGCCCTCCTTGTCGGCCGGACCGCCGAAATCGAAGGCGAGGTACTTCTGGCCGAACGACCCGCCGCCGACCTCGACGTAGTTCAGGGGCTCGACGGGCGGCTTCTTGCTGATCATGTTGATCAGGCCGCCGGGACCGCCCTGGCCGAACAGCACCGAGGCCGGCCCGCGCAGCACGTCGATGCGCTCGAGGCCGAACGGGTCGACCTTGTAGGTGGCGAAGCCGTAGTTGAAGAGCTGCAGCCCGTCCCGGTACAGGCCGGTGTCGTTGGCGGTGAAGCCGCGGATGAGGAAGAAGTCGACCCGCGGATCCGGCCCGAAGACGTTGCCGTAGACGCCGGCCGAGTAGGCGACCGCGTCGGCGACCTGCTGCGGCTTGAGCGCGTCGAGCTGCTCGCGCCCGATCACCGTGACGGATTGCGGCGTCTCGATCAGCGGGGTGTCGGTCTTGGTCGAGACCAGGGTGCGCTTGGCGACGTAGCCCTCGATCGGTCCGCGCGGATCCTCCTTCGGCCGGGCCGCGACCACCGTGCCGCCGGGCCGGGCACCGTTGCCCGCGACGTCGACCGTCTCGAGCTGGATCGTGCCGCCGGCGGCCGCACCCTGGCGGGGCGGCGTCGCCTCCTGGGCTATCGCGGCCTGGGCGGCGGCGAGCCCGATCAGGGAGACGCCGGCGAGCGCGGCGGCGCGGCAGCGGCGGGAAAAGGCGGAGGCGCTGGGATGGGAACGCATGTCGTGACCTTGAGGCAACGGCCCGCCCGCCCCGGGTGGAGATCCGCCCGGGATGACGCTGCTCTTTAGAATGATACTAAGTTGTTGGTGCTGTTCGAGTTTTTCTAGCACGCCCGATCAGCGTGCGAAGGCGGAATCCCAAATTGTGCGGGGGATGTTAGCGCACGTGGCAAATCCGCAACGACGGTGCGGCCGGCGGCGCTCGCCGCGCCGTCGAGGACATCGTTCCTGTCGTGAACGGCCGAGGCGCTCTCCTGCCTCCCGCCGCCCACTCCGGCGCGCCCACGGCTCTACCGCCCCGCGAAGGTGTCCCGGATCGCCTTCGCGTTGCGCCGGACCATCGGGCCGAGCCAGGCGCCCGAGGCGAGGTAGGCGCCGGGCCGGACCGGCGCGAGGGCGGCGGCGAGGGTCTGCGCGAGGCCGGGCTCCGGGCGGCACGGCGCGTCCGAGGCCGCGGCGTGGCGGTACACCGCCGTCGTGTCCTCGCGCCGGTAGTCCGGATGCGGCGCCAGCCCGGCCCGGCCGGCGGCGGCGTCGAGGGTCTGGCGCACGAAGCCGTGGACATGGGCGAAGTGGAAGCGCTCGTGCGGCGGCTTGCCCGTCGCCGCCATGTTGGGCACCGCGGCGTAGAGCACGCCGCCGGGCGCGAGCCGGCCGGCGAGCCGCGCCAGGGTGTCGACCGGATCGCGCAGGTGCTCGAGCACGTGATGCGCGGTGACGACGTCGAAGGCCGCGTCGGGCGGGAGGGCGTCGAGCCGGTCGAGCACCCGCGCACCGTGCTCGGCCCGGGCGTAGGCCGCGTAGGTGCGGCCGGGCTCGATCCCGGTGGCGTCGCATCCCCGCGCCCGCGCGGCGGCCAGGAACTCGCCGGAGCCGG
Organism: Methylobacterium terrae; assembly: GCF_003173755.1. Lineage (NCBI taxonomy): Bacteria > Pseudomonadati > Pseudomonadota > Alphaproteobacteria > Hyphomicrobiales > Methylobacteriaceae > Methylobacterium > Methylobacterium terrae. Next base: position 3,263,670 of record NZ_CP029553.1, read on the forward strand.
AGCCGACATCGAGCACCCGCGCGCCCGGCCGCAGGGCGGGGCCGAGCAGGGCCGCCCGGAACCCCGCCTCGCGCCGGGAGCGGTTGAGGTGGTGGCGCGGCGGGCGACGGCCGAGGGCGAACTGGTAGGCGGCGCGGTAGGCCGAGGCGTAGTAGGCGTCGAGCTCGGCCGCGCTCGGCATCGGGTCGGTGCGGATCAGCCCGCACCCCGTGCAGGCGACGGAGCGCAGCCGCTTCAGGCGCCGGTCGGTCTCGGCCACGGTCAGGGTCTCGGATTCGCCGCAGAGATTGCACGCCATCCCCTCGCCCCGGTACGGGTAGCGGGTGAACGGGACGGCGTGCCGGACGAGGTGGAGCGGCGAGGACATCGGCGGCCTTTGTCTGCGGGGCCGGCCGGCGGATTGCCGGGACCCCGGAGGTGGAACGCGCGAGCGCCCGGCCTTCATCCCCCAGGGTCAGCCAATCCCCCGAGGTCGGCCGTCCGGGGGCAGCGGTGCGGAGAGGTCCCGATGTTCGAACTGAGCCAGCTGCGCTGCTTCGTGGCGGTGGCCGAGGAGCTGCATTTCGGTCGCGCCGCCGAGCGCCTGCACCTGACCCAGCCGCCGGTGAGCCGGCAGATCCAGGTGCTGGAGCGCGTCCTCGACGTGGCGCTCCTCAACCGCACCAGCCGCGCCGTGCGCCTGACCCCGGCCGGGCGCCGGTTCCTCGTCGAGGCGCGGCGGATCCTGCGCCTGTCGGACGAGGCGGCGGCGACCGCGCGCCGGGTGGCGGCGGGCCAGGCCGGCAGCGCGACCCTCGGCTTCACGGCGGCCGCCGCCTACCGCACCCTGCCCGACCTGGTACGGGCGGCGCGCCGGCGCCTGCCGGAGGCCGACATCCTGCTGAAGGAGATGGTGAGCGCCGCCCAGGCCGAGGCGCTCGGCGCGCAAGGGATCGATCTCGGCCTGATGCGCCCGCCCCTGCCGCCCGCCGCCGACGGCACGTTGCGCATCGCCCGCGAGACCCTGGTGGCGGCGCTCCCCGACGACCATCCGCTGGCGTCCGGCGAGGCCGTGACCGCGCGCGACATCGCCGCCGAACCGCTGATCGCCTACGCTCCCGACGAGGCGCGCTACTTCCACGACCTCGTCGGCGACTACTTCGCGGACGAAGACCTCATGCCCCGGGCGGTGCAGCACCTGGCGCAGATCCACACCATCCTGTCGCTGGTGCGCTCCGGCCTCGGCCTCGCCCTGGTGCCGGAATCCGCCGCCTCCTTGCGGGTCGCCGGCGTGAGCCTGCGGCCGCTCGTCCCGGCGCCGCGACGGCCGGTGGAGCTGTTCCTGGTCTGGCGCCGGAGCAACGACAACCCGCTGATCCCGATCCTGGCCGAGCTCGCCGGCACGCTCGACGCATCGATGCCCGAATTGGATTGAACCATGCCGACATGGTGCTGGAACGGCATCGTGAGCGGGCGTAGACCTGCGGGCAGCGGGGCGAAGCCCCGAAACTCACGAGGAAACCCGCCCCGATGGCCACCGCGCTCTCGCCCGTCGACGTCGCCCAGCGCCTCGGCGCCGGCCTGCTCTCCTTCCCGGTGACCCCCTTCACCGCCGATTTCGCCTTCGACGAGGCGCAGTACCGCAGCAACATGGACTGGCTGTGCGGCTACGACGTCGCCGGCCTGTTCGCGGCGGGCGGCACCGGCGAGTTCTTCTCCCTCACCCCGGCCGAGGTCGCCCGCGTCGTCGGCGTCGCGGTGGCCGAGACCAAGGGCCGGGTGCCGGTGCTCGCCGGCGCCGGCTACGGCACCGCCATCGCCTGCGAGATGGCGAGGAGCGCCGAGAAGGCCGGGGCCGACGGCCTCCTGCTGCTGCCGCCCTACCTCGTCGGTTCCGAGCAGGACGGCCTCTCGGCCCATATCGAGGCGGTGTGCCGCTCGACCGGCCTCGGCGTCATCGTCTACAACCGCGACAACGCGGTGATCGGCCCCGACGCCCTGGCGCGGCTCTGCGAGCGCCTGCCGAACCTCGTCGGCTACAAGGACGGCATCGGCGACATCGAGCTGATGACCCGGGTCTACTCGCGGCTCGGCGACCGGCTGACCTATATCGGCGGCCTGCCCACCGCCGAGACCTTCGCCCTGCCCTATCTCGAGATGGGCGTGACCACCTACTCCTCGGCGGTGTTCAACTTCGTGCCGGGCTTCGCCCTCGACTTCTACGCCGCCGTGCGCCGGCGCGACCGCGAGGCGGTGGCGCAGGGCCTGCGCGACTTCATCCTGCCCCTGATCGAGATCCGCAACCGCCGCAAGGGCTACGCGGTCTCGATCATCAAGGCCGGCATGCGGGCGGTCGGGCGCGATTCCGGCCCGGTGCGCTCTCCCCTCACCGACCTCACCGCCGCCGAGCAGGCGGAGCTCGCCGCCCTCGTCGCCCGGATCGCCCCGGCGCAGGCGCTGGCCGCCGAGTAGGCTTGAAGGAGAGTTCAGGCGGTGCCGTCCCTCGCGGACGGTACCGTCGTTTCCGTCGAAGAACCGGCGCCCAGGACGCCGGCGACACCGGGAGGGAGCCGATGCTGGACGAGCCGCGGACGCCTGAGGGGCACGCCACCCCCGAGACCGCCCCTGCGAGCCGGGGCGACGCGCCCCGCACCATCCGCCTGCACGAGACGGACAACGTCGCGATCGTGGTCAACGCCTTCGGGCTGCCGGCCGGGACGTCGTTTCCGGACGGGCTGGTACTGCGGGAATTCGTGCCGCAGGGCCACAAGGTGGCGCTCGCGGACATTCCCGAGGGCGCCGAGATCCGCCGCTACGGCGAGGTGATCGGCACGGCGCTCCAGGCCCTGCCCCGCGGCGCCTGGGTCGAGGAATCGCGGGTGCGCACGCCGCTCGCGCCCGCCCTCGACCAGCTGCCCCTCGCCACCCGCGTGCCGGCACCGCTGCCGCCCCTCGAGGGCTGCACCTTCGAAGGTTTCCGCAATCCGGACGGCTCGGTCGGCACCCGCAACATCCTGGCGATCTCGACCAGCGTGCAATGCGTCGCCGGGACCCTCGAGGTGGCGATCCGGCGCATCAAGCGGGAATTGCTGCCGCGCTTCCCCAACGTCGACGACGTGATCGGGCTGACCCACGCCTATGGCTGCGGCGTCGCCATCAACGCGCCGCAGGCGGTGATCCCGATCCGCACCCTCCAGAGCCTGGCCCGGAACCCGAATTTCGGCGGCGAGGTGATGGTGGTCGGCCTCGGCTGCGAGAAGCTCGTCTCCGAGCGGCTGCTGCCGGACGGGCAACAGGACGGCGTGGTGCGGCTCCAGGACGAGCGCCACGAGGGCTTCGGGATGATGCTCGACAGCATCATGGCGATGGCGGAAGCCCGCCTCGAGGTGCTGAACACGCGCACCCGCGAGACCTGCCCGGCCGCCGACCTCGTGGTCGGGCTGCAATGCGGCGGCAGCGACGCCTTCTCGGGCGTCACCGCCAACCCGGCCCTCGGCTTCGCCGCCGACCTCCTGGTGCGGGCCGGCGCGACCGTGATGTTCTCGGAGGTCACGGAGGTGCGCGACGCGATCCACCTCCTCACCCCCCGGGCCGAGACCGAGGAGGTCGCGCGGGCGCTGGTGCGCGAGATGGCGTGGTACGACGATTATCTCGCCCAAGGCGGGGCCGACCGCAGCGCCAATCCGTCCCCCGGCAACAAGAAGGGCGGGCTCAACAACATCGTCGAGAAGGCGCTGGGCTCGGTGGCGAAATCCGGCACCAGCGCGATCCGGGGCGTGCTCGCACCGGGCGAGCGGGTGCGCCAGAAGGGCCTGATCTTCGCAGCCACGCCTGCGAGCGACTTCGTCTGCGGCACGCTCCAGCTCGCCTCCGGCATCACCCTCCAGGTCTTCTCGACCGGCCGCGGCACGCCCTACGGGCTGGCCGAGGCGCCGGTGATCAAGGTCGCGACCCGCACCGAGCTCAGCCAGCGCTGGTCCGACCTGATCGACCTCGACGCGGGCAAGATCGCCACCGGCGAGGCGACGATCGAGGAGACCGGCTGGGAGCTGTTTCGCCTGATCCTCGACGTGGCGAGCGGCCGGAAGAAGCCGTGGTCGGACCATTGGGGTTTGTACAACGACCTGACGCTGTTCAACCCGGCGCCGATCACCTGACGGGCCGGGAGGTGCCCGGGCCATCGGCCGGGGCACCTCGCCTCATCGAAGATACCCAAGAAACAATAAGTTACCGCGAGTGCTTGAAGCGCCGCGACAAGGGAGGACGGCATGGGTTTCGACCGCAGGGCATTCCTCGCGGCGGGCGCCGCGACGGTCGCGGCGAGCGCGGCGCGGGCCTGGGAGCCGGCGCAAAGGCTGCCCGATCCGGCCGTGGAGATCCTTGAGCCGAGCTTCGCGAAGTACCGCATCGGCCTGGCCAGCGTCGAGCGCCTCGCCACCGGCTTCCGCTGGGCGGAGGGGCCGGTCTGGTTCGGCGACATGCGGATGCTGCTATTCAGCGACGTCTCGAACGACCGCATCCTCAAGTGGGACGAGGAGACCGGCGCGGTCACGACCTTCCGGCGGCCCGCCGACTACGCCAACGGCAACGCCCGCGATCGCCAGGGCCGGCTCCTCACCTGCGAGCACCGCACCCGGCGGGTGACGCGAACCGAGCATGACGGCCGCATCACGGTGCTGGCCGACCGGTTCGAGGGCAAGCCGCTCAACTCGCCGAACGACGTCGTCTGCCGCTCCGACGGCTCGGTCTGGTTCACCGATCCGGCCTTCGGCCCGAACCCGCTCGAGGCCATGGCGGCGCCCGAGCTGCCGGGCAACGTCTACCGGGTCGATCCCGCCACCGGGGCGGTCCAGGCGGTCGCCCGCGGGCTCAAGGGCCCGAACGGCCTGTGCTTCTCCCCCGACGAGCGCATCCTCTACGTCATCGAGGCGCGCGCCGAGCCGAACCGCCTGATCCGCGCCTTCGACGTGACGCCGGACGGCGCGGGCCTGTTCGGCGAGGGCCGGGTGTTCTTCGATTGCGGCAAGGGCACCGCCGACGGCTTCCGGGCCGATCGCGACGGCAACCTGTGGTGCGGCTGGGGCATGGGCGAGGCCGAGGACGGCGTCGTGGTGCTCTCGCCTCAGGCCAGGATGATCGGCCGCATCCGCCTGCCGGAGCGCTGCGCCAATCTCTGCTTCGGCGGCCGCGACCGGAACCGCCTGCTGATGGCCTCGACCCGCTCGCTCTACGCGCTCTACGTCAACACCCAGGGCGCCGACCTCGGCTGAGCGGATCCCGGCCCCGAGGCCGGGATCCCGCCCGTCACCGCTCGTGCCCGGCCGTCGAGGTCGTCTCGCGCACCGGCGAGAGCAGGTAGTCGATCACCCGCCGGCGCCCGGTCCGGATCTCCACCGTCGCGGTCATGCCCGGCGTCAGCGCCACGTCCTTGCCGTCCGCCCGGATGAAGGTGTGCGACAGGGCCACCGTCACCGGGAAGATCAGGTTCTGGGTCTTCTGCGTGCCCGTCACCGGGTTCAGCCCCTGGCCCCGCGCCACCGACAGGGCGTCGCTGCCGCCCCCCGCCTCGCGATCGTCGACCGCGTCGCGCGAGACCCGCACGACTTTGCCCTCGATCGAGCCGTAGCGGGTGAACGGGAAGGCGTCGATCTTCACCACCGCCTCCTGGCCGGGCATCACGAACCCGATGTCCTTGTTCTGGACCTGCGCCTCGACCTCGATCGGGCCGTCCGTCGGCACCACCACCATCAAGGGCTGGCCCGCGGTCACCACCTGGCCGAGCGTCGTCACGGCGAGCTGCTGCACCGTGCCGGAGATCGGCGCCTTGAGCTGCGTGCGCTCGCGCTTGAGCGTCGCCTTCACCACGTCCTGCACCAGCGCGTCGCGCTTCTGCGCCGCTTCCGTCAGCGCCTGGTACTGGCGCGCCACCGTCTCGCTCGTCAGCTGGGTCATGCGCCGCTGCAGCGAGGTCGCGGCCGCCTTCGCCTCGGTCAGCTGCCCGCGGTCGTAGGCGAGGTCGGCCGCGACCTGCTCGACCTGCTGCACCGCGTCGATCACCGCCGCCCGGGTGCCGGCGGCCTTGGCCACCAGGGTCTCGCGCATGTCGGCGCGCTCCCTCAAGACCGCCTGAAGGCGCATCCGGGCAGCGATGCTGGCGGTGAAGCGCTCCTGCGTCGCGACCTTCTCGGCGAGCTGCGCCTCGAACGCCTCGCGGGTGGTGACGTACTGGCCGATCTCGGCCAGCATCGCCCCCTCCTCGCGGGCCCGCACCGCCGGCGGCACCTCGGCCGGGAAGCTCACCGTCGCGGTGGGCCGGTTCGTCTCCACCGCCGCGATCGTCGCGCGCCGCCGCGCGATCTGGGCTTCCAATGCCGCGAGGTCGCCCTGGCGCGAGGACAGGTCGGCCTCGGCCTCGGTCGGCTCCAGCGTCAGCAGAACGTCGCCGGCCTGGACCCGGCTGCCGTTCTCGACCGACACGGTCTGGACCTTGCCGGTGTCGAAGGGCTGCACGACCTTCGAGCGGCCGCTCGGCTGGATCCGCGCGGTGGCGACGGCGTGGATGTCGATCTGGGCGAAGATGCTCCAGACCAGCGCCGCCCCGAACATCAGGCACATCACCCAGGTGAACACCACCGCGTAAGGAGAGGGCGGGGTGTCGAGGATCTCGAGATGCGCCGGCAGGAATTCCTGGTCCGAGCGGTCATCGGCGAGCCGCCGCACCCGCTCGGAGAGGCCGCGCGGGCTGAAGCGGGCCGGCGGCGGGGGCTGGCGCCGCGGGGCCGGCAGGTTGGGAGAAGCGGGTTGCGGGGTCGCGCTCACGCGGCTTCTCCCTTGCTCGAGCCGTGGTCCGATTGCAGGCGCCAGAGGCGGCCGTAGAGCGAGGCCGGCCGCTCGACGAGCTCGCGGTGGGTGCCGTCCTCGACGATACGCCCCTCCTGCACGGCGATGATGCGGTCGCAGATCCGCACCGCCGCCAGCCGATGGGCGATGATGATGACGGTGCGCCCGCGCACGATGTGCTTCATGTTCTCCTGGATGATCCGCTCGCTCTCGTAGTCGAGCGCCGAGGTCGCCTCGTCCAGGATCAGGATGCGCGGGTTGGTGGCGAGCGCCCGCGCGATGGCGAGCCGCTGGCGCTGCCCGCCCGAGAGGTTGGCGCCGCGCTCCTCGATCGGCGTGTCGTAGCCGAGCGGCAGGCGGTTGATGAACTCGTCGGCCCCGGCGAGGCGCGCCACCTGCATCACCTGCGCCCGCGACAGGCCAGGATTGGCGAGCGCGATGTTCTCGAACACCGTCTTGTTGAACAGCAGGTTCTCCTGGAGCACGACGCCGATCTGGCGCCGCAGCCAGGCGGGATCGACCTGCGCGATGTCGACGCCGTCGACCAGCACCTGGCCCTTCTCCGGGACGTAGAGGCGCTGAAGGAGCTTGGTGAAGGTCGATTTCCCCGAGCCCGACGGGCCGACGATGCCGATGACCTGGCCGGCCGGGATGTCGAGGCTGACGTCCTTCAGCACCTCCGGCGTGCCGGGCTGGTAGCGGAACGACACGCCCCGCACCGTGATCTGGCCCTTGGCCGGCGGCAGGTGGGCCTGGGCCAGCGCGCGGGTCTCAGGGGGGCAGTTGAGCACGTCGCCGAGGCGCTCGAGCGACACCTTGACCTGCTGGAAGTCCTGCCAGAGCTGGGACAGGCGCAGGATCGGGGCGGTGACCTGCCCCATGATCATGTTGAAGGCGATCAGGCTGCCGACGGTGAGCTCGCCGTTCATCACCGCGTAGGCGCCGAAGAACAGGACCAGCGCGGTGGTGACCTTCGAGATGTACTGGATCGCGTTCTGGCCGATGCTGGCCACCAAGCCGGCGACGAACGAGGTCTTGACGTAGGCGGCGAGCCGCTCCTCCCACTGGCTCTTGAGGGTGGGTTCGACCGCGAGCGCCTTGACGGTGTGGATGCCGACCACCGACTCGATCAGGAACTGGCTCGACAGGGCCGAGCGGTTGAAGCGCTCGAGGGTCTTGTCGCGCAGGATCGGGCGCAGCAGCACCGCCACCAGGATGTAGCAGGGGATCGACAGGGTGACGATCAGCGCGAGCAGCGGCGAGTAGACGTACAGGATGGCGAGGAAGATCAACGTGAAGGGCACGTCGATCGCCGAGGTCAGCGCCTGGCCGGTGAGGAAGTTGCGCACCGTCTCGAGCTCGCGCACGCGGGCGACCGTCTGTCCGGCGGGCCGGGTCTCGAAGTAGCCGAGCGGCAGGCGCATCAGGTGGTCGAACAGGCGCGCGCCGAGCTCGACGTCGATGCGGCTGGCCGTGTGGGTGAGGATGTAGCCGCGCAGGTATTGCAGGACGACGTGGAACAGGCCGAGCACCACGAGGCCGACGGCGACGAGCGTCAGGGTGGAGTAGCCGCGGTGGACCAGGACCTTGTCGATGGTGATCTGGAAGAAGATCGGGGTGATGAGGGCGCAGAGCTGGATGAACAGCGAGGCGACCAGCACGGTGGCGAGCGGCCTGCGGTAGCGCCAGACGGATGGGGCGAACCAGGTCAGTCCGAAGTTGTGGAGCGCGGTCTGGAGGTTGGCGCGGCGCGCGACGAGCACGATGGTGCCGGTCCAGCGAGCCAGGAAGACCTCGGCCTCGACGTGGTCGGCGGTGCGGGCGACGGGATCGATGATGCGGAGCTTGCCGTCGTCGAACCGCCGGCCGAGCACGACGAAGCGTCCGTCCTCGACCTCGAGGATGGCCGGCAGCGGGATGCCGTCGAGGCGTCGGGGCTTCTGGTTCTGGAGCAGGCGTCCTTTCAGGCCGAGGCGGCGGGCGCCGCGGACGATGTCGGTGGCGCTCATGACGGTCTGGCCGAGGCCGAGATCGTGGCGGACCTGCGCCGGCTCGCAGGGGATCTGGTGGAACGAGGCGACGAGGGCGAGCGCCCCGAGGCCCGAATCGGGTCGCGCCGCCGGCAGTTCCGCGGGGCCGGGACCGGATCGGCCGGGGCCGGCCTGCGCAGCCGCGTCTTGCACCATGTCCCGTTCCCCCAACTCCGCGGCGCGACCTTGCCGACGCCGGCTCGCGCCGTGTTTCGTCTCCCGGCGCACTCCGTACACGAGATTTCGGCCGTTCGTGACCAGCCTGAAGCAGCCAGGGCGACGAAAGCGCCGCACGCAGCCGCGCCGCAATCGTACCACGCCGGTCGTGCGGTGAAACCTCTTGGGCGAGGCTCGTGATCATTTCATGACAGCGGGACAGTGTGGTGGCTGACCCAGTGCTGCCGACGCCTGCAGTCGGTCAAGACCGATCGAGAACCCTATCGGCAAGGTCGTGACCCGCCACACCCATGATTCGCCGTGAGACGAGAGTCGATCCACACCGCATGATCGCAGCGGAATCGGGGATGGTCGACGTTGGCCGGCCTCGACGTCCGATCCGACGCGCGCAGGGTGTCGTGCGCGGGGTCGGGCGGAGTATCCTCCACCGGCGGCCGGCCCGCTTCGTGCATGGCCGCGCCGGGTGGCTCACGAGGACCGCGCGTGCCGACACGTCCCCTCCGCAACGAACCGTCCCTGCGCGTGCCGGAGCCAGCCGCATGAGCGTCGTCATCCTGGGCGGGGCCGGCTTCGTCGGCCTGAACCTCGCCCGCACCCTCCTCGCCCGCGGCCGGAACGTCCGGCTCCTCGACCGGGCCCCGCCCCCGCCGACGCTCCTGCGGGCGCTCGACGCCCCGCCCGGCGCCTTCGACCTCGTGACCGGCGACGTGACCGACCCGGCCTGCCTCGCCGCCGCGATCCGGACGGGCACCGACGCGGTGGTGATCGCCGCCGCGGTGACGGCGGATGCCGCCCGCGAGGCCGCCGATCCGGGCGCGATCCTCGCGGTCAACCTGATGGCGATGGTGCCGATCCTCGACGCCTGCCGCCGGGCCGGGGTGCGCCGGGTGGTGAACCTGTCCTCGGCGGCGGCCTACGGCACCGCGCGGGGAGCATTCCTCGCCGAGGAGCTGCCGGCGCAGCCCGTCAGCCTCTACGCCGTCACCAAGTTCGCCTCGGAGGCCGTGCTGGCGCGGCTCTGCGGCCCTTGGGGGCTCGACGGGGTGAGCGTGCGCCTGAGCGCGGTGTTCGGCCCGTTCGAGCGCGACACGGGTCTTCGCGACACCCTGAGCCCGCAGGCGCAGATCTGGGCGGCGCTCCGGGCCGGCACCCCGGCGCTGCTGCCGCGGCCCGGCCGGCGCGACTGGCTCTACGCCCCGGACGCCGCCGAGGCCCTGGCCCGGCTCGTCGAGGCGACGCGCCTGGACTCCCGGCTCTACAACGTGTCGAGCCCCGCAACGTGGCCGGTCCTGGCCTGGGGCGAGAGGCTGATGCAGGCGAATCCAGGCTTCGTCTGCCGCCTGGCTGAGCCGGGCGAGGCCCCGACGATCTCGCTGCACGGCGACGCCGACCGGCCGCCGCTCTCCACCGTGCGGCTGCGCGAGGAGTTCGCGTGGGAGGCGGCCCATGGCTGCGAGGCCTCCGCCGACGCGTTCCTCGCCTGGCAGGCTCGATTCCGGGAGGATGCGCGATGAGGCTCGACGGCAAGGTCGCGGTGGTGACGGGCGGCGGCTCAGGCATCGGCGCCGCGACGGCGCGGCTCCTCGCCGAGGCCGGCGCCCGGGTCGCGGTGATCGACCGCGATCGGGCCGCCGCCGAGGCGGTGGCGGCCGAGATCGGCGGCCTCGCCCGCGCCTCGGAGGTCGGCGAGCCCGGCGCGGTCGCGGCCGATGCGGCGGCGATCGTCGAGGCCTTCGGCGGCATCGACGTGCTGGTGACGGCGGCGGGCTTCTCCGTCGGCGGCACCGTCGAGACCACCTCGCCCGCGGATTGGGACGCGGTGTTCCGCGCCCATGTCGGCGGGACCTGGCTGTGGGCGGGGGCGGCGGTGCCGTCGATGCGGGCGCGCGGCGGCGGCGCGATCGTCACGGTCGCCTCGCAGCTGGCGCTCGCCGGGGGGCGCAACAACAGCGCCTACATCGCCGCCAAGGGCGCGGTGCTGAGCCTCACCCGCACCATGGCGCTCGACTTCGCCGGCGATCGCATCCGGGTCAACGCCGTGGTGCCGGGCGCGATCGAGACGCCGCTCCTCGCCCGCAGCTTCAAGCGCGCCGCCGATCCGGCCGCCGCCCGCGCGGCATCCGAATCCCGGCACGCGATGAAGCGTCTGGGTCAGCCGGAGGAGGTCGCCCGCGCCATCCTCTACCTCGCGAGCGATGCGTCCTCCTTCACCACCGGCGCCGCCCTGCCGGTCGAGGGCGGCTGGCTCTCGGCCTGAAGGTCTTCCATGTCCCTCGACGCCCTCCTCGTCCGCATCAAGGACGAGATCGCCCGCACCGCCCATCCCCGCGCGCCCTGGCTCACGCCGCGCAAAGGCCCCGATGGAGAACAGGCCCACGACGTGATCGTGGTCGGGGCCGGGCAGTCCGGCCTCGCCATCGCCTTCGGGCTGATGCGGGCGCAGGTCACCAACATCCTGGTGCTCGACCGGGCGCCCGCCGGGCTGGAGGGGCCCTGGCTCACCTATGCCCGCATGCGCACCCTGCGCAGCCCGAAGGACTTCACCGGGCCCGATCTCGGCCTGCCGGCGCTCACCTACCAATCCTGGCACGAGGCCAGGTACGGCGCGGCGGCCTGGGAGGCGCTCGACCTCATCGCCCGCGAGGACTGGGCCGCCTACCTCGCCTTCGTGCGCCTCGCGACGGGCGTGCCGGTCGAGAACGACGTGACCGTCACCGGCATCGCGCCGGCACAGGGACGGTCGGACGCCGGGCTTCTCGCCGTCGCCGATGCACGGGGCCGGGTGCGCCACGCCCGCAAGGTGGTGCTCGCCACCGGCCAGGAGGGCGCCGGGCGCTGGGCGGTTCCCGAGGTGCTGTCCGACCTGCCCGCGGATCGCGTCGCCCGCACCGACGACGCGATCGATTTCGCGGGGCTCGAAGGGAAGCGCGTCGCGGTGATCGGGGCCGGCGCCTCGGCCTTCGACAACGCCGCGACGGCCCTGGAAGCCGGCGCCGCCGAGGTCGCGCTGCTGTGCCGGCGGGCCGAGGCGCAGGTGGTGCAGCCCTACCGCTGGCTCACCTTCACGGGCTTCCTGCGCCATCTCGGCGACCTCGACGACGCCTGGCGCTGGCGCTTCATGAGCGCGGTGATGGGCCTGCGCGAGGGCTTCCCGCAGGCGACCTGGGACCGCTGCGCCCGCCACCCGAATTTCCGCTTCCGGCCCGGCTCCCCCGTCACCGCGGCGCGGATGCGGGGCGGGGCGGTCGTCCTCGACACGCCGGGGGCCGAGATCGCGACCGATCTCGTCGTCGCCGCCACCGGCATCGCGGTCGACTACGCCGCGCGGCCCGAATTGTTAGCGTTTGCCCACAACATCGCCACCTGGGGCGACCGCTACGCCCCGCCGCCCGAGGAGCGCGACCCGCGCCTCGCCGCCTACCCGTATCTCGGCGACGACTACGCCTTCACCGAGCGCGAGCCCGGCCTGACGCCGTGGATCCGCGACATCCACCTGTTCGGCATCGCCGCGACGGTGAGCCACGGCCCCTCCGGCTCGTCGATCAACGCCATGACCACCGCGGTGCCGCGCCTCGTCTCGGGCCTCACCCGCGGGCTGTTCGTCGCCGATCTCGACCGGCACTGGGCCGACTTCCGGGCCTACGACGTGAAGCAGGCGGTGCTGCGCTGAAAGGCCTCTCGTTAGCCCTTGCACGTTGGCTCTTGCCCCCGGCCCGTCCCTGGTCTCGAATGGCACCCGCTGGAACGGCCCTTGCAAGAAGGCCGACCGGATCAGGGATGCAGGGAAGGAAACGGCGTGACGAAGACCAGCATGCGGACGGGCGGCCTGGCGGCGGCTTTCCTCGCCGCCCTCGTCGTGGCGGGGCCGGCCCGGGCCCAGAGCCGGGCCGAGACCCTGCGCTACGTCACGGGGGCCGCGGTCAACACCCTCGACCCGACCATGCCGGGCACCACCCGCGAGGCCTTCGCGATCAGCCTCTCGACCTATGACCGCCTCGTGACCTTCGGCCGCAAGAAGCTCGGCGACAATTGGGTGTTCGATCTCGACACCGTGCGCGGCGAGCTCGCCGAGCGCTACGAGGTCAGCCCCGACGGCCTGACCCTCACCTTCTTCCTGCGCAAGGACGCGAAGTTCCAGGACGGCACCCCGGTCACGGCCGACGACGTGAAGTGGTCGCTCGACCGCGCCGTCTCGGCGAAGTCGCTCGCCGGGCCGCAGCTCCTCACCGGCTCGCTGACCAGCCCCGACCAGTTCACGGTGGTCGATCCCCACACCTTCAAGGTGACGCTGCCGAAGCCCGACCGGCTGGCCCTGCCGAACCTCGCCACCGTCTACGCCATCGTCATCAACTCCAAGGTCGCCAAGTCCCACGCGACGCCGGAGGATCCGTGGGCGCAAGCCTGGCTGAAGGACCACGCCGTCGGCAGCGGCGCCTACGGCGTCGACGTGTTCAAGCCCGGCGAGCAGGTGGTCTTGCGCCGCAACGCCGACTGGACCGGCGCCGCGCCCGACAAGCCGGCCGGCTTCAAGCGCATCATCGCCCAGACCATCCCCGATCCGGCGACCCGCGCCAACCTCGTCGAGAAGGGCGACGCCGACATCGTCATCGACCTCCAGGCCAACGACGCCCAGGCGCTCCAGGCCAAGGCCAAGCTGAAGGTGATCGCCACGCCGCAATTCAACGCGGTGACGCTGATCTCCTTCAACACGAAGCTGCCGCCCTTCGACAAGGTCGAGGTGCGCCAGGCTCTGGCCTACGCCCTGCCCTACGACGCGATGTTCAAGGCCGCCCTGTTCGGCCGCGGCAAGCCGCTCTTCGGAGCGACCTGGGGCGAGGGCGATCCGCAGCCGGTCTTTCCCGTGGCGCAGCCGGTGACCCTCGACCTGGCCAAGGCCAAGGCGCTGCTCGCCAAGGCCGGGCTGCCGGACGGGTTCTCGACGACCTTCAGCTTCAATGTCGGCCAGGCCGCCACCGCCGAGCCGATGGCCGCGCTGATCCGCGAATCGCTGGAGAAGATCGGCGTCAAGGTCGAGATCCAGAAGCTGCCCGACGCGCAGATGTCGACGCAGGTGAGCGAGAAGAAGCTGCCGTTCTTCACCGAGGGCATCGTCGCCTGGCTGCCCTCGCCGGATTACTTCTACCGCAACTTCTACACCGGGAACCAGCGCTGGAACTACAGCTCGGTCGATGACCCGGAGATCAACGAACTGGCCGCGAAGGCGCGGTTCGAGCGCGATCCGGCGGCGTACGACGACGAGGCCCGGGCCCTGAACCGGCGCCACCTCGCCCTGATGCCGCAGATCCCGATCTGGCAGCCGAACCAGGACGCCGTGATGGCGCAATCGGTCGAGGGCTACACCTACCAGTTCCACCGCCAGGTCGATTACCGCGACCTGTCGCGCAAGTAGCGGAGATTCCAGCCCGATGGCCTCCGCCTCCGGCATCGCCCTGCGCACCGGGCGGCGCTTCCTGTCCTCGCTGCCGGCGCTGCTCGGCGTCCTGGTCTTCACCTTCCTGCTGATGCGGGTGCTGCCCGGCGACCCGGCGGTGTTCTTCGCCTCCGGGCCGAATGCCGGCAAGGCGGAGATCGAGGAGATCCGCCGCCAGATGGGCCTCGACAAGCCGGTGCCCGAGCAGCTCGTGCGCTATCTCGGCGACGTCGCCCGCGGCCAGCTCGGCCGCTCGATGACGACCGGCCAGCCGGTGCTGACGGACCTGCGCCAGCGCCTGCCGGCCTCGCTCGAACTGACCCTGACGGCGCTCGTCATCGCGCTCGCCCTGGCGATTCCCCTCGGCATCGCGGCGGCGCTCCGGCCGGGCTCGGTGGTGGACCACGCCGTGCGCTTCCTCTGCGCGCTCGGGGTCTGCGTGCCGACCTTCGTGTCGGGGCTGCTCCTGATCTACGTGTTCTACTACCTTCTCGGCGTCGCCCCCGACCCGACCGGCCGCATCGACGTGTTCGCGGCGAGCCCGCCGGACATCACCGGCTTCCTGCTGATCGATTTTTTGCTCGTCGGCGACGGGGAGGGCTGGCGCGCCGCGGCCGGGCAACTGGTGCTGCCGGCGCTCACCATGGCGCTCTTCGTGCTGGCGCCGCTCGCCCGCATCACCCGGGCGGCGATGCTGAGCGTGCTCGGCAGCGACTTCATCCGCACCGCCCGGTCGCTCGGCCTGCCGCGCCGGCGGGTGATCGTGACCTACGGCTTACGCAACGCGATCCTGCCGGTGCTCACCATCGCGGGCATCGTGTTCTCGACCATGCTCGGGGCCAACGTGCTGGTGGAGAAGGTGTTCTCCTGGCCGGGCGTCGCCTCCTACGCGCTCGATGCGCTGCTCGCCTCGGACTACGCCCCGGTCCAGGGCTTCGTGCTGCTGATGGCGAGCCTGTTCGTCCTCGTGAACCTCACGGTCGACGTGCTCTACGGCCTCGCCGACCCGCGCGTCTCGATCGAGTGACCGGAGGCGAGTGATCCGATGAACGCCGTCGCTCCCATTGTCGCCCCGCCGCCCAGCACCTTGCGGCACGCGGCTCACGTGCTGCGCGACAATCCGCTCACAGCCGTCGCGGCCGCGGGCAGCACGCTACTCTGCCTCGTCGCCGTCTTCAGCCCCTGGCTCACCCCGTACGATCCCGTCGCCTCGGACGTCTCGTCGGCCCTGCTGCCGCCGAGCGCCGCGCACTGGGCCGGCACCGACCAGCTCGGCCGCGACGTCTTGAGCCGCATCATCGCGGCGACGCGGCTCGATCTCGCCATCGCGCTCTCGGCGGTGAGCCTGTCCTTCGCGCTCGGCGCGGTGATCGGGGGGGTCAGCGGCTATGCCGGCGGGCGGCTCGACCGGGTGGTCGGGCGCCTCGTCGACGTGCTGATGGCCTTCCCGCTCTTCGTGCTGGCGATGGCCCTGGTCGCGGCGCTGGGCAACCGGGTCGAGAACATCGTCATCGCGACCGCGATCATCAACCTGCCGTTCTACATCCGCTTCGCTCGGGCCGAGGTGAACGTGCGGCGCGACGCCGGCTACGTCGAGGCGGCGCGGGCGGGCGGCGAGGGCCACCTCGCGGTGGTCCTGCGCTTCCTCCTGCCGAACGTGCTCCCCGCGATGGCGGTGCAGATTTCGCTCAACCTCGGCTGGGCGATCCTCAACGCGGCCGGCCTCTCCTTCATCGGCCTCGGCGTGCGCCCGCCGACGCCGGAATGGGGGATCCTGGTCGCGGAAGGGGCGCGCTTCATCACCACCGGCAAGTGGTGGCTCGTCGCCTTCCCGGGCCTCGCCCTGATGCTGGCCGTGCTCTGCTTCAACCTGCTCGGCGACGGCCTGCGCGACATCCTCGATCCCCGGATGCGGACCTGATGCAGCCTTCCCTTCTCTCGATCGAGGACCTGAAGGTCACCTTCGCGACGCGGCGAGGGCCCGTCGAGGCCCTGCGCGGCGTCTCGCTCTCGGTCGCGCCGGGCGAGAGCCTCGGCCTCGTCGGCGAATCGGGCTCCGGCAAGTCGGTCACCGCCTTCGCGGCGGCCCGCCTCCTCGACCGGGCCGGGCGCATCACCGGCGGGAGCGTGCGCTTCCGCGGCCAGGACGTGACCCGGCTCTCGGCGGCGGATCTCCGGGCGGCGCACGGCCAGGCGATCGGGATGATCTTCCAGAACCCGCGGGCGGCCCTCAACCCGATCCGCCCGATCGGCCGGCAGCTCGCCGACGTGCTGACGGCCGGCGGGCTGTCGAAGCGCCAAGCCCGCGAGCGGGCGCTGGAGAGCCTGGAGGCGGTGCGCATCCGCGACGCCGCGCGCCGCCTCGACGCCTACCCGCACGAGCTCTCCGGCGGCATGTGCCAGCGGGTGATGATCGCGCTGGCGCTCGCCTGCCGCCCGGCGCTCCTCATCGCCGACGAGCCGACCACCGGCCTCGACGTGACGACCCAGAAGACGGTGATGGACCTCGTCGCCCGGCTCACCGCCGAGCGCGGCATGGCGATGATCCTGATCACCCACGATCTCGGCCTCGCGGCGCAGTATTGCGGCCGCATCGCCGTGATGGAGCAGGGCCGCCTCGTCGAGGAAGGCGAGCCGGGCGCGCTGTTCGCGGCGCCCCGCCATCCCTACACGAGGCGCCTCGTCGCCGCCTCGCCGACACCGACCTCGACGCTCGCCGACCTCGTGCCGGAGGGCGCCCGCCCGCCGGCCCTGAAGCGGCCGGTGCCCGCCCCCGGCACCCCTCCGCTCCTCGAGGTGCAGGGGCTCGGAAAAGTCTTCGGCGGCGCCATGGCGGTGGAGGACGTGTCCCTCTCGCTGCGCGAGGGCGAGAGCCTCGGCCTCGTCGGCGAATCGGGCTCGGGCAAGAGCACCACGTCGCGGATGATCTGCCGGCTCCTCGATGCGAGCGCCGGCCGGATCCTGTTCGACGGCGAGCCGATCGGCGCGATTCCCGCCCGCGACTTCCACCGCTCGCCGCACCGGCGCGCGATCCAGATCGTGTTCCAGGACCCGACCGACAGCCTCAACCCGCGCTTCTCAGCCTTCGACTGCATCGCCCATCCGGTGAAGCGCCTGACGCCCCTGCGGGGCGAGGCCCTGCGCCTGCGGGTGATCGAGAGCGCCGAGCGGGCGGGATTGCCGGCCGCCCTCCTCGACCGGTTCCCGCACCAGCTCTCCGGCGGCCAGAAGGCCCGCATCGGCATCGCCCGGGCGATCGCCGTGAAGCCCCGGCTCCTGGTGCTCGACGAGCCGACGGCGGCCCTCGACGTCTCGGTCCAGGCCGGGGTCCTGCGCCTCCTCGACGACCTGCGCCGGGAGGACGGCCTCGCCTTCCTGTTCGTGAGCCACGACCTCAACGTCGTGCGGATGATGTGCGAGCGCACCCTGGTGCTCCAGGGCGGGCGGGTGGTCGAGGAGGGCGTCAGCCGCGACCTCTTCCGGGCGCCGCGCACGGCCTACACGCGGGACCTGCTGGCGGCGATCCCGCATTTCCGGCCGGGCGCGCCGCGGGGGCTGGCGGCGGAGCCGGCGGCGTGAGCCTTCGAACCCCGGTCGTGCGCATTCCCCCTCTCCCCGCGGGCGGGGAGAGGGCCGTGTCTCCGTTCAGGAGATACGGCGAGCCCGCAGGGCGAGGGTGAGGGGGTGCTTCCGGAAGAGCCACATCCTGAAACACCCCCTCACCCTCGCTCCGGCTTGGCCTGCGCTCGCTGCGCTCCCTGAGCGGGAGCACAGCCCTCTCCCCGCCCGCGGGGAGAGGAGAAGGGTGGGCCTTCTCCGACATGTTCTGATCTTCGAGGATTTCTCCATGCGCGTGATCCGCACCGCCGCCGCCCAGCTCGGGCCGATCCAGAAGGCCGAGGACCGCGACAGCGTCGTCGCCCGGATGATCGCGCTCATGGACGAGGCCAAGGGCCAGGACGCCGACCTGATCGTCTACCCGGAACTCGCGCTGACCACCTTCTTCCCGCGCTGGTACCACGAGGACCGTTCGGAAGCGGATCACTGGTTCGAGCGCGAGATGCCGGGCCCGGCCACCGCACCGCTCTTCGCCCGGGCGCGCGAGCACGGCATGGCGCTGTCGTTCGGCTATGCCGAGCGGACCCCGGAGGGCCGGCACTTCAACACCTCGATCCTGGTCGACCGCGACGGCACCGTCGTCGGCCGATACCGCAAGGTCCACCTGCCCGGCCACGTCGAGTTCGATCCCGAGCGCTCGCACCAGCACCTGGAGAAGCGCTACTTCGAGCCCGGCGACCTCGGCTTCCCGGTCTGGCGGATGCTCGGCGGCATCCTCGGCATGTGCATCTGCAACGACCGGCGCTGGCCCGAGACCTACCGGGTGATGGGGCTGCAGGGCGTCGAGATGATCGTGCTCGGCTTCAACACCCCGTCGATCAACGGCCAGCGGCAAGCCGAGGGCCTGGAGGACAGGCTGTTCCATCACCGCCTCTCGGTCCAGGCCGGCGCCTACCAGAACGCCACCTGGGTCGTGGCGGTGGCGAAAGCCGGGGACGAGGACGGCCATCCGCTGATGGGCGGCACGCTCATCTGCGATCCCAACGGGACGATCGTCGCCGAGCTCCCCGGCGAGGCCGACGGGGTGATCGTGCACGCATGCGACCTCGACGAGACCCGGTTCGGCAAGGAGACGATCTTCGACTTCGCCCGCCACCGCAGACCCGAGCATTACGGCCGCATCACCGCCCAGACCGGGGCGGTGCTGCCCGAGTGATACCACCGCGCCTTGGAACGGATCCGTTCCAAGGCGCTGGCTGAGAGCGAACGGGCGTCGGCGCCGATGCGCCGGACGCCTTGGCATCGACGTGTCGATGCCAAGGCGCGAGGGTATGAGACCGTCTCCGGAAGATCACTTCCGGAAACGGTATCACAAGCCCGCGCGGTGGAGCCGAGGGCTCCACACGCCTGAGCGAAGCCGAAATCCGCATAGCGAAGCAATCAATCGGATTTCGTATGACTCTCACCGGGGTCAGGCGACCGCCACGATGCCGATCGCCATCGCGACCGCGGCCTGGGTCGGGTCGACGACTGGGATGCCGAGCTCCTGCTCGAGCCCGCGCCGGTGAACCGCCATGCCGGCGCAACCCATCACGATCGCGCCCGCCCCGTCCCGGTCGCGCAGGTCGCGGCCGACGGCGATCATCCGGGAAAGCGTGTCCGGGCCGCTCGCCGTCTCGGCGACCGTCATCTCGAGCGCCCGCTCGCCGGCCAGCCGCTCGGCCACGCCCATCTGGCGCAGAGCCCGCAGGTGGCGCGGGATCGAGCGGCTCGCCACCGCGATGACGCCGAACCGGTCGGCGCGCGCCAGCGCCGTCAGCACCCCGCACTCGGCGATGCCGAGGACCGGCCGGTCGGTCGCCTCGCGACAGACGTGGAGGCCGGGATCGGAGTAGCAGGCGACGACGTAAGCGTCCGCCGCCTCGCGCCGCACGAGGTCGCGCAGAGGCAGGGCCACCTGCTCGACATCGGCCTGCGACTGGATGCCGAACGGCCCCTCGGCCAGGGTGCGGCACTCGATGACGATACCGGGGCGCGACAGGGGCGCCAGAGCCCCGTCGAGGCCGCGGGTGACGGCGTCGTTCGAATTCGGGTTGATGACGAGGATGCGTCGCTGGAGTGTCATGCCGCCTCCGGATGAGCCCATCCGCCAGCATAGCAAGTTTCAGGCAGGCCCGCGTCCGTCGCCGCCGCCGAGGCGGCACGCCGCCTCCGTCGAAGGTCCCCCGGTACGCAGGAGCCCGCGAGACCTTACGACGGTCCATGCCGCGGCCGACGCCAATCTCGGCCGCGGCATTGTCGTCATGTCCCGGCAGGGCCGATCGATCTCAGGCGATCGCCGTCCATTCCGCGCCGATGGTGCCGATGTTGGGCGACGAGGCGACCCGGCCGTCGCTGCCCATCAGCCACTGGTTCACGTGACCGGCCGTGTCGCGCCACAGGATGTCGCTGCGGCCGTCGCCGTTGAAGTCGCCGATATCCTGCACCGTCCACTCCGCGCCGACGGTGCCGATATTGGGCGACGAGGCGACCCGGCCGTCGCTGCCGGTCAGCCACTGGTTGATGTGGCCCGCCTGGTCGCGCCACAGGATGTCGCTGCGACCGTCGCCGTTGAAGTCGCCGGTGCCCTGGACCGTCCATTCAGCGCCGATGGTGCCGATGTTGGGCGCCGAGGTGACCCGGCCGTCGCTGCCGGTCAGCCACTGGTTGATGTGGCCCGCCTGGTCGCGCCACAGGATGTCGCTGCGACCGTCGCCGTTGAAGTCGCCGATGTCCTGGACCGTCCATTCAGCGCCGATGGTGCCGATGTTGGGCGCCGAGGTGACCCGGCCGTCGCTGCCGGTCAGCCACTGGTTGATGTGACCGGCCGTGTCGCGCCACAGGATGTCGCTGCGGCCGTCCCCGTTGAAGTCGCCGGTGCCCTGGACCGTCCATTCCGCGCCGACGGTGCCGACGTTGGGCGCCGAGGTGACCCGGCCGTCGCCGCCCATCAGCCACTGGTTGATGTGACCGGCCGTGTCGCGCCACAGGATATCGGCGCGGCCGTCACCGTTGAAGTCGCCGAAATCCTGCACCGTCCATTCCGAGCCGACGGCGCCGATGGTGGGCATCGCGGTGATTCGACCGTCGCTGCCGGTCAGCCACTCGCTGATGCGGCCGGCCGTGTCGCGCCACAGGATGTCGCTGCGGCCGTCGCCGTTGAAGTCGACCAGGCCCTCGTCGGCGATGTAGTTGGTGACGGTCCAGGAGACGCTCTGCTCCAGATCCGACCGGTCGCCCCTCACCATGTCGGTCGGATCGTAGGCGCGCGCCGTCACGGTGTACGTGCCGTAGTAGAGACCGTGGGACTTGAGGTCGAACGTTCCGCCGGCATTGCCGTACGTGGTTCCGTTGACCTTCCAGTCGACGTTGATCACGTTGGGATCGATGACACTGACGTTCAGGCGATTGACGTTCAGCTTCACGCCGGAATTGTCATCGTACCGGTCGATGGGGTCGACGAGGGCGTAGAAGCCGTGGATGAACTCTTCCTTGGCGATGGGGTCGAAGGGCCGGCCGAGGCTTCGCATCTTGGAGTCCTGGGTCGGACGATAGATGCCCTGATCGTAGTAATAGCCGCCTTGATAGCTCCCGACGACCCCGAGAACGGGATCGTTATAGCCCTTCCACTCGGCCCACTTCGCTCCCGTCGGGTCCTTGGTGATGTTGTCCTGGGTCGGCTCGCTGCCCGTATACGTCCCGGTATTGCCGCCGTATTCGTCCGCCAGCCCGGCGAAGGAATGGCCGATCTCGTGCAGCGCGATCTCCTTGGCGGAGGCGTTGCCGGCCGCGTAGACGCCGTATCGCCCACCGCCGCCGCCGTACTTGGTGCTGTTCACCAGCACGTATCGCATCTCCGCCTTGATCCCGGTGCCGGCCAGCGCCGAGTTCAACGCCGCATCGGCCTTGCTCTCGTTGATGTAGAGCAGCCGCTCGGTCACCCCGTCCCAGTAGTACTTCGCGTCCAGCGCTGTATCGACGGAGATGCCGGCCTTGACATCATCGGCGCCGGATTGCACCGAAGGCGTATCGACCGCGTAGAAATTGAAGAAATTCCGGTACCGTCCGAACGGCTGGGTGTTCGCGGTGCCGTCGAACAAGTACGAGATGTAGGCGTTGATGTCGGATGTGAACTTGTCCGACAGCTCGCCGCTCGTATATCCGTCGCCAAGAAAGAACACGTCGACGCGATTCGAGCTCGATCCGGTGTTGAGGACATTCCTCAGAGTTGCCATGCCTTGCCCCCTTGCGCCCTCAATCACGATATTCTTCTATTAAATATCGACGACCTTCATTACTGGAGAAAAATCACAATAATGCGGCCAGATTCGGACGATAGGCGCCCGATGTAGTGAAGTCAAGATCCATCACAGGACACACGACACGACGATGCGGGTCATCGCGGATTTTTCACTTTGATGCCCGGTACGATGGAAATCGAGACCGGGCGGCTACGGCGGATTGAACATTATATGCGCAATCTCGGCTCGTATCTCGCAAAAAATGGCGATGCTGCATTTTAAATATTTGTTAATATGCCCTTCAGATCCATATTCGACCGATAGCGGCTCAAAAAATCATCAATGGCGCGACACAACATGCGGCAGCAGGATTGCGCTACCCGGTCCGGTTTATTTACATGCCAGGCCTGCGGCCCCGCTGTCTGGTCCCTGCGAGAGTCCTATGACCGACCGAAGCTTCGACACCGTGATCCGCGGCGGCACCGTCGCCACCGCGAGCGACGTCTTCTCCGCCGATCTCGGCCTGCGCGACGGGCGGATCGCGGCCCTCGGCCTCGGCCTTCCCCCGGGCCGGCACGAGATCGACGCGGGGGGCAAGCTGGTGCTGCCGGGCGGGGTCGACAGCCACGCCCATATCGAGCAGCTCTCGGCCTCCGGCCTGATGAACGCCGATACCTGGGAGAGCGCCACCCGCTCGGCGGCGCTCGGCGGCACCACCAGCGTCATCGCCTTCGCGGCCCAGCATGTCGGCATGGATCTGGCGAAGGTCGTCGAGGACTATACGGCGCTCGCGGCGCGCGGCGCGGTGATCGACTACGCCTTCCACCTCATCGTGGCGGACGCGACCGAGAAGGCCCTGAGCCGGGACATCCCGGCGCTCGCGCGAGGCGGCCACACCTCGCTCAAGGCGTTCATGACCTATGACCGCCTGCGGCTCGCCGACGAGGCGCTGCTCGACCTGATGGCGGCGGCGAAAGACGTGGGCGCCCTCGTCTGCGTCCACGCCGAGAACCACGGGCTGATCGCCTTCGCGAGCCGGCAATTGCTGAAGGAGGGCAGGACGGCACCGAAGTACCATGCCGCCAGCCACCCGCGCCTGTCGGAATCGGAGGCGTTCGAGCGGGTGGTGCGATTCTCGCAGTACCTCGACCAGCCGGTGATGATCTTCCACGTCTCGACGCAGGAGGGCGCGGCGATCCTGCGCCGGGCCCGCGGCGAGGGCGCCAAGGTCTATGCCGAGACCTGCCCGCAATACCTGTTCCTCACCGAGTCCGACCTCGACCGGCCGGGGCTGGAGGGGGCGAAGTGGATGTGCTCGCCGCCGCTGCGCGAGGCCCGCGACCAGGAGGCCCTGTGGCGCGCCCTCGAGCTCGGCGACCTCCAGACCGTGTCGTCGGACCACGCGCCCTACCGCTACGACGAGACCGGCAAGCTCAAGGCGGGGCGGGCTGCGACCTTCAAGGAGATCGCCAACGGCATGCCGGGCCTGCAGATGCGCCTGCCGCTCCTCTTCGACGCGATGGTGTCGGGCGGGCGGCTCGGCCTCAGGAAGTTCGTCGAGATCACCGCGACGGCGCCGGCCCGGATCTACGGCCTGGAGGCCAAGGGCTCGGTGGCGGTGGGCATGGATGCCGACCTCTGCATCTGGGACCCGGGCAAGCGGGTCACCCTCTCCGACGCGATGGTCGAGGACCGCACCGGCTTCACGCCCTATGCCGGGCGCGAGGTGACCGGGTGGCCCGAGACGGTTCTGTGTCGCGGCCGGGTGATCGCCGAGAACGGCGCGGTGACGGCGCCGGCCGGCAGCGGCGCGCCGATCCGGCGGGGCTGAGCCGGCGGAACCTCCGACGGGCCGCCCGGTTGCGCCAAGGAGCGGCGTCAGGAGCGAAGGGACGCCTCCCTGGATCGTCCCTCGGCAAGGAGGCCCGCATGACCGACCTGCAGAACGCCGTCGTGGTGCTCACCGGCGCCTCGAGCGGCATCGGCCGCGCCGCCGCCCTTGCCTTCGCCGGCCGGGGGGCCCGGCTGGTGCTGGCGGCGCGGCGCCGCGACGCCCTGGAGGACGTGGCGCAGGCCTGCCGGCGCGAGGGCGCTCAGGCGATCGCGGTGCCGACCGACGTGACCGACGCCGACGCGGTGCAGGCGCTCGCCGACGAGGCCGTGCGGGCCTTCGGCGGCATCGACGTCTGGATCAACAATGCCGGCACCGGGGTGTTCGGGCCGTACCAGGACGCGCCCCTCGACCTCCACCGCCTGACGGTCGCGGTGAACCTGCTGGGGGGCATGTACGGCGCCTACGCGGCCCTGCCGGTCTTCCTGAGCCAGGGGCACGGCACGCTGATCACCAACATCTCGCTCGGCGGCTGGGCGCCGGCGCCGTTCGCGGCGGCCTACACGGCGAGCAAGTTCGGCCTGCGCGGCTTCACCGCGGCCCTGCGCCAGGAGCTGCGCCGGCATCCCCGCATCCACGTCTGCTCGGTCTTCCCGGCGATGGTCGACACGCCCGGGCTCGATCACGGCGCCAACGTCTCGGGCAAGCGCATCGATGCCGGTCCCTTCGTCTACGCGCCCGAGGACGTGGCCGAGACCTTCGTGCACGTCGCGCGCCACCCCCACGACGAGGTCGCGGTCGGCTGGCCGGCCCGGGCGGCGCAGGCCGCCTACGCGCTCGCGCCGGGCCCCACCGAGCACCTGATGGGAGTGGCGATCCACCGCGCCCTCGACCGGGCGGGGCCCGCGCCCGTGACCCACGGCGCGCTGCGCGCGCCCCTCGACGATCGCCGGCGCACGAGCGGCGGCTGGCGGGACCGCCACGGCGTGCCCTCCGCCCGGCGCCTCAGCACCGGGCTCGCGCTGGGCCTCGGCGTCGGTGCGCTCTTCCTCTCCGCGACTGCGGCCGCGAAGTCACGCTGACCGGAGATCGGCCGCCCGCCGGCCGATCTCCGCTTCACTCGCGGAACCATCGGGGGCGACGCGCGCTCCCTCTCGGTCCCGATCGAGGAGCCGCCGCCCTGTCCACGGCCGAACCGACCGCGCCGGCGGCGCCCGCCCTCACGGCACGGCGCAGCCGGCTCTGGAGTGCCATCCAGGCCACCGAGCGCTTGCGCGCGCAGGTCTGGCTCGGCGACCTCGTGGCGCTCGGCGCCACGGCGGCCGCCCTCGGCCTGCGCCTCGCCGTCGACGAGGTGCTGCCGCCGGGCTTTCCCTACCTGACGTTCTTCCCGGCCGTCATCCTCACCACGTTCTTCTGCGGCCTGCGCGCCGGCATCACCTGCGCGACCCTGAGCGGGCTGGCAGCCTGGTACTTCTTCCTGCCGCCGAGCCAGGGCTTCCTCCTCTCGGCGCAGTCCGGGCTGACGCTGGCCTTCTACGTCTTCATCGTCTCGGTCGACATCGCGCTGATCCACATCATGCACACGGCGGGCGCGCGGCTGCGCCACGAGCGCGCGGTGACGGCGGGGCTCTACGAGCAGCAGCGCACCCTGTTCCAGGAGCTGCAGCACCGGGTGGCGAACAACATGCAGTTCGTCGCCGCGCTCCTCACCCTGCAGAAGCGCCGGGTCGGCGACGACCCGAAGGCCGCGCTCGCCGCCCTCGACGAGGCGCGGGTGCGGCTCGAGACGATCTCGCGCATCCACCGCAGGCTCTACGACCCGGACCGGATCAACCTGCCGGCGGGCCAGTACCTGCAGGAGCTCTGCGGCGACCTCCTCGACGCGACGGGCGCGCGCAACATCGTCTGCCTCGTCGACGTCGCCCCGGTGCGCTTCGACCTGACGCGGCTCACCACCCTGTCGCTCCTGGTGGTCGAGGTGGTGACCAACGCCCTCAAGCACGCCTTCCCCGACGGCGCCCGCGGCACGATCACGATCCGCCTGGAGGCGACCGCGGCCGACCGGATGGCGCTCACCATCGCGGATGACGGACGCGGCATCCCGGCTGGGTTCGACGCGGAGGCGAGCCGCAGCCTGGGGATGCGCATCGCCCAGGGGCTGGCGGCCCAGCTCGACGGCACGCTCACCTATGCGGGCGGGGACGGGACGGTGGTGCGGCTCGACTTCGCCGCCCCGGCCGTGCCCGCCTAGGACAGCCGCAGCAGCAGCGCGACCGCCGCGACGATCAGCACCGCGAAGGTCGCCAGGATGCCGCCGCCGCGGCAGGCGAACTGCCGGGGGGAATTCGCCGGCGCCGTCATGCCGAACGGGTGCAGCACACGGCCGACCAGCAGCACGATCAGCAGGCCGTGGACCAGGGTGCGGCCCGCGCCGTGGGCCTCGAGCAGGCCGACGAGGAGCAGGATGAACGGCACGTACTCGGCGAAGTTGGCCTGGCTGCGGGCGCGGTGCAGCAGCACCGCGTCGCCCCCGTCGCCGTGCAGCACGTTGGCGGAGAGCCGCCGGGCCATCACCCAGATCGAGAGGCCGGAAAAGAGCAGCGCGAGCACGGCGCCGTAGGACGCGGTCAGGGACGGGAACACCATGGCGGAAACTCCTTCTCAGGCACCGGTCGGCGAGTGGCGGGTCGGCAAGTGGCGGGTAGGCTCGTGGATCGGGCAGCCGTTGTGCTCGGCGCGGAAGCCGGCCGAGCGCGGATAGACGGCACGGCGCGCCCGCATCACCGAGCCGAGGGGCCGGTGCGCCTCGATGCCGTGCCACGGGCTGAAGGCGAGGCCGTCGTCGAGGGCGCGGACCTTCTCGTCGCTCCAGCTCGCCTGCGGCGCGGCCGTGATCCGGGCGACCGGGAGGTAGGGGCTCGCCTCCTCGGGCCAGGGCTTCGAGGCGTCCTCGACCGGCATCGCCTCGCGGTCGGTGAGGAGCTGGACGCGCAGCTCCCACACGGCCTCATGCGCGGTGAAGAACTCCGAGACCGCCTCGCGCAGGCCGTTCGGGCGGCCGTCGACGTCGAGCGGGGCATTGGTGAGGGCGGTGAGCGCCGGCGAGACCGGGGCGACCGCGACCTTCGCGACGTAGTCGCCCCAGCGCAAGGGGACCTGGCTGTAGAAGGTCTCGCCGAGGATGTGCGTCTCCGGGTGGCCGCCGAGGCCGATCAGCGTCGGGCTCTTGCCGCCTACCGCCTCGACCGCGCTCTCGAGCCCGCGCAGGGCGGCGGAGAAGACCTTCTTGAACACCTGCGGCGTGTCGGTGGTGGCGGCCAGCAGCTTCAGGCTCCTGAGGAAGGCCCTGGCGTCGGGCGCCGTGAAGGTGGGGGCGTTCGCCATGACGAAGTCCTGGCTGTCCCCCCCGGCGCCGGGCAGCCGCTCGCCCTCGACGCCGATCACCTTGAGGGCGAGGCCGCGCGGGGTCGAGACGCTGTCGTCGAGGATGTCGCCCGGGTTGGTCGAGAGCCGCAGCACCACGTCGTAGGTGCCGGGCCGGGCAAACGCCCCTTGCGCCAGCGGCGGCGACAAGTCCGGCAGCACGGTCAGCCGCCCGGTCAGGAGGCCGTGGCTCTTGGCGTGGACGCCGCGCACCGCGTGGCCGTAATCCGCGAGCGTCGTCTCCTGGATCCTGCGGAAGACGCGGATCATCTCCGCGTGCACCTCCTCCTCGTCGGGCTGCACGGTCTCGAGGGACGGATCGAAGCGGATCGGCGACGGCATCGGGGCGGGTCTCGCTGTCTCGGGGACGACGCCGGATGCGCCGCTGCGTCACCGGCAACGACCCGGCCCCGCCCGCGTTCCCGCACGATCGTCTCGCGCACGATGGATCGCGCGCCGCCCTCGGCCCCGCGCGTCCACACGTCGAACTCCACCCGCGGCAAGGATGGGGGCCGGAGAACCGATTTTTCCGCCTCGCGTTGGTTCCCTGCCTTGGAGAAGCATTCTTCTACGTATCAAGCCTGTTGCAGCAAAGATCGTCTCTCCGACCGGGGCTCTTTGGGAGCCGCGTTCATTGACGGCCGGGCCCGCCGCGGCTTGAATGTGACCGAGAGTCGGCATCGCTCCTCCGAGACAGGAACCGCCCGTCGACGATCCCGCGGGCGCCGCACGCCCCTCCCCGAGGAGCCCTGTCCATGCCCGCCGCCAAGACCCGCGCCCTCGCCAGAACCCGCGCCCTCGCTGATACCCGCGCCCTGATCGACCGCGGCCGCTACCTCGCCTGGAATGCGCTCACGATACTCGTCTTCCTGGTGCTCACGGCCTACGTCGCGCGCGCCGATGTGCCGGTGCTGATCTCCACCGCGCACTGAGCAACGCGACCGGCAGTGCGCGTTGCCGAACCGGTATTCGGACGGTCCTCGACGTCCGCAGCGAACACGCCGCCGTCTGCGTCATCCCGGGCTCCGCTGCGCGACCCCGGGGTGACGGGGTGGACGGCAGGTTCGCCAGGGCCTTCCTGCCTCCGCGACGGGCGAGGCCCCTTTACCGCTCCCGCGTCCGCACCAGCCCGAGCGACCCTTCCAGCACCTCCAGCAGCCGTTCGAAGTCCCGCCTCTGCGCTTCGCTGAATCCGGAGAGGAGCTTCGCCTCCCGGGCGAGCAGGATCGGCACCAGCTC
This sequence comes from Methylobacterium terrae, assembly GCF_003173755.1. Classification (NCBI taxonomy): domain Bacteria; kingdom Pseudomonadati; phylum Pseudomonadota; class Alphaproteobacteria; order Hyphomicrobiales; family Methylobacteriaceae; genus Methylobacterium; species Methylobacterium terrae. The sequence continues at coordinate 3,292,461 of NZ_CP029553.1, forward strand.
GGCATAGGTCGCCCGTCCCTCGTCCGTGAGCTGCAGCATGATCTCGCGCCGGTCGTCGCCGCTCTCCTGGCGCTCGACGAGGGCGAGCTCGATCAGGTGGCTCACCGCGCGGCTGATCCGCGACTTGTGGGTGCGGGTGCAGCGCACGACGTAGGCGGCGCTGCGCGGCTCGTCGTGCTGCCCCAGCGTCGCCAGCACCCGCCATTCCGGAATGTCGATGCCGAAGCGCGCGTAGTCGGCGGCGAGCGCGTTGCTGAACTCGGTGGCGAGCCGGTTGAGCCGGAACGGCGAGAAGCTGAGCAGGTTCAGACGGTCCATCGGGTCCGGGTCGCGCCCTTGACGGTTGCGTTCGCAACATTTTACATCGAGTTGCAGGCGCAACAAGCGCCGCTGCACCGGCCGCGACAGAACGGCCGCGGCTCGACATCCATACGGGAGGCAACCGCATGAGCAAGGGCTTCGCCAGCCAGGGCGACCTCGCCGAGAAGCAGGAGACCTTCTCGGAGCTGGCGCCAGGCGTCTACGCGCTCACCGCCGAGGGCGACCCGAATTCCGGCATCGTCGTCGGCGACGATTCGGTGCTGGTGATCGACGCCCGCGCCACCCCGCGCATGGCCGGCGACCTGGTGCGGAGGGTCCGCGCGGTCACGGACAAGCCGATCCGCCACGTGCTGCTGACCCACTACCACGCCGTGCGGGTGCTCGGCGTCGCCGGCTATCCGGACCGGGTCAACGTCATCGCCAGCGACGTCGCCCGCGCGATGATCGTCGAGCGCGGGCAGCAGGACATGGATTCGGAGATCCAGCGCTTCCCGCGGCTCTTCCGCGGGCGCGAGGAGATCCCGGGCCTGACCTGGCCGACCCTGACCTTCCACGGCGAGATGACCCTGTGGCTCGGCTCGCGCGAGGTGCGGATCGTCCATGCCGGGCGCGGCCACACCGCCGGCGACACGATCGCCTGGCTGCCGAAGGAGAGGGTGCTGTTCTCCGGCGACCTCGTCGAGTACGGGGCCACCCCCTATTGCGGCGACGCGCATTTCCAGGACTGGCCCGCCACCCTCGACCGGCTGGAGGCCTTCGGCCCCGCTGCCCTGGTGCCGGGCCGCGGCGAGGCGCTGACGACGCCCGACCGGATCCGCGAGGGGCTGGAGGGCACCCGCGCCTTCCTGCGCGACCTCTACGCCATCGCCCGCGAGGGCGTCGCCGCCGGCCACGACCTCAAGGCGGTCTACGACCGGGCGATGCGCGAGATGCGGCCCCGATACGGGCACTGGGTCATCTTCGAGCATTGCATGCCCTTCGACGTCAGCCGCGCCTACGACGAGGCGAAGGGGATCGATACGCCCCGGATCTGGACCGCCGAGCGCGACATCGAGATGTGGCGGGCGCTGGAGGGGTGATCCGCCGCGAGGCGGAAGAGCGACGCCCGGAACAACCGGGCGCGTCCCACGTGGAAACCCCCAATGAGGAAACCCCGAGAGGCCGCCGATGAGCACGCCCCGCTACGCCTCCGCGCCGCCGCCCGAACTGTCCGGTGAGGCGGATCGCCGGCCCGTCGTGGTGATCGGCGCCGGGCCGGTCGGCCTCACCTGCGCCATCGACCTCGCGAGCCGCGGCGTACCGGTCCTGGTGCTCGACGACGACGACACGGTCGCGACCGGCAGCCGGGCGATCTGCTGGGCCAAGCGCACCCTCGAGATCTGGGACCGGCTCGGCGTGGGGACCCGCATGGTCGACAAGGGCGTGACCTGGAACACCGGCCGCGTCTTCCACGGCGCGCGCGAGCTCTACCGCTTCGACCTCCTGCCCGAGGGCGGGCACCGGCGTCCGGCCTTCGTCAACCTGCAGCAATACTACGTCGAGGAGTTCCTGATCGACCGGGCCGGCGACGTCCCGGACCTGATCGCGCTGCGGTGGAACTCCACCGTCACCGACCTCGTCCAGACCGGCGACGGCGTGCGCCTCACGGTGGAATGCCCGCACGGCACCTACACCGTCGAGGCCGCCTGGGTCATCGCCGCCGACGGCGCCCGCTCGCCGACCCGAACCCGGATGGGCCTGCCCTTCCCGGGCCAGCGCTTCGAGGAGCGGTTCCTCATCGCCGACGTCACGATGCGGGCCGGCTTCCCGACCGAGCGCCTGTTCTGGTTCGAGCCGACCTTCCATGCCGGCCAGAGCGCCCTCATGCACCGCCAGCCCGACGGCGTCTTCCGCCTCGATTTCCAGCTCGGGCCCGAGGCCGATCCCGAGCTGGAGCGCCAACCCGACCGGGTGATGCCGCGGGTGCGGGCGGTGGTGGGCGAGGACACGCCCGTCACCCTCGAATGGTGCTCGGTCTACTCGTTCCGCTGCGCGCGGCTCGAGCGGTTCGTCCACGGCCGGGTGATCTTCGCCGGGGACAGCGCCCACGTGGTGAGCCCGTTCGGGGCGCGGGGCGGCAATGGCGGGGTGCAGGATGCCGACAACCTGTGCTGGAAGCTCGCCCTGGTGGTGGCCGGCCGGGCGCCCGAATCGCTGGTCGCGACCTACGACGAGGAGCGCGGCCGCGCCGCCGACGAGAACATCCGCCATTCGAGCCGCACCACCGCCTTCATGACCCCGCGCAACGGCGCGGAGCGCGGCCTTCGCGACGGCGTGCTCGCGCTCGCCGCCGAGGCGCCCTTCGCCCGCGCCCTCCTCAATGCCGGCCGGCTGTCGCGCCCCTGCAGCCTCGCCGGCCTGTCGCTGCAGACGCCGGATGCCGCGCCGTTCTCCGGCGGGCCCGAGCCGGGCACCGCCTGCCCCGACGCCCCGGTGACCGACACGGAGGGGCGTCCCGCCTGGCTGCTCGACCGGCTCGGCGGGCCGTTCACGCTTCTCCTCTTCGCCGACGCCCCGCCGGACCTGACGCCGCTCGCCGGCCTCGACTTGCGGATGGTCGTGGTCGCACCGCCAGGCATCGCCGTGCCCGGCGCCGAGGTTCTGCGCGACCCGCGAGGGGTCGCGGCCGCGCGCTACGCCGCCGCCCCGGGCACCGCCTACCTGATCCGGCCCGACGCCCACGTGGCGGCGCGCTTCCCCACCCTCGATCCGGCCACCGTCGCCAGGGCGCTTGCGCGCGCCACCGGCCGGCCCGATTCCGCGATCCGGGAGGCGGCGTGATGGCGCTCCGGCAGGACGACGGCTTCGCCGGCCGCGCCGACGACGTCTACGAGATCCTGGTCCGCGGTTTTCGCGATCTCGACGAGGCCGAGAGCGCGGCCTTCACCACGCGCCTCGTCCTGATCCTCGCCCACGAGGTCGGCGACCCGGAGGTGATCCGCGAGGCGGTCGCCCTGGCGCGGCGGACTTTGCGGGCGGAGGCCCTCGCGGATCCGGGCCCAGCCAGCGTCTGAATTCCGCGAAGGTCCGGCTCGGCCAAGTCGGCGTCGGCGGACGCCGCACCCGTTCGTCATCCGAGGGGAAGGCAGCCGCCGCAGGCCTCCACGACCCAGCCTCCGGGGCGAGGCGAGAGATCGAGACCGGCGCCGCCGGCCCCCTCGAGGCGGATCGGGTGAGCCGGCGCGCGCCCCGGAGCGGATCGCTGTCATCGGCGATGACGACCGGCTGTCCGCCGTGAGCGTCGGTTCCGGGATCGACCGGCTCTCCTTCACGCGGGCAATGACCGGCAGGCACGAGGCATCCCGGCAATCGGCTTCGGCGCGCAGGATCAGCATGCCGTGAAGCCGCCAGAGACCGCCGTCGACGATCCTGGCCGCGCCGAGAGGAGCCTCGGCATCGGCGAGCCGAAAAGTGGTCCCGAAGCCCCTGACACCTGGATCGCGCTCCCCTGCCGCACCCGCCACAACGCCATCATCATCGGCCATGCCGAGAACCGCCCGGCCCGCGCCTTCCCGGCGAGATCGCGCAGGTAGGCCCCCGGCGCCGCAATCGCGGTTCCCCGCTGCAGCATGCCCGCGACCACGATGGCCGCCTGCTCCTCGCCCATCGCCTCGACGGCCGCGTTCCAGGCCGGGGCGGCGATCCCGAGGCTCGCGCGCGCCACCGCAGCCGCGCCGAGGAAGTCCCGCCAGGTCCCGATCCCGTGACGGGCGTAAGCCGCGAGATCCGGACAGGCCTCGAGCACCAGCCCGAGCGGCAGGGCGCGCGTCACCGGCACCACGCTGGTCACCGGCTTTGCGCCCGCCTCCTCGTCCCGTCCCCGCAAATCCCGTTCAAGATTCTGGAAAGACTCAGGTTTTGAACTCTGATGGTGGCAGCCGGCCTGGGACTCACTGGCGTCCGTTTTCCGGAATTCGATCGATTCCGCCAGGCACTTATCCACCGCGGCGCGCAAACCCCGCAGCCCCTCGGCGACCGCGGAGAGGACCGCGTTGCCGGCCGAGCGCGGCGGCATGGCGCCCGCTCCTTGGAGCCCCGCCTCGATACCGTCCCAGGCGCCATCCAGCCCGGTCTCGCGGGCGAAGGCGACGATCTTGGCGATGTCCCGGCGCAGGAGCGAGATCTCCTCCCGCAGGAGCGCCCGCGCCCTGGCGGCCGCCCGCACCTCGGCGGCCAGGGCCTCGAACTCGCCCGCCCGCGCCACCAGGGGCGAGAGGTCGAAGCCGAAGGCCTGCTCGATCCGGCCGCCCTCGCCGCGCCGCGCGTAGCGCTTGCCGTTGGGGCTGTCGCGGCGGATCACCAGGCCGGCCTCGACGAGCTGGCTCAGCGCGCGCCGGAGCGTCGTCGGCGACGGACCGTGGGCGCGCACCGACAATTCACGGTTCGAGGGGAAGACCACGAGGTCGGGGCCCGGCACGAGCGCGGTCTCGGGATGGAAGCTCAGCAGCGCCGAGAGCACCGCCAGCGCCCGGTCCCCGAGCCCGAGGCGTGCCTTGGCCTCGGTCAGGTTGCGGAAGGTGCGCCATTTGTGGCTCGCGGCCTCGTCCGGGCACGCTTTCGCCGCCGCCTGCGCCGCCATCATGGCGAGCGAGAGCGGCCGCCGCCCGAAGGGCGTCGTCGGCTGGGTCTGGGACATGGTGTGCCTGTCGTCAGGCAACAGAAAAGGGATCGCCGAATCGGCGCCACGCTTGACAGAATGTGCCGGATTTGATTCTCTCAGGCTGCCAGGCACTAAGAGAAGGGCTTCCGGGGCGTCGCGTCGGGGGCCTTTTTCTTTTGCCGGATCGATCCTTTCTGGGTTCGCGTTGAGGGAACCGCCCGGAAGGCGGGTTCAGGCGGCGCCGCGAGGGGCGCCGGTCACCTGGGGCATCGCCCCGGGATGAGGGAACGGCTCACGTAGCCCGGCCCCAGGCCCGCGTGATCTCGCCGGCGATCTCGGCATTCACCGCATCGAGGGCCTCGACCGCCCGGTCGTAGGCTTGCCGGGTGAAGCTCTCGCGGCCGGCCTCGTAGAGCGTGCGGCCGGAGGCGCCGGCCTCGGCGATGGCGGCCGAGAGCGGCACCGCATGCGTCAGCATCTGCTCGCCGAAGAGCGCCCGCAGCAGCCCGACGACCTGGGTCTGCGGTCCGTCATTCGGCTCGTGGCGGGTGACGAGGTAGCGCAGGAAGTCGGGCCGAAGGTCGCCGCCGGCCTCCCGGACCGCGCCGAGCAGGTCGGCGGTCATCCGCAGCGAGCCGGACATGCCGGCGAGATCGAGCATCTGCGGCTGCACCGTGACCAGGATGCCGGTTGCGGCGCAGAGCGCCCCGAGGGTCAGCACGCCGAGCTGCGGGGCACAATCGACCACCACCACGTCGTACGCGTCCGAGACCCCCGCCAGCGCCTCGGCGACGCGGCCGACGGTGCTCTCGGGGATGGCGCCGTGCTCGCAGGCCATCAGCTCGAGATGGCCCGGCACCAGGTCGATGCCCGGGAAGTGGGTCGCGCGCACGATCTGCTCGAGCGGGCGCTCCGCCCCGTCGCGACGCACCGCGCCGTAGAGGGTCTCGTTCACCCCGACATCGAGTTCCGGCCGGCAGCCGAACAGGCCCGACAGGGCCGCCTGCGGGTCGAGGTCGACGGCGAGCACCCGGAATCCCTGAAGCGCCAGGTACTGCGCGAGGTGGGCCGCCGCGGTGGTCTTGCCCGAGCGGCCCTTGACGTTGGTGATCGCCAGCACCTGCAGGTGCTCGCCGGCCCGGCGATGGCGCAGGTAGCCCGGCCGGGTCCGCGCCAGGTGCCGGCGCACGTCGTTGATCTGGCCCAAGGTGAATTGCCGCCGGCCCGCCGGGCCCTTCTCGGGCTCCAGAGCCTCGTCCGACAGGATGAGCTGGCGCAGGTAGGCGTCGGTGATGCCGATCAGCCGCGCCGCCTCGCCGGTCGGGAAGCGCCGCAGGGCACGGTGCGCCGCCGGCGGGCTGAACCGCTCGCCCACCCGCGCGAGCTGGCGCGTCAGGGCGTCGGCATGGGCCGCGATCACGGCGTCGAACGGCGTCGCGGAGGCTGGCCTCCGCCCGGCGATTCGACTTTCGGCACCCTTCGACATCTACGCTTTCGAGCCTCATCCGAGCACGTGAGCGTAGTTTGGCCGGCGCGGGCGACGGAGAGTCAAGCGTTAAGCCCCGGGTCCTCCGATTCAGGAGTCGACAACCTTTTCTCCACAGGAGTCAGCGGCTTCGCGTCCGAGACGGTGGTGCCGAATCCCCGAATCGTGCGTTGGCGGGGAATCGATCCGCACCCTCGGGCCGTCCCGCCCGAGGGTGCCGGCAAGCCCGGACGGGCGTCGGCGCCGATTCGCCTTGCGCCTTCGCGTTCATGCGAAGGCCCATCGCTCAAGGTCCGGCGCGCAGGCGGTCCAGGAGCGACGCGTCGGCGTAGCCGTCCGGCACCAGCCCGGCGCTCGCCTGGTAGGCCCGGATCGCCGCCCGGGTCCGCGGGCCGATCCGCCCGTCGACCCCGCCGACGGGATGCCCCTTCGCCTCGAGGCTCGCCTGGATCTCCCGCCGCTCGTCGGTCGCGAGCGGCCGGTCGGCCCGCGGCCATGGCTGCACGAAGCCGGGCTCGCCGCGCAGCCGGTCGGAGAGGTGCGCCACCGCGAGCGCGTAGGAGAAGGCGGCGTTGTAGCCGAGCAGCGCCCCGAAGTTCGGCCGCAGCAGGAAGGCCGGCCCCCTCGCCCCGGCCGGCAGCACCAGGCGCGCCGTGTCGGTCTCCGCCCCGATCTCCCGGCCCGCCGGCTTGAGGCCCAGCGCCCGCCACTCGGCGAGCGGCCGCATCGTCGTCTCGTCGGCGAGGCGGTAATCGAAGCCCTCCGGCAGCACCACCTCGCCGCCCCAGACCTCGCCCGGGCGCCAGCCCAAGGTCCGCAGGTACTGGGCTGTCGAGGCAAGGGCGTCGGGGGCTGATGTCCAGATGTCGGCCCGGCCGTCGCCGTCGAAGTCGAGGGCGTGGCGCAGGGTGGTCGTCGGCATGAACTGGGTGTGGCCCATCGCGCCGGCCCAGGATCCCGTCAGGCGCTCCGGCGTGGTACGGCCGAGATCGAGGAGGCGGAGCGCCGCCACCAGCTCCTCGGTCCAGGTCGCGACTCGGGGCCCCCCGGCGCAGGCCAGCGTGGCGAGCGAGCGTACCACCGGCCGCACCTTGCGGGGATCGTCGAGCACGCTGCCGTAGCCCGATTCGATGCCCCAGATCGCCACCAGCACGTGCCGGTCGACGCCGTAGGCCGCCTCGATCGCCGGCAGGCTCGCCTCGGATGCGAGCTTCGCCCGGCCGTCGGTCACCGCCTCCTCGCTCACCGCGGAATCGAGATAGGCCCAGACCGGCTTCTCGAATTCCGCCTGCCTGTTCGTCGCCGCCGCGACGTCCGGATCGGCGGTGAGGCCCGAGAGCTGCGCCTCCGCCAGGGCCGGCGTCACTCCCCCGTCCCGCGCCCGGGCGACGAGGCCGGGCAGGCAGGCGGCGAGGGAGGGCGCCTCCTCCGGCGGCGGCGTCTGCGCCAGGGCGGCCGGCGCCGCGAAGAGCCACAGGAGCGCGATCGGCACCCGCATCGAAGAGCCTCCTCGTTGGTGGTCGGGCCGGGTGTCGCCCCCGGCCCGGATCGTCAGCGTTCGGGCAGGGCGAACACCGTGAGCTGGCCGCCCGCCGCCGTGTACTGCGACAGGGCCGCGTAGCCCCCGACCGCGCCCGAGCCCTCGGCCGGGTCGGTCAGCCCGGCGGCGAGCCCGATCCCGGCCCAGCCGCCGATGCCCGACAGGACCGCCACGTATTGCCGCCCGCCATGCAGATAGGTGGTGACGTTGCCGACGATCCCCGACGGCGTCTTGAAGCGGTAGAGTTCCTTGCCCGTCGCGGCATCGACCGCCTTGAGATACCCTTCGAGCGTGCCGTAGAACACCACCCCGCCGGCGGTGGCGAGCGCGCCGGACCAGACCGAGAACGGCTCCGGGATCGACCATCGGATCCGCCCCGCGAGGTTGTCCCAGGCGATGAAGGCGCCGGTGCGGTCGGTGCCGGCCGGCGGATGCAGCGTCAGCGTCGCGCCGACATAGGGCTGGCCCGGCGTGTAGGTGACGCGGAACGGCTCGATATCCATGCACATGTGGTTGGTGGGCACGTAGAACAGGCCGGTCGCCGGCGAGTAGGCGGCGGGCTGCTGGTTCTTGGCGCCGAGCGCCCCGGGGCAGATGCCCGTCACGGTCTCGTCCTCGCCGGTGACGCCCGGCGCGTAGCGCTCGTCCACCACCGGGCGGCCGTAGGTCGGGGAGGCGCGGTCGAGGTCGATGCGCTTGGCCCAGTTCACGCTCGGATCGAACTTGTCCGCCACCAGCACTTCGCCGGTGGCGCGGTCGAGGGTGTAGCCGAAGCCGTTGCGGTCGAAATGGGTCAGCAGCCGGCGCCGGCGCCCTTCGACGTCCTGATCGGTCAGGATCATCTCGTTGACGCCGTCATAGTCCCACTGGTCGTGCGGCGTCATCTGGTAGACCCAGCGCGCCACGCCGGTATCGGCGTCGCGGGCGACGATCGCCATCGCCCAGCGGTTGTCACCCGGGCGCTGGGCCGGGTTCCATGTCGAGGGATTGCCGGTGCCGTAATAGACGAGGTTCAAGTCCGGATCGTACGAGAACCAGCCCCAGGCGCAGGCCCCGCCCGTCTTCCACTGCTCGCCCTCCCAGCTCTCGAGCGAGGAATTCTCGCCGATCGGGCGCCCGAGCTCCGTCGTCCTCTCGGGATCGACCAGCATCTCGGCATCCGGTCCGGTGGCGTAGGCGCGCCACACCCGCCGTCCCGTCGCCTGGTCGTAGGCGGTGACGTGGCAGCGCGCGCCGTACTCGCCGCCCGACAGGCCGACGATCACCTTGTCCCGCACCGGCAGCACCGCCGCGGTGTTGGTCTCTCCCTTGCCCGGGTCGCCGTTTTGCACCGTCCACAGCACCCGGCCGGTCTCGGCCTCGAGCGCCACGACGGTGGTGTCGGCGAGCTGCAGGAAGATCCGGCCGTCCTGGTAGGCAGGACCGCGATGGACCGTGTCGCAGCACATCACCGCGACCACGCCCGCCTCCTGCCGCGGCGCGTAGCGCCACAGGATCTTGCCGTCCCGATCGAGGTCGAGCGCCGTGACGGTGTTGGGAAACGGCGTGTGCACGACCATGATGTGGCCGACGACGAGCGGCGCGCCCTCGTGCCCGCGCAGCACCCCGGTCGAGTAGGTCCAGGCCACCTTGAGCCCGCCGACATTCCCAGGCGTGATCCGGTCGAGCGCCGAGAAGCGCGTGTTGGCGTAATCGACGGTCGGCAGCACCACCGCCGGCCGGTCCTCGGCGAGGGCCGGGCCGAGCCCGAGCACCAGAGCCGCCAGCGCCACCTGTCTCATTTACATCCCCTCCCCGGCCGCTCCGGCTCTCGCGCGGCCCGTCATAGGCGGACCGGGCCCGCCGGGCCATGCCTCCGGGATGGGCCCTCTTCGACCGACCGGACGAAGACCTGATTCCTGTTCCGTGACCGCCATCTCGGGCCAACCGGCGACGGGTCCGACCCGTTTCCGGCCATCGACCGCGAGCATCACCGCGGGTCCCGACCGGGCTCGCGGGCGGCTTTCGGTTCGGTCGCGGACCGGTCGGATCGGGGCGTGTTGACAGGCGAGCCG